>NZ_JBQFRP010000015.1:0-104071 GCF_056537465.1 Ruegeria sp. CE8
TCAAGGACTGGAGACGCGTCGCAACCCGCTATGACCGCTGTCCCAAAGTACTCCTTTCTGCCATCGCGCTCGCAGCAACCGTCATCTATTGGTTATGAATCCTGACCCTAGTGACAGTTCTGTGGGTCACGATGGCGATACAGCCTTGGCGTCGTCGACAATCGACGGGTACGAGTCTTATCTTCGCTGCTGGATCAACCCACAACTTGGCCCGATTTCACTTTGCGACATAGACAAAGCAAGAATGCGGGAATTTCGAAACTACTTGATTGCTAACTGTCCGAGCCGCAGCACCGCCAAGCACGCTCTAAACGTTGCGAAAGCTATCCTAGGATATGCGGTATTACTCGATGCCGTGTTCTCAAACCCTGCTCAGGGAGTGAAAATAAAATTAGACTGGAGCGAGCAAGAAGACATGAAAACTATTCGCATCCCCTCCGACCAAGAGATTGCGGATCTAGATGAAATGGCCCGTAGTCTCTACAGGTCCGATGACATCCGTATCGCGCGAACCTATCGCAGGTACTATCCGCTGTTTCTCATTCTTCGGATGACCGGCGTTAGAATTTCGCAATGCCTTGGATTGCAATGGAGCGATTTCGGTGTGGGCTTTTCGGCGGTTACTGTAAAACGAAAAGTCGATCGTGTACGCAAAAACAAATCACTGAAAGAACGAGTCGGTAAGACAAAAACAAGAAACGCCCGGCGCGCAATTCCTATTCCACAATCTGTTCGCCCAGCACTCGCCGAATGGCGACTTGCCTGCCCCGCAACTAATGAGGGTTGGGTGTTTCCAACCAGAACAGGTCAGCCATTGGACTACAACAACGTAAAAAACAAGTTCTGGAAACCATTGCTAAAGCGCGTAAATGATCAACGCAGGCAACAACTCAAACCGCCAATAACGGATCATGGTCTCCACGGCTTGCGGCATTTCTTTGTTTCGGTGCTGGTCAGGGCAGGACGAATTAAAGAGGCCTCGGTACTAGCCGGTCATAGTTCTGTAGCCTTAACGCTCGACCACTATGGTCACCTAATTCCCGGCGATCAGCAGACCTTGGATGAGGTCACGAAGATTGTCGCACAAAACCTAATTGTTTGAGCAAGCTGGCTCATTATCAATAGGCTCCTGAAAGCTTGACCATCGCCTTGTGCACTGCTGTTATCCTGCAACGTCGGTGATGCAGGATTGTTGCCATCGCCGTCAACAACGCCGAGCGCGATGCGACATGGGCAATTCTGCTGTTGTGGCCGAGTCACTTGGTAGCCGTTAATGGAAGTTACCAAGCAATGTGCTCTATCCACTCCTTCGCGGTCATCCGATAGAACGACTCAGATGACCGCTCCGAGCCCAACTCTGACTTTCGCGCCATGAAGACAGTGGCATCCGCGGCCTGACATGATAGCGTCCGCTCAGGCATTGTATTGTATGGAGACTATTCGTGATCAGGGGCGTATTGGCATTCGGACTTTTGGCTTTTTTTCAGGTATCTGTTGCCTCCGCCGGTGATCTTCGTGCCGCACCGGAAATTCCAGGCTGCGACTACCATTTTACCGGAATAGTCGAGGGTGGGGACGCCGAGCAGATCGTTTCCGTCATTCGACCCTCGGCTGAGGGCGTTACGTTATGTCTCGACAGTCCTGGCGGAAGCTATATCGAAGGCATTCGGATGTTCTATGCGATCTGGAACAAGGACTCGATCGAAACACGGGTTCGTAACCGCGATTCTTGTTTCTCTGCATGCGCGCTTGCTTTCCAAGGCGGTTCGCGGGTTGTTGGCAGCGGTCTAATCAGGGGCAAGTTTGCCTCCATCGAGCCTGGGGCCCGGCTGGGATATCACGCACCAACGCTGGTGCTCCCTGACAGCAATCAGTTTTCGCCGGGGACTGTAAAGGCCGCCTATGACAAGGCTATTTGGGGAGCATCCCAGCTTTTCCTGATGTCACGTATGGAGGAACATGGTGCTCGGGGCATGTCCGATTTCCTGTACGCACACACCTTGGCTACACCACCGGAAGCCATGTACGAAATAGATACGATCGCAAAGGCAATTTTCGCCGAAGTAGGAGTGCGGAACGTGCCCATGCCGGAGATTACTTGGCGCGGTATCCGAAATGTCTGCGAGACTGCATTGGTCTTGACCGGTGACCACTTTTCTGAAAACGCGGATCTAACCGATGCGTTTGGGGGATTCACGGACACGGGGGATAACGGCACCGGACAGCCGATCGCGCTTGAAGATCGCTTCTGGAGTTGGTCCACGGAATTCGAGTTGAACTTTGTGGTTCGAGGTTACTCAGCGCCACATGTGAACGAGCGCTTCTGCAAGGTGTCTCTAAGTAGGTTTGCCCTGAAGCGAGAACTCGACCTGCCCTTGGATCAGCGTGACCCGGCATTTCAGTCTTTCAATGTAACTCTCTGGAACGACGCCTACGTACCGAATGACAATTCGTTCAGCCAGTACGCACAAGCTAATATCAAGTTTGATGAGAAGGCGTCCGTGCCATGGACGGCCATATGGGACCCAATGACGCCTCTCGCGAACTTTGTGCAGTAAACTCGCTACGAAAAAGTATCAGGTTATTTCTTGCCAAAGACGGCCCGCAGCAATTCGCTGTGCTGTTCTGCAAATGCTCCATCAGAGACAGAGCTGACTTTTACTAAGTGCTTCAGGAACGCCCGAAATGGACCATTCGATGAAGTTGGAGTCTATCGAACCAAGGTCTGCTTTGTCCGCACCTCAGTCAATCGCTCAAATCTCACGAACGTTCGCTGTGTGGTAGAAGCCACCATTGAGGTCTCTACCACTTTGTGGGTCCTGACCCTCGAAGCGCGGGTTACTTTCTATTACTGTTCGCAAAGCTATACAGCACAAAAAACGAGTTAGAACTTCATCGCACTAAGTGCCCCATAGTGCGTACTCGATATCCTTTCTGAGCCGCAAAACACAGTTAGAAAAACAAGCTTTTCTGACCTCGGATCAGCGCCCTTTTTGTGAGTTAAGCTTACTTTTTTGGGCAGTCTTTGGGCAAATCATGCTCTTGAGCTCCTTTTGTTCCAAAACCAACTTATCCAAAGTTCACGAAGCAATGCCGTCTAAGCCTCTACGAAGACTAAAATAATCAGTTTTGGGAGATGGTACCGCCTCCCTGGCTTGAACAGGGGACCTCTGGATCCACAATCCAGCGCTCTAACCAACTGAGCTAAGGCGGCACTCGTCAGGGGCGATGTACCGAACGCGTCGGGGGAATGCAAGAGGATTAAAGAGGAATTTTCCAGCTTTGTTCGACAAGATCGAGCCCAAAGGAATGAACCTTTCTGCTGCCCGTCAGTTGCCATCCTGACGCCCTGTAGAGCGCACACGCAGCCCGATGGCTTTCGTGCGTCCATAGGGCCATTTCGCGGTAACCAGCGCTGCGTGCAAAGGCCATACAGGTGTGCAACATCCGTTTACCCAGCCCCTGCCCCCGCACCTCTGGCAGCAACAGAAACAACCTTAGCTTTGCCGTGTGATCATCCAGGGTGACACAGAAAATACTGCCGATCCGGGCGCCCTCGAGTTCCGCAATCCAGCCCCGCTCGCGTGATGGATCATGCGATGCGTTGAAGTCCATAAGGATACGTCCAACGAGGGGCGCGAACGTGTCGTCAAACCCTTCGTCCCGCTGGTAAAGACGGCCGTGCTGTTCAACCAGCCAAGGCGTGTCATCAGCACGGAACTGTCTGATCAGAATGTCTTCCATACCCTACCTGACCGCAAAGGCGGCTTGATTCTCAACCCTTTGCGCGCTAGCAGGAGTGCTCAGTCCCGGAGGCGCAAATGGGCATCAACACCGAACGTGACATTCAGGCAAACCTACAGATCGGCCCGACCGACCATGGAATGGTGCGCCTGTTCATCGAGGCAGACAACATCGAGATTCCGATGGACTTCGACCCTGAGGAAGCCGAGGAAATTGCGGATGAAATCCGCGCCGCTGCGCAAGCAGCCCGGGCCGTTAAGGACTGACCCTCAGATTTTTGGATCGCGCAGCGCCTGCAACCTGCGGGCCGTGTCGGTTGCGAACTTCTGAATCATCTTCTTCCGCCGCGCTGGTGCGAGTTTGTCCTCGGGTGCCATCCGCACAATCTCGGCATCATAGGCATCCGCGATTATCAGGCCGGTTTCCTGCGGCAAAAGTTCGGTCGGGAAATCGGTACCCACTGCCCAGAAAAAGCGGTCACACCAGTCCAGATACCCCTGCCATTTGGAATCCGACAGGTAATCGGCCCGGCTGGATTTGCATTCGATCACCCACAGCTCCCCCTTGGGACCCAGGCCCATGACGTCAACGCGCAATCCGCGCGTCGGGACAAATTCCTCAACAGATACAAAGCCATGCGCCAACAGGTGGCGGGAAACCCCACGGGCCAGTTTTTGTCCAGGCTGCAATTCCAGTGTCATGAGTAGAATGTGAACAATTCGTGAACAAAAATCAAGCGACCTAATAGACCTTGACATGATACCTTTTGGTATTGCATTTAATATAACACCAAAAGGTATCATTATTGAGGGGTGACAAATGCAGTCCCAAACTCAAAACGCGTTCCGTGCCCTTGCTGACCCTACCCGTCGGGAAATTGTGCAGATCCTCGCGTCTCAGGACATGACGATCGCCCAACTGACGGATCGGTTCGACATGACCCGCGCAGCCGTCAAGAAACACCTGACTGTTTTGTCAGACGGTGGCCTCATTACGGTCGAAGCCCGAGGGCGCGAACGCATAAACCGGCTGGAGCCGAAAGGAATGGCCCCCATCCTCGACTGGTTCAGCTATTTCGACCAGTTCTGGGAAGACCGCCTGAGCAATCTCAAGGAAGCTATTGAAAGGAATAAACAATGACCAAATCAGTTCTGCAAAAGACGATATTCCTGCGCGCCGAGCCGGAAACTGTCTGGGCATACCTAACCGAGCCCGACCGACTGGCCGAATGGTTTCACAAGCCCGAACGCCCGTTGGCGGAAGGCCAGAATCTTGAGATGTATGGTACAACCAGCGGAGATCTTCTGATCTGGGGAGATGTGCGCGCCGCGCGCGCACCCGAGTATCTGGAATACACGTTTACCATCAAACCACTGGGCGACACCGTCAGTGTCGTCAAATGGACGCTGGATCCTGTTCCGGGCGGCACGCGGTTGGGTTTGGTGCATGAAGGGCTGCCGCAGAATGCCGAGGCGTTTGGCTTGATCCTGTCGCTTGATGATGGCTGGGACGAACACTTTGGCAAGATGCGCAAAGCGCTGCACGAAACTGTTGATGCCTGACCCCTTGCGCAAACCCGCCGCACACCCTACTTAGGCCCGTGGCGGGTTCTGCCCTTCTTGTGATTGGTAGCATTCTGGTGGCCTTAAGCAATTCCGAGGGGGCTGGCTCTGTTCAGGTCCTGGCCTGATTACCTGGCACCCACCTGTACATACAGGTCCTCGGGAATCACACCGCACGGTTGACTGGTGGTCCCGCCACATACAATGATCTCAGGCCTCGTCCGCGGTCAGATCAACTTTGACAAATGTCTCATCCGCAAGCGCAAAGTCGTAAGGTTTCCGCCCATTCCATTGGGGCATGTATTCGTCAAACAACCGGTTTTTTTCTTCTGGCCGGGTTGGGACAACCAAATCCGCATTCGGCATATTAACGCCAAAAGCGAGTACGTGCCCTGCCCCATGACGCCGCGCCGCGTCCAGAACGGCATGATGCAGCAAGACGTGCTCAATATGACCATACTCCCCCACGCTATTATGTGTGATGATGGTGGACGGCTTGATTTGCTCCATCAAGGCGAATGCAGAACCAGCCAACAGCCCGAACAATGCGTGACGGTGGATGGGTCGCGTCAGTTCGGGGCTGCTCTCTGCCAGGTTCGAGGGCATTCTGATGAACCGCCGCAGTCGGCGGTGATCGCGCTCGACCGCAAAGGGGAACTGAACATACTTCGCCCCCAATGCTTCACAAACGCGCTGCATCGCCGCTTCACGCGTGTCGGTGTCGCGGCGGTTCGGAGCAGGCCGAAAGAAGCTTGCGACTGTAACATCGGCGCGCCCTTTTAACTGGGACAAAGTCGACCCGCAGAACAGGGTTTCGTCATCCTGATGGCACACACACACCAGAATGCGATCGTTGTGTAAGCTGTCCAGGTTTAAACGGCCAGTGGATACGCCCGGGCCGGTCTCCAAAACGTCAAAGTTGTCAACGATCAGGTCTTTGTACTTTGCCGACCTGACCGGGCGCGCACGTCCGTCGGCGATCAAATGGGCCGAGCTCTCTTTCACTTTGCCGTTTTTGTTGTCGCCCTGCATTAGGTAGCAGCAATCTGCCAATCCGGGCCACGCGGCTTCAAGCTCGGCGATCCGGTTGTTTTTCTGCGCATCCAGATGCAACAGGCCAATTGGCCCAAAGGGGTTTTCGGAAACCGCCAGCTTTAATCCCTGCACAGCCTGGGCGGTGTAAACCCTCACGCGGTCAGGAAACTTGGATCTTAGCCATTCGAACACAACCGGCACATAGACATCAACCGGCGGCCAGGATTGTCTCAAGCGTTGTCCCAGATCAATACCGATGAACTTAAGGGACGGGTTCGAATGAAGGGCGACCAGCGCCGCATGCCCACCGGCCACGCCGACCTCGGCAAAGCAATCGACTTCTTGCGCCAATTGCTGCAGCACCCGACGTTTTGGCTCCATTCCAGGTGCCATGTCACCGAGATGAAAGTCCTTCTGCATGTGCCCGTAACAAACAGTTCCATTAATGGCGACGGGCTCGCCCGCGTCGATCAGACTTTGGGCGATCACATGGTTCAACTGGGATAGGTCTTCCCGGAAAGCCGGGGAGTTCAAAAGGTCTTCGTAAGAAATATTACTCAAGGAAAAAAGCTGTTCACTGGTCGTTTCGAGTGGCGTGCCCTTCAGGTGCGTTTTGCACGCACAACACCTGCTTTTTCGGCTGGTAGCCGGTGTTTCAGACAATTGCCTTACTTAAACGGTGGAAGTTGAAAGTCAGGTTTTGTCAGCCACAACGCGAACGGGTTCGAACTTGGCGACTACGGGTGTACCACCCTTGGGGCCTTTAGGCTTTTCCGCCATGCTCATAATCGCATAGGCGAACTGAACCCCTGCAAACACGATGCCGTTCATGAACCAGATCATGGCCAGCGCAATCAGGCCAACGTCAGAGCCAAAGATCAGACCGCGCAGATTGGCGACGTTCAATGCCAGCAGCACCCCAACAAAAACAGCCGAGATAACAAATCCCCATGCAACTTGCGTGATATATAGGCGGATCAGTTTGGGCATGACAAAGCTCCTTGTCTGATACGGTGATGATAGCGCATGGTCAGGCAGAGTAAACTGCTGCCCCAAGGGGTGCGACACTGTATTCGGAGTTTCCATGAACGCCCTCAGCCTGTTCACGCTTGACCTGCTTGAAGAGCTCTCTCTGCGTCACGACGATCAGGAGCGTTGGGAATTCACATTAGACCGGCTGGCAGAGATTGGGTTCAACGCCCTGAACATGCTTTGCTTTACGCCCGAGACGGGCGCAATTCATTGGGTGCGCAGCTCAATGTCCAAAGGTTGGCTGAATCGCTATGACGCTGAAGGATACGCAGAAGCGGACCCCATGTTGGCGCAAGTTCAGAACGGAAAAGACAGTCTTTACGTGCAGGCTGCAAGCTTGAAATCGGCGGATGGTCACTCGAACAAAGCGATGGCCCTGAACCACGACTTGCAAAAGGCCGGCTATATCCATCTTTATTCTCTGGTCGTGCCCTGCCCAGACAATGAGGCTAAACTGGTGGTTCTGTCTTCTGCCCAACCAGAGGCGCAGGATATGATGACGGATCAACAGCGAGAAATGCGTGTTTTGGCCACCGTTCTGGCCACCAACCTCGGGTCGGATATTCCCAGCAATCATGGCCGCGTCTACGACATCACCAGTATCGCACCAACTGCGCCGGACCTTTCGCCGCGCGAACTGCAGGTCATGAACCTGCTCGCACTGGGGCATCGCAATGACAGGATTGCCGAGCTGCTGGGTTTGTCTGAAATCACCGTGCGCACTCACCTGAAAAGCGCGCGCGACAAGTTGCGGGCTCCGACACGCGAATCGGCGCTGGTCCGTGCAATGCAACTTGGGCTGATCGACCCGCAGGGCTATCGGAATCGATAGCTGTTACGCCGACGGCGTTCCGCTAAAGTTTTGGTGTCTTGGGATAAAACTGTGAGTGGTGGAGGCCGAAGGCTTTTTTGAACGAGGTATTTTTAAAGTTCAGGCGCAGCTAAACTCGTGGCTGCGCCTTATTCTTTTCACCGGATAACTTGGCTCAGAACGCCTCGGGCTGAGCTTCGCGCGCCATGTGGTCCAACACGGCGTTGACGAATTTGGGCTCTTTGCCTTCAGGGAAGAACGCACGTGCCACATCGACGAATTCAGTGATGACCACCTTCGGCGGCGTATCGCTTTGCGTCAGTTCGGCGCCCGCCGCTCGGAACGTGGCGCGTAAGGTGGGATCGATACGTGCGATTGGCCATTTTGCGACCAGTGCCCGGTCCGTCATCTGATCAATCGACGCCTGATAATTCACGGCGTTTTCGACCAGCTTGCGGAAGACCGAGATATCGCCGTCCAGCATTTCCTCACCTTCGTAGACAGCGCCAAACCGGTGATCCAGAAACTCGTTCACGACCTGCTCGGTCGTCTGTCCCGATTGCTCCATCTGGAACAACGCCTGCACGGCATACAGCCGGGCGGCGGATTTCATCAGGCGTTTCTGGTTGGCCGGTTTCGGCGCGTCTGTCTGGGTCATGCTGTCGTGGGTCCGTTGCTATCGCCCGCCACTAGGATGGACTCGGACGGGGGTTTGAACCCGACGCCCTTTTTGGAAGAGCCCCACTTACGGCTGAGTGCAATCAGATGCAAGGCCGCAGCGGCTGCTCCGCCGCCTTTATTCATCTTTTCGGGATTTGCGCGGACTTCGGCCTGATCGTCATTTTCGACGGTCAGGATACCGTTGCCGATCATCAGGCCCTGCAGGCCCATCAACTGAATGGCGCGGCTTGAGTCGTTGCAGACGGTTTCGTAATGCGTGGTCTCGCCACGGATAACGCAACCCAACGCCACGTAGCCGTCATAGTTGCACTGACGATCCGCCATCGCGATCGCAGTGGGAATTTCCAGCGCGCCGGGGACTTCAACCACGTCGCAAGTCCCACCTGCCCCTTCGATCTCGGCCTTTGCGCCAGCAACCAGATTATCTGCAATGGCACGATAGAACGGTGCCACCACGACCAGCAGTTTCACCGGTTTATCAAAGGTCGGTGTCGGCAATACGCCGTGTTTGTCTTGTTCAGCCACGATCAATTATCCTTGAGAATGGAACGGGTGCCAACGATGGAGATGCCAAATGCGTCGAGCCCCAGATATTTCGTTTCCGGCGTATCGGTTAGCAACACCAATTCTTGGATGCCCATCTTTGACAGGATCTGCGCACCCAAACCGGTTTGCTTAATGGTGCGTGGACCTTCGTCCTCGGTTGCGTAAAGCGAGTTGCGCGGTTCACGGAACAGGCAAACCACGCCGCGCCCTTCGGCTGCGATCTTTTCCATCGCCCGGGGCAATTCCTGCGGTGATTTTGGTCCCAGCCCCAGAACATCGGGCGCTTCATGTAGCGCATGGGTTCGGGTCAAAACCGGCTCGGGTGTGGTGATGTCGCCTTTGACCATGACCACATGCTCGATGCCATGGGTCTGATCGGTGAACAGACGCATTTCCCATTCGCCGCCGAATTCAGACGTCACCGTCTTGCGTGAGGTTTCAACGACCAGATTGTCGTTACGGGACCGGTACGTGATCAGATCGCTGATCGTGCCGATCTTCATGTCGTGTTCTTTGGCGAACGCGACCAGATCGGGCAGACGGGCCATGGTGCCATCAGGCTTCATGATCTCACAGATCACACCCGATGGGTTTAGACCGGCAAGGCGCGAGATATCCACGGCAGCCTCGGTATGGCCTGCACGCACCAGCACCCCACCCCGTTTGGCACGCAGGGGGAAGATGTGGCCCGGCGTCGCGATATGCGCCATCGTGTTCTGTTCGTTGATCGCCGTCGCCACGGTCAGGGCACGGTCAGCTGCGGAAATCCCGGTCGAGACACCCTCGCGCGCTTCGATTGACACGGTGAACGCCGTTTCGTGACGGGATGAATTGTTCACCGCCATCATTGGTAAACCAAGAGAGTCAACGCGCTCAGCGGTCATCGGCAAGCAAATCAGGCCACGCCCATGAGTGGCCATAAAGTTGATCGCCTCGGCATCCGCGAATTCGGCGGCGATGACCAGATCACCCTCGTTTTCGCGATCTTCGTGATCGACCAGAATGTACATCCGGCCCTTGCGCGCCTCTTCGATGATATCTTCGATCGGGCTGATCGCGTCACGCAGCTGGGCCTCGACCGGGCCGGGGGTTTCAAAGCTCATGGGGCAGCCTTTCACAAGAGCATGTTTGAACGGCTGGATAGACCACCAAGCGCTCAAAGACCAGAGCGCTTGCGGCTACGCATCGCCGAAACACGGCGTCTAATCCGTTGCCTCAGGACATTTCGGCCAAACGGGCAACGTACCGGGCCAGTGTGTCAATCTCGAGGTTCACCCGGTCACCAACCGCGACTTCGCCCCAAGTGGTCACTTCCTTGGTGTGGGGGATGAAGTTGATGCCGAAATCGCAGCCATCCACGTCGTTGACCGTCAGCGAGGTTCCATTCAGGGCAACGGATCCCTTTGGAGCAATGAAACGGGCTAATTCCCTGGGGGCGCGCAACGTCACGCGAGTACTGTCCCCTTCATCCTGAACGGCAACCACATCGGCCACACCGTCGACGTGGCCCGACACGATATGTCCCCCCAGTTCATCCCCGACCTTGAGGGCCCGCTCTAGGTTCACACGCTTGCCCAATTTCCAGTTGTCGAGATTGGTTTTTGACACCGTCTCAGCGCTGATCTGAACGTCGTACCAGTCATCCCCAAGGGCGATCACGGTCAGACAGACGCCATCGCTTGCAATGGAGGCGCCGATATCGATGCCAGCGGTGTCGTAGCCCGTTTTGATCCGCGCTCGCAGATCTCCCTGCTGATCCAACTCGGTGACAGTGCCGATATCGGTGACGATCCCTGTGAACATTGCGTTTATCCTTAGCTTTTAACCTGTGCCCAATTGTCCACGCCGAGGTAAGCCTAAGCAGCGCTGCGGGCAAGCCCCGCCTTGCCGTGATTGATGTAAACAGGCATAAATTTGGCACCAAACACTAATGAGCAGCACGGATGCCACCACTCACCACGCGCTCGCAACGCCGGGTGTTCCTGTTCTTGCAGGGACCACATGGCCCGTTTTTCAGCGCCTTGGCCCGCGCACTCCGCGCCGCCGGTTCCGATGTGCTGCGCGTGGGCTTCAACGCGGGGGATCAGGCATTCTGGTTTGATCGCAACAGCTATATCCCGTTCCTGGACCATTCTGAACAGTGGCCCGAAAAGCTGTCCGAGCTGATCCAAACTTACGACGTAACGGATATCGTGCTTTACGGTGACACACGGCCGGTACATGCACATGCTGTGGCCGTTGCGCGAACTATGGGCATAATTGTCCACGTGTTCGAGGAAGGATACTTGAGGCCCTGGTGGGTCACATACGAACGCACGGGATCAAACGGAAACTCGCGCCTGATGTCACTGGACGTCGAGCAGATGCAGCACGCGCTGGACCAATCCGACATTCAGGTTCCACCTCCGCCATCCCATTGGGGCGACATGCGGCAGCACATCTTTTACGGCGCGCTGTATCACTGGTTCGTGCTCTTCCTGAATCAACGCTATCGCAACTTCAAACCCCATCGGGAACTACCGGTCTCAAAAGAGTTCCGCCTCTATTTCAAACGGTTGGCTCTCATGCCGTTTCACAGAATTCGACGCCGCTGGGCCACAGCGCGCGTTCGGAAAAGCGGCTCTCCCTATCACCTTGCTTTATTGCAATTGGGGCATGACAGTTCCGTGCAATCCCATTCCAGCTATTCCTGCATGTCAGATTTTCTGGAGCATGTGATTGCCGGGTTTGCCAAAGGCGCGCCGACGCACCACCAACTTGTGCTCAAAGAGCATCCGCTTGAAAACCACCGTGAGCCTTTGCGGTGCAGGGCCCGTCAGATTGCCCGCGCGCATGGGGTGGCAGATCGCGTACACTATGTTCCCGGGGGCAAGCTGGCCCGTTTGCTGGACGATGCGAACTCGGCCGTCACAATAAATTCCACTGCAGGCCAGCAAGTGTTGTGGCGGGGTATTCCCTTGCGCATTTTCGGGCGATCCGTCTATGACAAACCCGAATTTGTTTCGCGGCAGGCTATCACAGAGTTCTTTGCGACGCCCCAGGCGCCGGACCACAAGGCCTATAGAGCTTATAGGCAATTTCTGTTGAATACCAGCCAGTTACCGGGCGGCTTTTATTCACTTCGCGGCCGCCGGCAATTGCTGCGCCGCGCGGCTGACATGATGTTGTGCTCGCAGGATCCATACCAGACCGTGCTTTCCAGCAAAGAGGCACCAACGCCACAGTTGAAACTCGTCGAGTAGAACGCGCCGCTTGGTGCTGGATGTTAAAGCGCAACCAAGCTAACGTGTCGCAAACAAAAGACGACTGAGGATTTACGGCAGTGAATTGCTTTCCATTTCGCTGGGTGCGAGGGGCATCTCTTGTGGCCGTATTCGGCCTGCTGGCCGCGTGCCAACTTCCCAAATCAGGCCCCAACAAGAACGAGATTTTGGCGGGTGCCGTGGAAAACGGTGGTAACGCCTTTGTCGTTGAAGTGGACGACCGCGTCACACGCGCCACATCCGCGATTCCACAATTCGGGTTCTCGTCTACATTCACCAGCGCCCAGAACCTGACGGCGGACACCGTTCGCCCCGGCGATGTTTTGGGATTGACGATCTGGGAGAATGTCGACGATGGTCTGCTATCGGGCGAAGTGGGCTCGTCAACTTTGCTGAATGAAGTCCAGGTGGACAGCGCAGGTTTTATCTTTGTGCCCTACGCCGGGCGCGTGCGCGCCGCGGGAAACACACCGGAGCAGCTGCGCCAGGTTATTACCGACAAGCTGCGGGATCAGACTCCTGATCCTCAGGTCGAAGTGCGCCGGGTTGCGGGCGATGGCTCGACCGTTTCGCTGACCGGCACCATTGGCGCACCGGGTATCTACCCGATAGAACGGCCCACGCGCACCCTGTCGGGAATGCTCTCGCGAGCCGGTGGCGTCGCAGTCGGCTCAGATATTGCTCTCGTGACGTTGATGCGGGGCAATGAAAAGGGGACTGTCTGGTACGAAGACCTGTTCAGCAATCCCAAGCTGGACGTGGCTTTGCGCGGCGGTGACCGGATTCTGGTAGAAGCCGACAGCCGGTCCTACATCGCCCTCGGCGCAACGGGCGGCCAATCGCGCGTTGCATTTGACAGTCAGGACCTATCGGCGCTTGAGGCGTTGGCTCAGGTCGGCGGATTGCTGTCGTTGTCCTCGGATCCAACCGGGATTTTCGTTTTGCGCAAGGAACGTCAGGATATCGCCCGTTCTGTCATGGGCCGTCAGGACCTGCAGGGCGACCAGCGCATGATCTATCTGCTGAACCTGACCGCGCCAAACGGGCTGTTCATTGCTCGGGACTTCGTGATCCGCGACGACGATACGATTTACGTAACCGAGGCCCCGTATGCACAGTGGACCAAGTCCATTTCTCTGATCGCGGGCGGCCTGACGCCGCTTGCAAACGTCGCCACACTGACGGGCAACTGATGTCTCTGGAAACAACAGCCGGGTCCCAGCGTACCCGGCTGCTTGTCTATAACGGCGGCTTCCTGACATCCCGCCGAATACACCGCATTCTGTCTCTTGCCGGCTATGATGTTCGCCTTGGCTTGCCCAAAGAAAGCGACGTCATAGGGGTCTGGGGTAACAGTCCAACCGCCCATCGCGGCCTGAGCATGGCGGCCCGACACAACACCCCGGTCTTGCGCGTCGAAGACGCCTTCCTGCGATCTTTGCATCCGGGCCGCAGCGGCGAACCTCCTATGGGTTTACTGCTTGACCGGTCCGGGATGCATTTCGACCCAGCGCAAGCGTCTGATCTGGAAGCCCTGCTGGCGACCCACCCGCTGGACGATACCGCCCTGCTGAACCGAGCGCGCGGCGGGATTGAGCGGATGCGCGACCTGCACCTCAGCAAGTACTCCGCTTTCGATCTGTCCGTTCAGCCACCGGACCCCGGATACGTGCTGGTTGTGGATCAGGCACGCGACGACGCAGCCGTTACCGCTAGTGGAGGTGATCACGCCCGGTTTCGGGAAATGCTGGTCATGGCGCAAGAGGAAAACCCCGGTGCCAGAATACTGATCAAGACACACCCCGATACTATTGCCGGACATCGGGCCGGATACTACTCGGAGGCTGATCAAAATGACTGGGTGTCCGTCATCAATACCCCCATCAGCCCCTGGTCGTTGCTGGAAGGTGCCGTCGGTGTCTACACCCTGTCCTCGCAGATGGGGTTCGAGGCGATTTTGGCCGGACACAAGCCCCGCGTGTTCGGTCAGCCATTCTATGCAGGCTGGGGCCTGACACAGGATGAAGGCCACCTGCCGCGCCGCCAGCGCAACCTGACGCGGGCGCAACTGTTTGCCGCCGCGATGATCCTCTATCCGACTTGGTACGACCCATACAGGGACCAACTATGCGAGCTGGAAACCGTTCTGGACACGTTAGAAGCCCGAACGCGCGCGTGGCGGCAGGATCACAAGGGGTGGACAGCTTCTGGCATGCGCCTGTGGAAGCGGAAACACCTGCAACAGATTTTTGGGCGCGAGAAGAAGATCAGATTTACCGACGGTGTCCCTGAGAAATCGGACCGGCCGCACATGGTCTGGGCCAGTCAGGCCCGCGGCGTGGAAAACGCGGTCCGCGTCGAGGATGGCTTCCTGCGTTCACGCGGGTTGGGTGCCGAATTGGTGCCGCCTCTTTCATTGGCAACCGACGATCAGGGCATCTATTACGACCCGACACATCCGAGCCAGTTGGAAGAGTTCATAGCCACCCGCGAAACTCTAAGGCACGATCAGGAAATGCGCGCAGAAAGGCTTGTCGCACAGATCGTTTCCGCGCAGATCAGCAAGTACAACATCGGCGGCAGCGCTCCCGATTTACCTGAAGGACACCGGATACTTGTGCCTGGCCAGGTCGAGGACGATGCCTCGATCCTGCTCGGAACCAGCAATGTGCGTACCAATACCGAGCTGTTGCGCGCGGTACGCGAAGCAAACCCGAATGCCGTATTAATCTACAAACCACACCCAGATGTCGAAGCCCGCTTGCGCGATGGGGCCATCGACGCACAAGGCCTGGCTGACGTTATCGCCAGTCAATGTGATCCGGCGGAGTTACTACCGCAGGTGCACGAGGTCTGGACCATGACCTCGCTGCTGGGGTTCGAGGCCTTGATGCGAGGGGTACGCGTAACAACGCTTGGGGCACCGTTTTACGCGGGCTGGGGTCTGACAACTGATCTTGGAACCGTTCCGGTCCGCCGTGGCGCACGGCCTTCGCTCTGGGGATTGGTCCACGCGGCTCTGATGGACTATCCCCGGTATTTTGATCCAGTTACAGGTGACCCCTGCCCGGTCGAAGTTGCCGTGGAGCGGCTGTCACAAGGCGTTAAGCCTAAAGGTGGCCCAGCCGTTCGGATACTCTCGAAACTTCAAGGCGCATTTGCCACCCACACGCACCTATGGCGCCGTTAACGCAGTGCCCGCGCCCAACGATGCATCACGTCCGGCCCTATGGCATGGGACTCGATCAGTTTGAAACGGGGCGCGGCGTCCAGCTTGTCCAACCCAAGCGCGCCAACGGCTGACAGCCCCTCGGCACCGATGGTCAACCCGGCAGTGAACCCCACCAGCTCATCCACAAGGTCGGCGGCCAGCAGAGACGCAGCCAGGGCCGCACCGCCCTCGCAGAACACGCGCGTCAACCCCGCCTGCCCCAGCTGTTGCAATAGGTCTGTCGCGTCAATCTGATGATCGCTCAGGGCGCAGGGCACCAATTGCGCCCCCAGTCCTTCCCAGGCGCGTGCGCGCTCGGCATCCGGAGATGGGCCATGACACAGCCATACCGGAACCTCGGAAGCGGTGCGCGCAAGTTGCCCCATCAGGGGAATGTCCAAATGCCGCGAAACGACAACCCGAACCGGCTGCGCCTCAACACCGAGATCGCGAACCGTCAAAGACGGGTCGTCGGCACGGGCGGTACCTGCCCCGACCATAACTGCGTCGTGACGCGCACGCATCGCGTGAACGGCCCTTCGAGCCTTGGGGCCGGTAATCCACTGACTGTGGCCACTGGCGGTGGCAATCCGCCCGTCAAAGCTGCTGGCGAGTTTCAAAGTGACAAACGGCCGGCCCTGCTCGGTCTTCAGAAAGAACCCCGCGTGATCGCGCGCCGCCTGCTCGGCCAGAACGCCGGTAGTGACCTCAATCCCTGCCGCGCGCAACATATCAAAGCCCTGCCCGGCCACGCGAGGATCGCTGTCTTCGATCGCTGAAACGACCCGCGACACGCCAGCATTGATCAGCGCCTCGGCACAAGGTGGTGTTTTTCCGAAATGAGAACAAGGCTCTAACGAAACATACGCCGTTGCGCCGCGCGCCGCTTCTCCGGCCTGGGCCAACGCTTGGGGTTCTGCATGAGGTCGGCCACCCGGTTGGGTCCAGCCGCGCCCCACAATGCGCCCTTGGCGCACAATCACACAGCCGACGGCAGGGTTTGGCCAGCACGTCCCTTGACCGCGTCGACCCAAGGAAAGGGCCAACGCCATGTATCGCTTATCTGTTTCGCTCACTCGTCCGTCGAAGGCTGCGGCGGGCGCAGTTCGTGGACAAACTCCTCGAAATCATCGGCCGCCTGGAAATTCTTGTATACGCTCGCAAAGCGAACATAGGCGACGGTATCGATCCGCGCCAGAGCTTCCATGACGATCTCGCCGATTTTGCTGGACGGGATGTCAGTCTCGCCCATGCTTTCCAGACGGCGCACAATCCCCGAGATCATCTGATCGATCCGCTCCGGGTCGATCGGGCGTTTCTGCATCGAGATACGGATCGAGCGTTCCAGCTTGTCGCGGTCAAAATCCTCGCGTTTGCCATTGGTCTTGATGACAACCAGATCGCGCAGTTGAACGCGTTCGTATGTGGTAAACCGTCCACCGCAAGCGGGGCAGAACCGACGCCTGCGGATCGCGACGTGATCCTCTGCCGGG
Source organism: Ruegeria sp. CE8 (assembly GCF_056537465.1). NCBI lineage: Bacteria > Pseudomonadati > Pseudomonadota > Alphaproteobacteria > Rhodobacterales > Roseobacteraceae > Ruegeria > Ruegeria sp. CE8. The sequence goes on from NZ_JBQFRP010000015.1 coordinate 17,379, forward strand.
CGTGAATCTTTGACCTGAGTATCGATATTTCCGCAAAACGGGCAGCGCATCCGCCGTCTCCTCGTCCCTTGTTCCGCCTCTTTTTGTAAGTGCTATGGCTTACTTATCCACAACTATAGGGCAGCCGCTAGGGTTTGGGTAGCCGGAATTTTTCACCGCAAGATAAAGGGGTCAGGCGAAATGTGCTGCGACCCGCCGGACATGCGGCGCATTACGGTGTTCGAACAGATAGATGCCTTGCCACGTTCCCAGCACCATTTGACCTAAAGACACTGGAACAGACAGCGACACAGGCAATAGCGCGGCCTTGATATGGGCAGGCATATCGTCAGGGCCTTCGTAAGTATGCCGCAAATATGCCATGGCGGGATGATCGGATGGCGGAACCAGCCTTTCAAAAAAGGCGCGCAGATCCGTTTGCACTTCGGGATCGGCATTTTCCTGAATGGCCAGCGAGCACGATGTATGCCGCACAAACAACGTCAGCAAACCGTCGCCTGAGACCGAGTTGAGCCAGTTGCGCACGTCCGAGGTGAATTCGTACAGCCCCGGACCTTTCGTCGAAACAATAAACTCGGTCTGCATTCGGTTGTCAGTCCTGGATCAGTTGAAGAACGGGCGGACGTTGCAACGACCGTTTGCGCCCTGAACCGACATGCTTTCGCCGGGGGTAAAGCCGGACGATATCGAGCTGCTTTGCTGGGCAACCCCCCCTTTGGGCGGCGCTATCGAAAACTTAACGGAGGTCCGCCGCCCCGTTGCTTCACTAGGCCCGTAGCCACGCACAACGTAAATGCGCTGCTGCCAGCCGGCACCCAGTGTTCTGCGAGCAAAATCCGCAGCCGCGCACCAGTACCCGTCAACATCGCGTCGCGTTCGCGGAATTACTTCGAATACCGTACTGCTCAACGCGACCGTCTGATATCCATTGCGCGCGGCGGATGCAGTTACGGGCACACTCAATAAGAACGCGGCGGAAACCGCTAAAGTCACAACCTTTTTCATAATCATACTCTTTCCTGTTACGAGGTGATTTTTGAAATAGTATACTTCCTAAACGGGCAAAGCCGGTTCACAATCAATTCAGTCTTTGACCACCTGCGCGTGATCGGACGTTAACCAGCCCTGGTATCGGATCAAAGCCCCGAGGAACGGCATATCAGCAGACACGTCGAACCGGAACCGGCCTTCGCCATCCTCCCATTCCACGGTCCTTGAACGCGGTAGCATGAACTTAGGGCAAGGAATGCCCAAAAAGCTGAGACGCTTGATCCGGATCGACAAACGCCCATCCTCAAATATCGGCACGAGCCAAATTGAGAGCTGGCCAAATCGTTCACGGACACAGCCAAGGTCATGGTCATAGGTAAGCCGGGAGCGAGTTGTGTGACCATCAAAATCGCGTGTCCAGACCCAGACAGGCCCGTCTCGATCTACCTTGAGCTGCACCGCAACATCCTTACCCTCGGGTGGCATTTGCCCAAGGCGCAACGCCAATCCGATGAACCGCCCCGAACCCGTTTCGACCGTGCACCGGCCCGAATACTGACCAGAACCGCCATGCAGCATTTCGATGGCCTTTGGCAGCTCCGCCCGCGCGGGAATGGCCTGCAAAAAGGGATCCGGTTTCAATCAGAACCCCTCGGGCAGGAAACGGGACCGCAACGCAGGGTCCGGGACCATACACGTGGCCGAACGCCCAAAGATCGCGTACCGGTTTTTGGCAATCGCACGATACAGAGGATCTTTAACAAACCCAGGCAGAAGCCTGCAGACCGATAAAGCGGACCAGATCCCCGGTAAATGCCGCATGGCCGCTGCGAACGCATCCAGCCGCTGGTAAACCACGCCGTCGGCGACAACGAGGTTGGTTTCCAAATCCAGTGTGGGCAACCCAAGCTCAGAATACAACCTTTGACCTAAAGGAGACTGCGCGGTCGCAAATCTGAACCGTTGCACCTTGTCCCGCGCCACTATGAATTTAAAAAAAACCGAACACAGAACGCATTCTCCGTCAAAGACGATGAAATCCTGACCATCCGCCAGTTCAGTTGCTCGTTCGGTCATGTCAGATACGCCTGATAATTCCGTTGCATCAGACCATTACACCGCCGCATCAGTCGGGCAATGCGACACTGGGCATCATTGTGGGTTGAATGTGTCGGGGAGCCTCCGGCAGTCTGCACGACAAGTTTCCTGGGCTCTGACCTCATCCCCTAAAAGGTTCCAACCCGACAACGCGCGGAAAATAGTCATACTGGCGACTGCGGTCTTGCGTAATTCCGCCAATGTAATTTGAATATGTGACAGACGATACGCGCCCCTCCGAAAAGACAGCCAAAGTAGATAAAAGTTTAACACTCAGATTAAATGGTCGTAATAAATGGACGTCGATATTGCCCGCATTCAAGTGTTGGCCAGAACGCTGGATCAATGCGCGGAGGATTCCGCAGTTGTTGACCGTGTGTTTGCCAAATGCGGCGTCAGCCGCGAACACATAGCGCCGCCCGTAACGACATTCAGTGCGCACAAAGAAGCTCTTTTCGCCCGTTATGCTTGCGACGCGTTGAACGACGTTACTTTTTCAGCCCGGGCCGGGTTGGCGTTCACCGCATCATCCAGCGTGACCGCCTATATCAGTAAGTACTCGCGGGACCTGAAGCAGGTGGTGGAAAACACGTCGCGTTTTCACAGTCTTATCGACCCAGCATTGTCCTTCACCCTGCGGGTCGCGGGAAACTTCGCTGCAATCGAAGGTGACTGGAAGGACGCCAGTTTCGCCCGGTATCACCGACGGACCGAGTTTCTGATGTTTGCCGCGCTGGCGCGTATTCGTTCCCTGACGCAGACAAATTTCTTCCCTATCGAAATCAGGTTCCAACATGAGGTCGGTGCGAGCAGCAAGCGCTACCAAAAACTGGCGGGCTTTCCGGTGACCTTCGGAGCGGAAAGGCTGGAAATCGTCCTCACTTTGTCCTCGCTGGACTTGCCCGTGCCGACTTATGACCCGAGTTTACGGGAACACCTCCTAGCTTACGGTGACCGCATTTTGGCCGAACGCAGGCAGCCAACGCAACAGCTCAGGGCACAGGTCGAAGGGTTGATCACGCGATCCCTGCCCGGAACGATCATTCAGGCCGACGACGCGGCGGCCAATCTGGGTATGAGCCCACGCACCTTTGCACGGCGGTTGAATGAAGAAGGCACCAGTTATCGCGAGATCGTCGAAGACCTGAGATGCGATCTTGCGCAGACCTTTCTTACGGACGGGATTCCGTTGTCCGAAATTGCCTATTCGCTTGGCTACGCCGACCAGCCAGCCTTTTCGAACGCTTTCAAGAGGTGGACCGGTCAGGCCCCCAGCACATTCCGTAACCGCCTGGAGTCCTGACATTGGGTATGTGGCCGGGGGTCACCAGCGGCAACACCTCGCCCCGGCCTGTCCCATGAGTGGACCTTTAGGATATAGAGATCCTGCGGCCGTCAGCCTTGTGACTTCTCGCCAAATTGAATTGCAAACCGGACATCGTGATCATCACGTAAGCCGGAAAGAAAAAGGCGCCTCGATTAAGGCGCCTTTGACTTTACTGATCCAGGAAAGACCGCAACTTTCGCGACCGGCTGGGATGCTTCAGCTTCCGCAGCGCTTTCGCTTCGATCTGACGGATACGTTCGCGTGTCACGCTAAACTGCTGACCAACCTCTTCCAGCGTATGGTCGGTGTTCATACCGATGCCAAAGCGCATCCGCAGAACACGTTCTTCGCGCGGGGTAAGTGAGGCCAGAACCCGTGTGGTCGTTTCCTTGAGGTTCTCCTGAATGGCGCTGTCCAGCGGCAGCACGGCATTCTTGTCCTCGATGAAATCGCCCAGCTGGCTGTCTTCCTCGTCGCCAATCGGTGTTTCGAGCGAGATCGGTTCCTTGGCGATTTTCATCACTTTGCGAACCTTCTCAAGCGGCATCTGCAGCTTTTCAGCCAGTTCTTCCGGCGTCGGCTCGCGACCAATCTCGTGAAGCATCTGGCGACCGGTCCGAACCAGTTTGTTGATCGTTTCGATCATGTGGACCGGAATACGGATGGTTCGCGCCTGATCTGCGATGGAACGCGTGATCGCCTGACGGATCCACCAGGTCGCGTAGGTCGAGAACTTGTACCCCCGGCGGTATTCGAACTTGTCCACCGCCTTCATCAGGCCGATGTTACCTTCCTGAATAAGATCAAGGAATTGCAGGCCGCGGTTCGTGTACTTTTTGGCGATCGAGATCACCAGACGCAGGTTGGCCTCGACCATTTCCTTCTTGGCCTGACGCGCCTCTTTTTCGCCCTTCTGAACCTGCTGTACGATGCGGCGGAATTCGCTGATATCCAGACCGACATATTGACCGACCTGAGCCATATCGTTGCGCAGTTCCTCGACCTTCGCGGTCGAGCGTTCGATAAACATCTGCCAGCCCCGGCCCGGCTTGTCGGCCATCTCGGCCAGCCAGTTCGGATCCAGCTCGCGGCCACGATAAGCCTCGATGAACTCGCGACGGTTGATGCGAGCCTGGTCAGCCAGCTTCACCATCGCGCTGTCCAGCGACATGATCCGGCGGTTGATACCGTACAACTGGTCGATCAGAGCTTCGATCCGGTTGTTGTGCAGATGCAGGCCGTTCACCAACTCCACAATCTCGGCACGCAGTTTCTGATAGGTTTCTTCGTCCTTCGCAGAGAACGTGCCGTCTTCGTTCAGGGTAGCCGAAATCCGGCTGTCCTGCATTTCCGACAACATGGCGAAGTCGGTCGAGATCCGTTCCAGCGTGGTCAGAACCTGATCCTTCAGCGCGGCTTCCATCGCGGCCAGCGACATGTTGGCCTGATCGTCATCATCGTCGTCGTCATCGTTGTTCAGCGGATTGCCATCGGCATCCAGTTCGGGACCGGTTTCCTTGGCAGGCTTCGCCGCCTGAACGGCAGACGTATCGACAACAGGCTCTTCAACACCGCCGTCTTCATCCAACTGGTTGCCGAACGTGGCCTCCAGGTCAATGACGTCGCGCAGCAGAATGTCTTCCGACAGCAATTCGTCGTGCCAGATGGTGATCGCCTGGAAGGTCAGCGGGCTTTCGCACAGACCAGCAATCATAGTGTTACGCCCTGCTTCGATCCGCTTGGCGATGGCGATCTCGCCCTCACGGCTCAGCAGTTCGACACTGCCCATTTCGCGCAGATACATGCGCACAGGGTCATCGGTGCGATCCAGCTTTTCAGTGGCGGCACCGGCCAGCGCAACCTCACGATTGCTATCGGTGGTGGTCAGTTCGGTCGAGCCTTTATTCTCTTCCTCTTCGGCCTCTTCATCTTCGATGATGTTGATGCCCATCTCGGACAGCATCGACATAACGTCTTCGATCTGTTCCGAGCTCACCTGATCAGGCGGCAGAACCTGATTGAGCTGATCGTAGGTGATGTAGCCTTTCTCGCGAGCCTCAGCGATCATCTTCTTGACCTGGGCCTGGCTCATGTCCAGCGAGATTTCCTGTTCCTGCTCTTCGGATTTGCGATCTTCGGTCGTGTCTTTGGCGGCCATTCAATGCTCCTGCAGGGATGGGTGATTCGTTTGAACCGAATCATTAGCGCGTAGAAGTGATTCGGCCACCCGTTTACCCGTTTTTCTTTTCCAGTGCCTTACGAAAACATCACTTTAACGACGTTTCCGTTCAAAATTGATGCCAGACATGATCGCCTTAAACGCGTCTTTCTCGTCGCGGTTGATTCGCGCGCCATTGTCGGCGATGTCGAAAACCGCCCTGTCCTCATTCTGGCTGCGGCTCGTGCGGTTACGCTCTTCGGCGGCTTGCGCCAGCCGATATGTCAGCGCCTCATCGGCCAGATCGGACAATTCCTCTGCAGCTTCGGCAATCTCGGCATCCAACCCCCGGAGCGCTTTGATTTTTGCGAGTTCCTCGGCCAGCGTGATCTCGGCCTTTTCAACGTCGCCTGGTTTGAACACACAGGGGATTACTGCGACATGGCGAAGGGCCAGCAGGTTTTCAAGGATTGCGGGGCCTAAAGTTTCAATAATGTGGTCTTTCAGATGATCCGGATCGTCGATGGCGTGCCTTAGGATGGCAGCGCGTAGTGCAGCGTGATCGGGATCATGGCATTCCATTTCTTCCAGCTGGTGCTCGAATTGGATCACAACAGTGGGGTTCAGGACAGCGATTGCCAGAATGGCGGCTTCGCGCATTCGGATGTCTGCATTTTCCGAAGACGCCAGAAAAGAAGCGCGCGCGCCCGGAGTTGCGGCCTGTTTTTGTGGCTGCCACTTGCCGCGCGGTTGCCATTGGCGGTTTTGCGGTTGGCGTTGTGGGCGGAACAGCTGCCAGCGCAGATCCTTAATCTCCTGTCCGTAGTGAGAACGGATCGAGGGGTCTCGGATCAGCTTGATCTTTTCCTTCAGCGATTTATCCAGCGCCGCCTTACGCTCGGGGCTATCGAACACTTTCCCTTCGGTCTCACGCTGCCACAGCAGCTTGACCATAGGAATCGCGCTTTCCAACACCGCCTGCACGGCCCCCGGCCCTTCGGCGCGCAGCAAATCGTCGGGGTCTTTGCCCTCGGGCATCAGCGCAAAGCGCAGGGATTTGCCGGCCTCCAACAACGGCAGAGCCAGATCGACCGCCCGCATCGCAGCGCGCAAACCCGCCGTGTCACCATCCAGTGCGATAATCGGCTCATCCGAAATACGCCACAGGAGTTGTAGCTGATTTTCCGTGATGGCAGTGCCCAACGGTGCAACCGACGCTCCAAACCCAGCCTCAGCCAGTGCGATCACGTCCATGTACCCTTCGGCCACAATCAGCGGCTGACCCTTTCCCGCCGCCTGTCGGGCAGGTCCGTGGTTATAGAGGCTGCGTCCTTTGTCAAAAAGCTCGGTCTCGGGCGAGTTCAGATACTTCGCATTGTCACTGGGGTCCATTGCCCGCCCGCCAAACGCAATGCAGCGTCCACGCGGATCGCGGATCGGGTACATGATCCGGTTGCGGAAGGTGTCATAGGGTTTCTTGCCTTTGTTGGAAGGTTTTGCCAGACCTGCGCCAAGGATCAGATCCTCGGCCACGTTTTTACCGCGCAGGTGATCCCAAAGGGCTTGCCAACTGTCCGGTGCAAATCCGATCTCCCACCGGTCCAGCGCTTGCGCGTCCAAGCCCCGGCGCGTCAGATAATCACGCGCGGCGCCCCCTGCCCCAGTTTTGAGCTGCAGGCGAAAGAACTGCGTCGCCTGCTCCATAACTTCAGCCAGTTGAGACCGGCGATCCTGTTTTTCTTGTGCCTTGGGGTCCCGCGCGGGCATCGGCATCCCAGCCTCACGCGCCAGAATCTCCACTGCCTCGATGAAGGAGACATTCTCGGTCTCTTTTACAAAACTGATCGCGTCGCCCTTGGCGTGACATCCGAAGCAGTAATAGAAGCCCTTCTGATCATCGACATGAAAGGACGCCGTCTTTTCGTGGTGAAACGGGCACGGCGCCCACATGTCCCCTTTGCCCTGGTTGGACTTGCGCTGATCCCACATGACTTTTCGGCCGACGACCTGAGACAGGCTCAACCGGGTGCGCAGTTCATCCAGAAATCCGGGGGGCAAAGACATGGGTCAAGCTTGGCAGAAATGGAAACGCGCGCCAAGGGTATGACGCGCGGTTGTCCACAAGGAAATGATGAGGCTGTGGATTATTGCTGCATACACAACTCAAGCCATGCGGCACCCAGATCCTTTTTGCGCACATCGCGCATCTTTTGCTCATAGACCCAAGGCGTAATCAGGGGAATCGCCGCGTTGTAGTTTTCGGGCCAGGTCGGGCCGGTGTCAGCCACGGCCTGGGGCACATCGCGTTCTTTGACGCGGTCCAGCCGAGCCTGCTGAATCGCCTTAACAACATCTGCTTGATATTGGCAGCTTTGTTCTTTGCTCTCTTCTGCGGCCAATGGTGTGGCCAGCAAGGCAGCAGCGATCGCGATACGCAACATGGGGTACTCCGGTAATCGATTCTTTCGCAGCAGCTTACCCGCCGCTGGCGGTGCCTGCCATGACCGTTTTCAAAGTACGATTTGTGGCGGACTGATCCGGTGTCAAGTTTTTGGGGCAATCTGACATAAGCCTGATTGCCCCTGAGTTCAGACCATTACAACCCTTTGGCGCGATAGCTTTTTGCGACCCGGTCGATCGCAACGATATAGGCCGCGGTCCGCAGATCCTCGACGTCCGCACGATCGTGCCAAACCTCACGCATCGACTGGTAAGCAATTCGCATGGTGTCATCGAGACCCGAGCGCACCAGTTCCAACTCGTCCGCGCCCTTGAGGTACTTGGACTTGAAGTTCGGAGACATCGACCAGGCATCGCCAAGGTACCGATCCAAACGTTCAAGTTCGCTGACAATCAGTTCGTGTCGCGCTTCTTCCTGACGACGTTGCATGCGGCCGAAGCGAATGTGGCTCAGGTTCTTGACCCATTCGAAATAGGACACCGTCACACCACCAGCATTTGCGTACATATCCGGAATGATGACCGTGCCTTTCTTACGCAGGATCTCGTCTGCACCAGCGGTAACAGGACCATTCGCAGCTTCGATGATCAACGGTGCTTTGATCCGGTCAGCGTTGGAGAGGTTGATGACGCCCTCCAAAGCGGCCGGAATAAGGATGTCGCACTCTTCCTCGAGAACTGCACCGCCCTCTGCCGAGTGCGTCGCATCCGGATAGTCACTGACACCGCCATGTTTGACGATCCACTGACGCACCGATTCCACGTCAATTCCATCGGGATTATAAAGCGCGCCATCCCATTCGATGATGCCCACGATTCGTGAGCCATCCTCTTCGCTGAGGAATTTCGCAGCGTGGTATCCCACGTTGCCCAACCCCTGAACAATGATGCGCTTGCCGTCCAGCTTACCGGACAGGCCTGCCTTCTTGATATCTTCCGGGTGGCGGAAAAACTCGCGCAGAGCATACTGGATACCCCGGCCCGTTGCCTCGACCCGGCCAGCGATACCCCCGGCATTCAGCGGCTTACCTGTCACACAAGCGCGCGCGTTAATGTCCGTGGTGTTCATCCGGGCATACTGATCCGCCATCCACGCCATCTCACGCTCACCCGTCCCCATGTCGGGGGCCGGCACGTTTTGCGACGGGTTGATAAGGTCTCGCTTGGCCAGTTCATACGCAAAGCGGCGCGTGATCTGTTCCAACTCGTGCTCTTCGTACTTACGCGGGTCGATACGCAAACCACCTTTGGACCCGCCAAAAGGCGTTTCGACCAAAGCACATTTATAGGTCATCAGAGCAGCAAGCGCCTCGACCTCATCCTGGTTCACGGCCGTTGCATAGCGTATCCCGCCTTTAACGGGCTCCATATGCTCGGAATGGACCGAGCGGTATCCGGTGAACGTGTGAATATCGCCACGCAGTCGAACACCGAAGCGAACCGTGTAGGTGGCGTTGCAGACCCGGATTTTCTCTTCCAGCCCTGGCGGAAGATCCATCAGGGACGCCGCCCTGTTAAACATCAGGTCTACACTCTCGCGAAAGCTGGGTTCATTAGTGGCCGTCATTTAATCCTCCGTGCCAACGAACGACTGGCGTTCTGACGTTTTGTCGCACCCATTGGGTAAACGATCAATATTTAAGCAGAAATAAAACGGCAAAATCATCGTGAATATCTTTGAGCGGGGTTGAGTCGCGTCTTCTGCCCGAACCAGCGAAATTGTCCCCCGACCGAAAACAGAGAGCCCAAAGATCAGCAATTATCCCTAGCCCACGGGCAAACTTGCCAATTACCTGGCGAATTTGCCCAATTCACGCCACGTTTCGCCGTTATTTATCAAACGTTAACTTTTCCTTAGCAGCGTCGTATGTCTGCTCAGCGGGGACTGCAAAATGGCAAGACGAATTTTTAGAAACGTCTCGAACGGCATTAAAGAAAAAGAATCGAAAGCCCGACGCTTTGCCCGGAACGAAGACGGATCGTTCATCGTTTTCGTGGTTCTCACCTTCTTGTTGATCGTCGCGACGACCGGAATGGGCGTCGATATGATGAACTTCGAGCGTGATCGGGCTAATCTTCAGGCAACACTTGACCGTGCAGTTCTTGCAGCAGCTGACCTTGACCAGACACTGCCTCCTTCGGATGTTGTGAAATCCTATCTGGCGACGTCGGGTTCGCCCGGTACACTCGTAGGCGAACCCATAGTTGTCTCGGGTCTGGGGTCACGTAAAGTGACGGCCACCGCTGACGTCCTCGTCAATACCAATTTCATGAGGCTTTCAGGTGTGAAAACACTTAAGGCCCGCGTCACCAGCACAGCTGAAGAATCCATTGGCTCGGTCGAGATTTCGCTGGTGCTTGATATGTCAGGATCAATGAACGACCCTTCGGCCGAAGCGGGAAAGACGAAGATTCAAGTTCTTCGCTCTGCAGCCAAGGACTTTGTTACGCTGATGCTCAACAAGACTGGTGAAAGCAAAATTTCCATGTCGATCATCCCCTATGCGACTCAGGTTAACGCGGGCGAAGGGATCCTTGGAAAGTTCACGAAAGTATCGTCAGAACACGACTATTCTCACTGCCTTAACTTCTCGGGCAGCCAGTTCAGCGACGCATCTATTGATCCTAATGCGGTGCACGAGCGGACAGCGCACTTTGACCCGTGGAGATACTCGAACGGGGCTGAGCAATATCCAAAATACCGAGTCTGCCCGACTCGTGCTGGCAGTGAAATCACCCCGGTAACAGATGATATCGACGTATTGCACCAACGGATTGATCAGCTGACAGCCAGCGGCAACACGTCGATTGACCTGGGTATGAAGTGGGGCAGCGCGATGTTGGACCCCCAGTTCAGGGGTATTGTAAGCAAATTGGCACAAGAGGGAACGGTTCCGACCAAGTACAATAATCGCCCGGAAGAATACAATTCAGATGTACTGAAAATCGTCATTGTGATGACGGACGGGAAAAATACGAGCCAGTACTTCTTGAAAGATGAATTCCGCAGCGGCGAAACGGAAGTTTGGTTTAACCCAGAATACGATCGAGGTAACGGCAAGACAGGCGAATACAGCATTCGCTATTCCCGGGACCCGGATCGTTGGGTCTGGATGCAGCATACCGAAAAAAACGGTGGCAGCTACGTGACTGCCGATCACCCGTTTGGAAACCCCGAAAATGAGAACTCTTCGAATGAAGAGGTCGGAACATCTGTTCGCTTGAACTATCCGGACTTGTTCAATCTGGCATCCCTTTGGTGGAATGCTAAGAACAATTTTTACTGGCAGAACAATCACGAAAACTATTGGTATTGGGATGCACGTTCCTCGGTCGGTGGATCAACAAAGGACACGCGAACAAAAAACATCTGTACTGCCGCGAAGAACAAGGGCGTAATCGTCTACGGTATCGCTTTTGAAGCGCCCAGCCACGGACTGACTACGATCAAGAACTGCGCTAGCTCAGACAGCCATGTCTACAACGTTGATGAATTCAATGATCCCGAGGGCATCTCTTTGGAAGAAGCGTTTGCTTCTATCGCGTCTTCGATCAAAAAGCTGAGACTGACCCAATGATACGGAAAACACTGGCAAAAGTGGTGCGTTTCAAACGCACGGAAGACGGCAATGTTACGCTCGAGTTCGTGCTTTTGTTCCCATCGCTCCTCCTCTTTATTGTCGGCGCAATGGAGTATGCCTTTGTGACGATGCAACAATCCATGCTGGAAAGGTCGGTCGATCTGGTTGTACGCGATATTCGCCTGGGTACCGGAAAGGCATTTACCCATGACCAGATCAAAAAATCGATTTGCGATCGCACTCTCATGGTCAACGATTGTGATCAAAACCTTCGCTTGGAAATGATCGTTCAAAACGCGTATGAGGGAATAAACCTGCCCGAACAGCCAGATTGCACCGACAACTCGGAAGAGGTCAAACCGGTTCGGAGCTTCAAAAATGGTCAAGCCAACGAACTGATGATCTTACGGGCGTGCGCCAAGGTCGATCCTCTGTTGCGAACGACCCAAATGAGGCGCGCTCTGGTCGACGAAACCGGGCAGATTGCCCTCACGGCCACAACTGCATTTGTACAGGAGCCTTGAGAACGGCATGGCCATTTTTTCAAAGATTCGTGGATTTCTGGGGCGCGCAAAGCGTGACGAGCGGGGATCGCTGACGGTTGAATATGTCCTTATCTTCCCTCTGCTGGTGTGGACGGTAACCGGCACTTACAGCTTTTTTGACGGCTTCCGCCAAAGTGCTGCCAACCTGAAGGCAGCTTATACAATCGGTGACCTGATCTCACGGGAATCCTACTCGCTCACAGATACTTATTTTAAATCGCTATTTATTCTGATGGACCGGATGGTTGGTAATGAGTCGCAACTCGAAATGCGGGTGACGGTGATCAGATATGATGAGGAAGACAAACGCCATTATGTGATGGGGAACACCAGATGCGGTTTTACAGCAAACTGGGAAAACGGCAGCATCGGACAACTGAAAGACAGCCTTCCGCCTATGCCTGATCAGGATACGCTGATCCTTGTTGAAACAAGAAACAGGTACGTCCCGACGTTCAATATTAGCTGGCTGGCCGACGACTACACATTCGACAATTTTGTCTTCACGCGGCCTCGCTTTAACGACAAGGTCGCTTGGGCTGCGTCGGATCAGTTTTGTCAGCAGACTGTACCAACAGTGTAGTCAGCACCTCAGACATAAACTTAGTCTCTGCCGCAGAGGTCATCCCACCGACGCCAATACGGTGACCGACACGCCACCATAAACCTGGCGCCCAAGTGTTGGGCGCCTTTTTACGCGTGCAAACCAAAAACCCGTTCGAGGGTTTGAAGGCGAAGACGCCGCGCTCGACGGTCTCGATATCCTCAACCTTTGCAATGAGTTGCCCTGCCCCAGTTCGAAGCTCTGTTTCGGTCAGCTCGATCCAGTCGTTGGTGGCTTGCCACATGCGGTAAGCCAACCAAAAGGCGCCTGCTCCGACCGCAAGCAAAAAGACCAGCCAAGCCGGTTCCGGCGGGGTAGCGAGCGCGACATAAAGCACCAGCGCGCCCACGATCGACAGCATTCCCACGCCAATCCAGCGCCTCGGTGCTGACGGTTTGACCGTGGCCAGTATTTCCTGTTGCATTGTCATCCCCTGCTCTGCTCCGCCCGGGTTTAACTGCTTTGACGGTCGAAAAACAGAGGGCATCTTACCCTCGATTTTTGCACAGCCAGCGTGTTTGCACGCGAATTGACGCAGATCGTGCACAGGTTACATGATCCTCACAACACCAGGAGGCCAACATGTCCCTTAGACCGACACTGGAAACCCGCAAAGCCGTTCCGACGATGGAAGGCGCAGGCGTCAAGCTACATCGGGCATTCGGGTTTCAGGACCCGTCCGAGCTCGACCCGTTTCTGTTGTTCGACGACTTTCGAAACGAGCGCCCGCAGGACTATCAGGCGGGTTTCCCCTGGCATCCTCATCGCGGCATCGAGACGATCACCTATGTTCTGTCTGGGACCGTCGAGCACTCGGATTCCCTCGGCAACACGGGCACGCTCGGCGCGGGTGATGTCCAGTGGATGACGGCAGGGTCCGGGATCCTGCATCAGGAAATGCCCAAAGGGAACGATGTCGGCCAGATGCACGGGTTCCAGCTTTGGGGGAATCTGCCATCGGACCAGAAAATGACTGCGCCGCGCTATCAGGACGTTCAAAGCAAGGACATACCAGAGATCACCGATGACGACGGCACCACAGTGCGCGTCATCGTTGGCGAGTTCTGGGGCAAGACAGGTCCCGTGGACGGCATCGCTGCAGATCCGCAATATCTGGACGTTCAGATCCCGGCCGGAGTGAAGAAGACCTTTCGCATCGACACATATCGCCGGGCATTTGCCTATGTCTTCCAAGGTCAAGCCGCATTCGCTGACGCGTCACAACCCACTGGTGTACTTCTGGAAAAAGAAGTCGCCGGGCAAGAGGTCAACATTCGCGACATGTCTGGGGATCGAACACTCGTACGGTTTGGAACCGGCGACGAAGTCACGGTTCAAGCCGGGCCTGAAGGTGTTCGCTTTCTGCTGATTTCCGGCGCACCAATTGACGAGCCGGTCGCCTGGCATGGTCCGATCGTCATGAATACACGAGCAGAACTGGAGCAGGCGTTCCGCGAGTTGCGGAATGGCACATTCATCCGTGCCGCTCACTGATAAAGGCAATTTGGTCAGGCGGTTACGGCGCGCCTGACCATATCCCAATAGACCTGCTCGACCTCGTCCAGCGACAATCGTCCACCTGTCCGGTACCAGGTCATCACACCGTTCAACATGGCAATCACCGCCAGCGTTGCGATCTTGGTATCGGCAACCGAGAAAAGCCCTGCCTCTTGTCCATCCCTCAGAATGGTCTCAAGCGAGTCCTCATAAGTCCTGCGCAATCCCTCGATTTCAGAGAAATTTTCGGGAGTGAGATTGCGTAACTCCATATAGGCGATGAACACCTCATCCGGCCTCTGCAAGTGAAACCGAATGTGAAAGCCCACAAAACGGCGCAACGCACCTTCTGCATCCCCCGGTTTGCCCAGTTCAGCGTAGGCTGACAACAGGTCTTGCATGTGGTCATGCATCAGACGGAACAACAGGCTCTGTTTATCCGGCGTGTAATTGTACAGCGCGCCGGCCTGCACGCCGACTTCCTTCGCGATCTGTCGCATGGACACAGCGGCATAGCCATGCCGAGCAAAAAGTCCCAGCGCAGCCTTGCGGATGCGCGGGCCGGTGATGTCTGAATGTGAACCTTGGGTACGTGCCATTGCATCACCGTATATGAACGCATGTTCATATAGAACCCCGCTTGAACGACCGCCGCAAAAGGTGCATCACGGTGTCAGTCGCCATTGAAAGGGTTCTGGATGAAACCCCTGCCATTGCTGGTTCTGTTTCTGACTTGCGCAGCGTGCGCCGACTTTCCGGAGTTGGAAGGGCGCGAGCTGCCGAATGTGCGTTCGGCAGCGTACCCTAAGCTGATCCCGGTTCAGGACATTCTGGGCCCGCCAGTGGACCCCGTGAGCGAAGCGGCTGAGGTCGAAGAGGATCTGACGGCGCGCAGCGAAGCGCTGGTGAAAAAGGCCGAAGCGCTGCAAAATGCCGAAATAAACTAGCCTTCATCATTTCAAACGCCTGTATCCACTGTCTCGGATTGCGCCCCGGCGCTGAACCCGTTAAGGCACCGATGAACGGGCGGGCAGCCCGAAACCACAGAAATTCGAGCGGAAAGGAACCCACGGGATGACACAGGCGCTGCGGCTGGGAATTGCGGGCTTGGGAACAGTTGGGGTGGGTGTCGTGCGGATCGTGCGCCGCCATGCCGATCTGCTGCAGGCGCGTACAGGCCGTGCGATCGAAATCACCGCTGTTTCCGCGCGCGATGCAAACAAGGACCGCGGCGTGAGCCTGTCGGATTACGCGTGGGAGACTGATCCCGTCGCTCTGGCAAAACGCGATGATATTGACGTCTTTGTTGAACTGATGGGCGGCGAAAACGGTGCCGCCAAAGCATCGGTCGAGGCGGCGCTGGCCGCTGGCAAAGATGTTGTGACAGCAAACAAGGCACTCCTGGCAATCCATGGTCAGGAGCTGGCCGAAAAGGCCGAGGCCGCAGGCCGCGTAATCCGTTTCGAGGCCGCCGTCGCTGGCGGCATCCCGGTAGTTAAGTCCCTCACCGAAGGTCTGGCAGGCAACGAAATCACTCGCGTCATGGGCGTGATGAATGGCACCTGCAACTATATCCTGACCCGGATGCAGTCACAGGAGCTAGGCTATAACGCTCTGTTCGAGGAATGCGCCGAACTGGGCTACCTTGAGGCTGACCCAAACCTTGACGTGGGTGGTATCGACGCGGCGCATAAACTGGCGCTGCTGTCTTCGATCGCATTTGGCACCAAGCCGAATTTCGACGGCATCCAGATCGAAGGCATTCAGCAGATCAGCCTGGATGACATTCACCAAGCCGACGACATGGGCTATCGCATCAAGCTGCTGGGCGTTGCGCAACGCTCGGCCCGTGGACTGGAACAGCGGATGCAGCCATGCCTCGTGCCCAGCGGCTCGCCCTTGGGGCAGTTGGAAGGCGGCACCAATATGGTGGTGATCGAAGGCGATGCGGTTGAGCAGGTTGTCCTGCGCGGCCCCGGCGCAGGCGAAGGCCCAACGGCCAGTGCCGTGATGGGCGACGTGTGCGATCTGGCGCGCGGGCTGCAAATCCCGACATTCGGCCGTCCGGCGACCACGCTACAAGATGCCAAGCCCGCAATCACCGGTCTGCCCGCCCCCTATTATCTGCGTCTGGCGCTGTTCGACAAACCGGGGGCGCTGGCCAAAGTTGCCGCCATTCTGGGCGATGCCGGCGTCTCAATTGATCGGATGCGCCAATACGGGCACACAGAAGCCACCGCGCCGGTGCTGATCGTCACACACAAAACCACACGCGCGACACTGGACGTTGCTTTGGAAGGCCTCCGCGCGACCAATGTTGTATCGGGTGAGCCCGTTGCACTGCGGATTGAAGAGGTTTGACCCTTGCAGCCTGCCCAAAACGCAGGCTATGCCCGATGAAACGCCTTTATTGACCTGAGGATATCTAAAATGAGCGCTGCCAAAATCGATTTCAACGACCGCCTGTTGTCTCTGGGCCTAGCACGGGTCGCGGAACAGGCTGCACTGGCCTCGGCCTCGCTGGTCGGACGTGGCGACGAAAAAGCTGCGGATCAGGCGGCGGTGAACGCGATGCGCGAGCAACTGAACCTGCTGGACATCGCCGGTGTTGTCGTCATCGGCGAAGGCGAGCGCGACGAAGCGCCGATGCTGTACATCGGCGAAGAAGTGGGTACGGGCAGCGGCCCCGGTGTGGACATCGCTCTGGACCCGCTGGAAGGCACCACGCTGACCGCCAAGGATATGCCGAACGCGCTGACCGTGATCGCAATGGGCCCACGCGGCTCGATGCTGCACGCGCCGGATGTTTACATGGACAAGCTGGCCATCGGTCCGGGCTTTCCCGAAGGCGTCGTGAATCTGGACATGAGCCCGCGCGAACGCGTTGAAGCTCTGGCAAATGCCAAAGGCTGTGAGCCGGCCGATATCACCGTCTGCATTCTGGAACGCCCACGTCATGAGGCGATGATCGCCGAAGTGCGCGAAACCGGTGCCTCGATCCGTCTGATCACCGATGGTGACGTGGCGGGCGTCATGCACTGCGCCGAAAGCGAAGAGACAGGCATCGACATGTATATGGGCCAAGGTGGTGCGCCCGAGGGCGTTCTGGCAGCGGCTGCGCTGAAATGTATGGGTGGCCAGATCTTTGGCCGCCTGCTGTTCCGCAACGACGACGAACGTGGTCGGGCCGCCAAGGCGGGCATCACCGATCTGGACCGTGTGTATACCCGCGATGAGATGGTGACGGCTGATGTGATCTTTGCCGCAACCGGTGTGACAGGTGGCTCTCTGCTGCCGCGCATCAAGCGCGAGCCGGGTTGGGTCGAAACCACTACCCTGCTGATGCGGTCCAAGACCGGATCGGTACGCCGTATGTCCTACCGTACCCCCATGTGGCCGCACAACGAGGCATAAGCGGCTTGCGCCGCTGCCTTCGGCGAGAGTATCTGTAAATAGGTGAAGAGGCCGGGTCCGAGAGGGTCCGGCCTTGGCATATGAGGGCAGGCATGAGTTTCTTAGGGGTTGAGCAGTCACTGACAGGGCGGCGTTGGGTCGGACCGGAGGCCGAGGTCGAACGGGCTACGGAAATGCTGGTGCAACAGGCGGGCCTGCCACGTGCGGTGTGTCAGGTTCTGGCGCGGCGCGGCGTGCCCCCCATGGAAGCGCAGAGTTTTCTGGACCCCAAGCTGAAGGAACTGCTGCCTGATCCCCGGGCCATGAAGGACATGGAGAAGGCCGCGACGCGCTTTCTGGAAGCGGTCCGGAACAAGCAACGGATTGCGGTTTTTGCCGATTACGATGTGGATGGCGGCAGCTCGGCAGCCTTGCTGCTGGTCTGGCTGCGTCAGATGGGGCTGCAGGCGACGCTCTATGTACCGGACCGGATTGATGAGGGCTATGGGCCGAACGTACCCGCGATGCAGGAACTGGCAGCTGCGCATGACCTGATCATCTGCGTGGACTGTGGGACGCTCAGCCACGAACCGGTTGCGGCGGCGAAGGGCGCAGACGTCATCGTGCTGGACCACCACCTTGGGGGGGAGACGCTGCCCGACTGCGTTGCTGTGGTGAACCCTAACCGGCAGGATGAAAACGGCGATCTGGGTTATCTCTGCGCAGCGGGTGTCGTGTTCCTGATGTTGGTTGAGGCTGGCCGACAGTTGCGCGAGGCCGGGGTAAAAGGCCCGGACCTGATCAGTTTGCTGGATCTTGTGGCCCTTGCGACTGTTGCAGACGTGGCCCCCTTGATTGACGCGAACCGGGCGCTGGTCCGGCAAGGTCTGAAAGTCATGGCGCAACGGCAAAGACCGGGGTTGGTCGCGTTGTCGGATGTGGCACGTATGGATTCGGCCCCCAACAGCTACCATCTGGGCTTCCTCCTGGGGCCGCGCGTCAATGCGGGTGGGCGGATCGGTCAGGCGGATCTGGGGGCACGCCTGCTGAGCACCGACTCGATGACCGAGGCGGAGGCATTGTCTAACAGGCTGGACGAACTGAACACCGAACGACGTGATATTGAGAATGCGGTGCGCGCGGCAGCGTTGGAACAGGCCGAAGAGCGCGGGCTGGATGCGCCGCTGGTCTGGGCTGCGGGCGAAGGTTGGCATCCTGGAGTCGTCGGGATCGTGGCGTCCCGTCTCAAGGAAAGTGCGAACAGACCCGCCATCGTAATCGGCTTTGACGGGGATGAGGGTAAAGGATCGGGCCGCTCGGTTTCGGGCGTTGATCTGGGAGCGTCGATCCAGAGGTTGGCGGCTGAGGGGCTTTTGGTCAAAGGCGGCGGCCACAAGATGGCGGCAGGGCTAACCGTAATGCGGGACCAGTTGGAGCCGGCCATGGAACGCCTAAGCGAATTGCTGGCCAAGCAGGGTGCGGGTCAAGGCGGACCGGCGGACCTGAAGCTGGACGGTGCGCTGATGCCCGGCGCTGCCTCGGTTGACTTGATCGAACAGATCGAAAAGGCAGGGCCATTTGGGGCAAGTGCCCCTGCCCCGCGCTACGCTCTATCCGACTTACAGGTCCGCTTTGCCAAACGCGTGGGAGAATCGCACCTGAAGCTGTCTTTGTCGGACGGCATGGGCGCGGGACTGGACGCGATCGCCTTTGGTGCTTTTGACGGACCGATGGGTGAACGGCTATCCAATCACGGTGGCGCCCGGTTCCATTTCGCCGGGCGACTTGAGGTGAACACATGGGGCGGGCGGCAAAGTGTTCAACTGAGGCTAGAGGACGCGGCAGAGGCAAACTGAGCTCTTTTCCGGCCGCGCCAAAAAAGTTTCACATCCCTGCATTTTTCGACTTGCGGGGGTCAGAGGTAAACCGTAAAAGGCCCTCCACAAGCCAGCGTGGCCCGTTCGTCTATCGGTTAGGACGCCAGGTTTTCAACCTGGAAAGAGGGGTTCGATTCCCCTACGGGCTACCACTTGTGCTTGCGCCATTTCAGATGGCCCGTTCGTCTATCGGTTAGGACGCCAGGTTTTCAACCTGGAAAGAGGGGTTCGATTCCCCTACGGGCTACCAATTCTCCTCATCTACACTCCGAATTTTTCTCGACACAGGTCTTGTATCTGACCCCACAGGGATTTGAATTCCGGCGTATTTTCTGCGGCATAGTGAAAGTTCTTCATCAACCCGGTGAGCTGAGTGAACACCTGCCGTACCTCGGCCTTGTCCGTAAAGCTCGCGGTTGATTGAGTAACATCGTAGATCAGTTTGAACGTCATCTTCTGACGCTCCAGCGGAACCGTTGCATCCACCTTGTCGAACGCGTCCTGCTGCAAATAGACCATGTCCACGAACAGTGCTTTTTGTTGGGTCACGAAGTCCTCAATAGTGACGCCCTCTTCGCCGGTGACCTGCATCATCTGGTCCACCTGCTCACCCTTTTCAATCAGCGCCAGCAGATCACGCACCTTACCGGTCCAGCCGGGTTCTGCATTCTTGTCGTACCAATCCGAAAGCTGATCCGTGTATCGCGACCAGCTGAGCATCGGGTCGACGGCCGGATAGAACCGCTTGTAGGCACGCTCCGAAGAAAGGCCAAGGAAACACTTCACTGTGGAGAGTGTCGACTGCGTCACCGGCTCGTCAAAGTTGCCACCCGCGGGTGAAACTGTGCCGATCAGCGTCAGGCTGCCCAGATCGCCATCGTTGGTTTTCAGTGCGCCTGCGCGCTCGTATAGCCCCTTGATCGAGCTCTCCAGATAGGCTGGAAAACCTTCCTCGCCGGGAATCTCCTCAAGCTTGCCCGATGTCTCGCGCATGGCTTGCGCCCAACGGCTGGTGCTATCGGCGATCAGCAGCACGTCATAGCCCATCTGGCGGTAATACTCGCCAAGCGTGATCCCGGTGAAGATCGACGCCTCGCGCGCCGCCACGGGCATCGAGGAGGTGTTACATATAATGATCGTCCGGTCCATAAGGCTGCCGCCCGAGGTTGGGTCGGTCATCTTGGGGAATTCGTGGATCGTTTCCACCACTTCGCCGGCCCGTTCCCCGCAGGCCACAACGATGACGATATCGACCTTCGAATTCCGCGCGATCAGGTTTTGAAGCACGGTTTTACCGGCACCAAACGGACCAGGAATACAGGCCGTTCCGCCACGCGCGATGGGAAAGAACGTGTCGATCAGGCGTTGTGAAGTCAGCACTGGTTCGGTCGGATACAAACGCTCGGACAAGGCACGTTTCAGGATGCTTTCGGGCAAAGGTCGCCGTACCGGCCATTTCTGACATAGGGTCAGGGTGTGCTCACCGCCCTGCTCATCCTCCAGGCGCGCAACGATTTCGTGGATCGAAGCGGCGCCTTTCTGAACCCAGACGACCTTGTAATCGCCGACCCAATTGAATGGCAGCATGATCTTATGGGTGAACCGCCCCTCGGGCACGGTGCCGATGCTGTCGCCCGCCGTGACCGTATCCCCAACCTTGACCGATGGCGTGAACGACCACTTCGCTTGATCATCCAGCGGAGCAACGTCGGCACCGCGTGGCAGGAACGTCCCGAACTCGGCTGCGACCTTGGGCAAGGGTGACTGCAAACCGTCAAACACCTGACCCAACAGCCCCGGCCCAAGCTCTACCGAGAGCAGTTGCCCCGATTGCTCCACCGGGTCGCCAACGGCCACGCCGTCGGTGCTTTCATAAACCTGAACGTCGGCCGTATCGCCGCGCACGCGCAGCACCTCCGCCTTCAGCCGCTCCTGCCGTCCACCGGGGCCTGGCCGAGTGGGAAGGATGAAGACCACCTCGTTCTTGACCAATTGCCCGGGAACTCCGGCAGCATCCGGGTTGGCCTGAATTTGCACCAGCCCTTCCTGGACCGAGACGACACGGGCGGTTGCGGTTTGAACCGGGGGTGTTTGGGCAGTCATGCGCTTACTCTCTCAAAATCGAAATCTGCGACATTGGCCATGGCTTGTTGGGCCAGTTTCTCGAATCTGGCTGCTGCATCCTGAGCGTTGCTTTGGGCCCAGCGGTCAAAAATGTTCCAGATCAGAACGTAGATTGCCACCGCTTCGAAATCGAACAGGTGGCGGCCAGCGTGGCGTCTCAGTTGCTTGTGGCTGACGGACAAAAGCAACCGTTCCAGGCCCAACGGGTCCTCGACCTCCAGCAACTGACGCGCTTCTTTGATCCATGGCATCGGCACCGAAAGGCGGAAATCCGGGTCGCCCCAGTTGGCACAGATGTGACGGCTCCAGCGTCCAAAACCATAAGACCCCATTGGCGGATCTCCCCCCTGCCCGCGCAAGCGCAGCGCAGCGACGACGGTCCGAAGGTCCATGCGCTCAAGAAACACATCGCGCAGCGTCGGTTGCGGGATTTCGGCCAGAGCCTGTTTGCACCTCTGAACGGCCTGCGCGTCGGTGACGTCCATATCATACGCGCTCCAGTTCAGGGCATTTTCCATGACATTCAGGACACGGGCGTCCTCAGGCGTCAGCGCTTTCATGCGGCGATCCAACCGTAGCCGCGACAACGGAGGCTGTTTGGCGACGAATAACCGCTCAGAGCCCGGAAGGCTGCTGATCAGGGCGATATAGGCGTCAGGGTCCGACATCTCAGCGGATCACACCTTCCAGCACGGCACGGAACCGCGGCTGCAGATGCTCCATTAGCAGCGACGCGACGGCCTTGTCCGTCAGGTCAAGAACCACACCCTGATCCTCGGCTCGCACACGGATGCCGCTTTGCGTATCATCCGATGCGTGCAGTTCGACCTGTTCGCGTAGCATCTCGGCCGTCAATCCAAGGACATACTTGGTCAGCTTGCCTGACTGGATGTCATCAGCGTTTTGCTTGATGTCCTCTTGCGTCGCGACCTTGGCCGGCAGAATGACCTGCACTTTGCCATCCAAGTTGACGCCATCGGATTCACGTCCAACCACTTCAAGGATCATCTGTTTCAAAAGATCCGGGTCGGCCATTTCCTTGGTGACCAGACGCTCGACATCTTCGCGGAACCGATCCGTCAATCCACCCTTCATGGTCAGGACCGCATCCCGCATGGCGGTGTTCAACGCTTCTTCACCGGCCGAACGGTAATTGTCGGATTCAGTACGGGCCTTTTTCTGATAGTCGTCCGCCTCACGCTTTGCATCCGCCAGAATTTTGGCGGCTTCAGCCTTGGCCTCGGCGCGCAGCTTGTCAGCGTCTGCCTGACCGGCCGCTACGCCGTCATTGCGCAGCTTGTCGATCAGGGCATCTACGCCATGAGAAATCATGCCATCCTGTGCCATCAGCTGATCCCCGCGCTGATGACCAGAGCAAAGACGAAGGCAAAGACACCAAACCCCTCGATGATCGCTGCCGGAGCCAGTGCAAGGCCGAAGATCTCGGGCTTTTCCTTGGTGGCATTAATCGCCGCAGCACATGCCCTGCCCTGCCAAATACCGCAGTACATCAGCGCGATCCCCGACAGGATACCGATCCCGAACAAGCCGCCCGCGTTTTCGGGCGTCACGTCCCGGTTCAGGGTGAACATGATGACGATGCCATAGATGACCATCGTCGATGGGAAGGCCGACACGCCAACAAAGCGGCCATATCCACCATCGGTTTCCGTCATCGCCCCAATACTGGCCTGCCCGGCAATGGCACAGCCAATGGCGCTTGCAGCTGCACCCAGCGCCATCGGCGCATAGATGCCCAGCCAACCCAAAGTCAAAACAAGCTCATTCATTCCTGAACCTCCTTGCGGGCAAACGGGCGAAAGACGATGCCTTCGTCCGGCAGACCCCATTTAAAGAATTCGATGTAATTGAGACGTAAACCGTGGACGACGCCGCTCATCATGGCGAGGGCGAAGTTAAGAACATGGCCGATGATCAGGATCAGCAGTGCCAATAGAATACCCAGCCCCTTGAGGGACTGCATCACCGAAACCGCCAGATCGTTGAAGGTGATCGCCAGTGAGGCTGAGGCTAGCCCTAGCGCAAACAGACGCATATAGCTGAGCACGTCCCCGAAAGCTCCCATCGCGCCAGCAAGGCTTTGCAGCCCTTCAATCAAGCGCCAAAGCCAATCTATGGGCTTGTTGATGGGCAGGCCGCTAGAGAACCAGACGATGGCCAGAACCCCGATACCCACCAGGACCGCGCCGGGGATCAGTGAACTGCCCTTCATATAGCCGAGCCACAGAATAAACCCGCCAATCAGCGCCGCAATCCAACCTAGGTTGGCGATCGCCTTGCGCTGCCCCCACGCCGCGCGGGCCGCCAAGGCGTTGGCCAAAACCAGATGCAGTACACCCACAACAATCGAAACCAACATCATGGCACCGAAGTTGTTCAGGTCGAGCAGTTTGAGTTTGGCCCAAAACGATCCGTCAGGCGGCGAAACACCGAAGTAACTGCCGACGAGAACGCCGTACAGGATCGTCGCGCCCGAGATGATCACCCCGAACCTCCGCCAGGATCGCTCTCCTGGCGTTCCGTCGAGCCGTTTCCAAAACACCAGAAGGCCCAGTAGGATGATCGCTCCGTATCCCGCGTCAGCAACGATCATCGCAAAGAAGATCGCAAATGACGCCGCGACGATGACACTAGGGTCCCAATCTTTGTATCCGGGCACTTGATAAAACAGCGCCAAGTCTACGGCAGCGCTGCGTTTTTCCGGCTGTTCCAGCAAAGTGGGCGGGTTGTCATCAGGATCGGGCTCCTCGATCAGAACCGCGGCGTCCTTGGCGCCAGCCATGTCCAGCACCGCGTCAACGCGGTCCTCGGGCACCCAGCCTTGAAGGGCGAACATGGCCTCTTCGTCGCGTACCTTCTGCGTTGCATGGGCCAATTCAGCCGCACTTTCAGCAACTGACAAATTCCGTCGCATCAGCGTCAGATACCGCGTCTGCGCGACCCTCTCTGCATCCAGCGCTTCTATGGCGATCTCCGCTTCTTCCAGCTGCGCCTCAAGCTCGTGAATGGGAAGCGAACCGGTGTGAGTTCGGGGTACAGGAAGGATGTCGTCATCAGGTTCTTCGGGTGAAATCAGAACTGCGTAGATGAACCGATTGTCCTGCTGCAAAATGGCCCAGGGCAATTCCATAACTTCCAGCGCATCACGGTGCTTCAATGGCAACCGGTAAAACCACAACCTATTGCCAGCCAGCACATCGCCTGGCGGAAAGTCCAGATCGCCCCAGGGACGGACCTGAGCGATCCGGTTCGCCAGAAAATCCCGTCGGTCCGTCATATCGCGGGTGCGCTGCATCAGATCCAGAACATCTCTGACGAACTGCTCCATATCGAATTCCGGATCACGCTGTATCTGCCGACGGGGTTCGGCCACATCATTCAGAAACCGCAGGGCTTTATAGGCGTTACGAGCACCTCTTTCACTGATCTTCTCGGGTTCGCTGGGCGGTGGAGCCAGAGGCAGGACATGCATGCACCCAAGTTCCTGCAACGCTTCGAGCGTCTCGCCTTTATGAGCAGTTGGCCCTACCAGCGACAACTTCTTGAGCCTCGCGACACTCATGACACAGCCTCCTGCGCATGTTTGCGTTTCGAGATCTTCGAACGCACCACGGCCTGCATCTGTTCATCACTCAGGTAGATGCGGATTTTCTTGATGTTGGCCTTGGCGCGGGGGATCAGGACCTTTTCGAACAAATTGACCCGTTGGGTGATTGTGGCGACGGCCTTGTCAAATATCTTGACCCTCTCTTCGGCCACTTTAACGCGCAATCGCGCCTCGATCATGTCATGCAAAAGACTGGCTGCCGCATCGACCCAGTGCGGCTTGGCAAGAAAAGAATACGGGCGCACCGCAACCTCAATCCGATCCAGCGCTGGCATTTTGACGCCGACGACGTTGACCTCTTTGACCTTGTAGTCCTTCAACTCAACCAGACCATCCAGATCGACACCCTTCTGCGCCAACATCGGCAGTTTCTCACCGATCTTTTGCGCCAGCTCATGCACTTCATCCTGCAGGCGATGAACGTCCTCTCGCGCCTTGGCACGTTCTGCCATCAATTGCTGACGTTTGAGGTCAAGCGACGGCAGGAACCGTTCATAGCCTTTCAGCTGGGTCTGCTCGCGGGCGAGTGACGATTTATTCAGCTGCAACCGCGCCATCGGCATCCTTCGGGAAATACTTGTCGATAAGTTCCTGCTTCATCAGCAGCTGTTCAGGCGCGAAACACTCAGCCAGTGTTTTCCAGCCCAGATCCAGCGCCTCCTCGAGTGGAATCGAGACGTTGATGTCCATGAACCGGGTTCTGAAAAGGCCGCCGAACTTCAACAACTGATGATCGTAATCCGAAAGATCAAAAGCCATTGCCTGTTTCTGCGCGGCGTCGCGGCTTTCCGAATAGAACCGGATCATGGTGTTCATGATCTGGCTGTGGTCCTCGCGCGTGGTCTTGCCGATCACGTTCTGCTTGAGACGGGAAAGGCTGCCGAACGGGTCGATCACCCCGGAATGCAGATAAAACTGCCCCTCAGTGATATAGCCCGTGTTGTCCGGTACCGGATGGGTCACGTCGTTGCCCGGCATCGTGGTCACGGTCAAAACGGTCACCGAACCGCCCTTTGCATAATCACAGGCCTTCTCGTACCGGCGGGCCAATTGCGAGTACAGGTCGCCCATATATCCGCGCTGCGAGGGCACGCGTTCCTGGCTGATCCCAACCTCTTTCATCGCATCGGCATAGGCAGTCATATCGGTCAGCAGGACAAGAACGCGCTTGCCCTCTTCGACCGCGAATTTCTCTGCCACGGCCAGCGCCATGTCCGGCACAAGCAGCCGTTCGACCAGCGGGTCCATCGCCTGATTGACGAACATCACAGTGCGGGAAAATACACCCGCATCTTCAAACGATGTACGGAACGTGAAGTAATCGTCAAAGATCAGCCCCAATCCGCCGAACACCACAATATCTGCATCTGCCTGAATGCCGATCCGGCTGAGGAACGCGTTGAACGGC
This sequence comes from Ruegeria sp. CE8, assembly GCF_056537465.1. Taxonomy (NCBI): domain Bacteria; kingdom Pseudomonadati; phylum Pseudomonadota; class Alphaproteobacteria; order Rhodobacterales; family Roseobacteraceae; genus Ruegeria; species Ruegeria sp. CE8. Next base: position 44,069 of record NZ_JBQFRP010000015.1, read on the forward strand.
TCACCGGAAACCGAAAAGATCGGGATTTTCTGGCTTTCGACCAGAGTGTTGAACACGTCGATCATCGGAACATCCGTACGGATCATCTTGTTGGGTACGGCCCGTTCCGCGGGGTTGACGGTTGGGCCTCCGATGTCCACACGTGGCTCGGACGACAGGTCCGGACCACCGTCGATCGACACACCCGCACCGTCAAATACGCGCCCCAGGATGTTTTGCGAATACGGCGTTTGCATCGGGTGGCCAAGGAATGTCGCCGTGGCCTCGGTCGATATCCCCTTGGTGCCGGAAAACACCTGCAAGGTGACAACGTCCCGGTCGATAAAGATCGCCTGTGCCAGCGTCTTGTGGCCGTCCACAGTTTCGATAACGGCCAGATCATTGAAACGCACCGCGGCGTCGGTCGATCCGTCCAGCGGCACCCTGACCTTGATCGTATCCCCGACAATCTCAAGAACACGCGTGTACTTCAAAAGACTTCGGGACATTGCTCATCCTCAGTCGTTAAAGAGTTTTTTGAAATCGGCGCGGCGAAATCACTGCGCGTTTTCTGTAATCATAGGTTCAGCTTACAACGAATTCATGAATTGGCAACTGAGGATGTTTGGGTCGGTAAAACCTCGCCGGAAACTTTTGTCACAACCTACTTTGGCGGCCGTTGAAAGCGCCTGCGATGCTGTCACAATTAGTTCGGTCGAAGTGCCAATTGCCCTGTCCGCTTCACCACCCGCGCCGCCCGAAAAGTGATTGCAACCGACTTTGCCCGGCGAAAGGGTCAACGTCTTGTGGCGCAGTCAGACCCGATACCACACGCCTGACCAAAACCCAGCAGAGCACGGCGAATATGACACCTCCTAGCGCCTGCCCCAACAGCACACCCGGAGCACCCGCCAGATAGGCACCCGCGACCGCAAAAGGCCAGGTTCCCAACGTGTGCCTGCCCCAGTTTACCCAGGTCGAATAAATCGGGTAACCAAGGTTGTTAAAGCTGGCATTCGCAACAAAGATTACACCATTAAAGAAGGACGCCAGGGCCAACGGACCGCAGAATAGATAGATCAGCGCCCGCGTCTCTCCTTGTGCCTGAAACAAATCGGCGATGGGTGCACGCAGAAGGAACAGAACCGCCGCCATCAGCACTACATAGACGGCGGTGAACTTCACCCCAGCCAGAAATGCCTCTTTCACACGGTCATACTGCCCTGCACCAAAGTTCTGCCCGACTATTGGACCGATTGCGCCGGACAGGGCGAACACAACCGAAAACGCCACCGGTATCAACCGTCCAATCACAGCCATGCCTGCTACGGCATCAGTGCCGAACTGCGCGACCTCGCGGATGACGATGGCATTGCCGACCGGCGTGGCAACATTGGTCAGAACCGCAGGGATGGCGATCGCCCGCACTGGATGGATATCTTCGATCAACTGCTTCATAGACGGTCGGGCAAAACCGCGATGAACGCGAACGGCTGGCCTGACGGCGGCGACCAGCATACAGATCCGCGCGATCACTGAGGCGATGGCTGCTCCGTCCAGACCGAGTCCCACTGCGAAAATCAGGATGGGATCGAGCACCGCGTTTGCGACCCCTCCGTAAATCGTTGCCAGCATGGACCGACGCGCGTCGCCATACGCGCGCAGCACGGCCATGCCGGCCATCGCCACAGCCATCACCCACATCGTTGGCAAAATGATGGACACATATCGCACCGCCAATTGCAGCACCTCGCCCTGCGCCCCCAGCAACGACAGCAGAAATTTCAGGTTAATCATGACGATGGTGGACACGACTAATCCAATCAGAATGCCCAGCAAGGCGACGCTGGTTCCGAATTGCCTGGCCTTTTCAGGCCGCCCCGCACCCAGTTCACGCGCAACAAGTGCTCCGGCCGCAATCGAGAGGCCGACATTGACCGCGTTAGTGAAAAACAAAAGGGTCCCGGCATACCCGACAGCGGCCGCCAGCGCGTCATTACCCAGCATCGAGATGAAGACCATGTCCACGAAATCCACGGCAAAGATCGCCATCAGCCCGATACTGGTGGTCAGCGACATGCGGGTCACATGCCGCATCAGGCTGCCGGTCAAAAAGACGGCTGTTCCCGCGGTTTGTTGTTTCATTGGCCGGTCCGCCCCTTTGTTGTAACGGCGATCTGACTGTGAATGAGCGCGATCAGCAACCTCAAATTGCCGCCATCGAAATTCCGGTGTCACCGACCGGGTAATCCATTTCGAGAAAACCAGCTTAGGATGAACTCGTCAGCCTGCAAAACCAGTTTCCCTTGGCTCGGTTGATTTGTCTCAGCGACGCGAAGTTCACAATGTTGAACGGGTTGGAGAAACTAACTCACACCGGTGTTCATTACCTCTTCGGCACCGAAGGACCGGCGGTCGATATAGAAGGCGCGCGCGGTGTCCGGGTCAAAGGCGCAGACGGCACCGAAGCACGCCTGCGTGCGGGCACTGTCGCGCTGGGTACCAATGGCATTTTCAATGCTGCCATTTTGCAGCGCTCGGATATACGCAACGATGCGCTGGGCAAAAATCTGCATGAACAGGCGGTCGTGGACGTTCATGTCGACACTGCCAACATCAAAGGATTTTTTGGCGGCACCTCAGAAACCGGTCACGGCTATCATTTCTATCATGACATTGATCGCAGCACGGCCGGCGCGGCCCTGATCGAAACCATAAACGCCCCGGCATCAATCCGGCGTGAGCGCGGGAAATGGGCCAACCGCATCCAGATGCGCATCGCCGTCGAAGATCTGCCACTTGCCGAGAACCGCGTTCTGCTTGAAGACGACGAACCCGCCATCGAATGGACTGGCTATTCGGATTATGCCATGCGCGGCATAGAAAGGGCAAAAGCGGGTTTGGCCGACATCGTTCCCGATACAGTCGAGAATCTTGCGGTCACCGGTCTTTTACCGTCGGACGCCCATATCCAAGGCACACATCGTATGGGTCTTTTTGTTGAGGGCTCGGTCGTCGATGACAGGCTGCGCCTTCATTCCGCGCCCAATGTCTTTGTGCTGGGCACAGGAGCGTTTCCAACCTGTCCACCGGCCAACCCTTCGCTGACGGTTTCAGCGCTTGCGCTCAGGGCATCGGAGGCAGTGTCATGAGGATTTCGCGTCGCAAAGTTATCGCATTGGGCGTCGGCGTCGTTGGTGCCGGTGTCGCTTACAGGGCGATCAAGGGGCACGGTATTTCTCGGCATGCGTTGGAAGTTATCCGCGACGTGTACGGGCCAGACATCGCGAATGACCCGGCAGCACACGCGTTCGCACAGGCCTACGAAGAGTTCGTTCTTGAAAAGGGCATTCAAGGCCAGATGTTGGATGTGGGCTATTGGGCCGGCCTGCAGGACCTGCCGTATGTCAGCGAAAAGCTCGGCAAGATAAACGACAGCGTTGTGGACAAATTTGCGTCGTCGACGAACGTCATCCTGGCCACCGAGCTAGGCAAACCGCTGGAGTTTGTCGCGCTGTTCGACCCGTTTCAAAACACCTGCCAAAACCAGCTGGGTGCTCAGGGGTATTCCGTTGCTTGACTGCGCCCGCCGCCGCTAATTCAACCGAATTGGAAAGCGCGCCCGGATTTCCGCGTCCGTCTCCGGCGCAATATGTGTGGGCTCGGGCGCCGACAGAAGTTCGCGCGTCCGAATACGCGCCCTCTCGAGTAGATCCTTGTCCGATGCGGTATCCCATTCCTGCGGCGTTCGGCGATCGGCCATGGCCGGGTAGTAGTAATCGGTTTGCATCCGTTGTAGCGTCTGATCGTGCCCAAGAAAGTGCCCCGGGCCGCCGATACAGATCTCGCGGATCGTTTCCAGCGACAGTGTCTCGCGGCTGACCTCGAAACCCCGCGTGGCACGCATGACTGACCCGATCACGTCGTTATCCAGCACAAAGCTCTCCAGCGAACAGCCCAGAAGCGAACCGTACATGCCGGCCGCTTCATAGACCAGATTGGCCCCGGCCAATGCAGCCAAAAGCTCGGTATAGCCTTTTTCGTATCCAGCCTGAAAATCCGGCATCTTGCTGTCCGTCATACCTGCACTGACCGCGCAGGGGATGTCATAGAACCGAGCCATCTGAGCACACGCGGCCATCAGCAGCCCTTGCTCGGCGCTGCCGCCTGACATCGCACCGGTGCGTAAATCGCTGACGAAGGGCAAAGCGCCAAAAGTGGCCGGATGACCCGGGCTGAGCAAATTGGCGTAAACTATCCCAGCCAGCACCTCAGCGGTTTGCTGAGCGACAGCCCCGGCCAGCGGCGCGGGACTTGTGGCACCGGCCTGCCCAGCCGAGACAAGCTTTAGCGGTATGCCATGTCGCGCCGCGCATTCAATGACGCCCAGCGCCTCTTCGGCAAAAGTAAGCGGCGGAATGATGAAACAGGTAGACACGCAAATCGGAGGCCGAGCCCGCAGCACCTCTGCTCCTCCCATAAGAATGCTCAACATGCTCACGGCTTCTTCCATAACCTCGGCTGACCCAAACGAAGTTCCGGTGGGTTTGGCAGTGCCCTTCAGGCAGGCATAGGCAGTGTTGAGATCCATCTCCCTTGGGTCTGTCAGGTCCCGCGCCACCACCGTGCGCTGAAACATGTGAATGTTCGGAAGTGCATCCGCCAGTCGGGCCATATCGTAGAGATCGCGCAGAGTGGAGTCGCGGATTTTGCGAGTGGCGCTGTCCACGATGTGCACCGCTGCCCCTGAGGTTCCAAAGTGGATGCGGCTGCCGGACGGGTCGATGTCATGCTCGGGCTTTTGTCCATAAAGCTTGAACCCACGGCCCGCGGTCTTCAGGACTTCGCGCACCATGTTTTCGGGCATTTTCAGCCGGCCATCTTCTGTCATCTGCCCACCGGCCGCGCAAACGGTCCGAGCACAAACGTCCGTCGCGCCCCTCAATCCGATTTCTTCGAGAATGCGCATCGCTGTCTCGTCGACCATCACCACCTCGGCTGAGGTCAGGGGCTGATACCGGCCACCTTCGATGCCCGGCCAAATCGCCTCGGTCGGGCCAGAGCCCGCGCCGCCCTGCCGTTCCGCCATGCGCGCGGCGCGCCCGCCGCCTCGTCTTGTGCCGGTCATTGGCCTGCCTCCTCAAAGAATTTCGCGACATCCGGCGCGTCGAACCAGTCGAGCAACGCGTGGAACCTGTGCGAAGGCCTGTTGCAGATGGATCGGTATTTTTCGGCAAGCTGCGCCGTCGACATTGGGCGCTGGGGAGCCCCGAGCGGATATGTGCAAGCCGCCATGAGGACAGAGCCGTCTGAAAGCGAGATCCGCAGCGTATCCGGTTGATCGGGATCGTAGTTCAAAGCCGGGTTGCGCGCAGGTTCCGGCGACACCGTGGTGATATCGATCAAACGTGCGACCTCCGGCTGACGCCAAAACTCATCCTCGCTATCTGCCAGCGTCAGCCCACCGGTGACAAGCGCCTGCGCAAGACAGGCCGGGGCCGAGAACAGGGCTTCGCTCCGGGATCGGGGCTTGTCAAAAGGCAAGATGGCCAAGTGAAAATCCGGCATCGAAGCCTCGATTGCGGTGATATCCTTCAAACGACCCAAGACTTGGGACCGCAATTCCAGCGCCGCCGTCATCAGCCGATGTGTATAACCGCAGGACGGCCACGGCTTCAAAATCAATCCGTACTGACGCAAAGCCCACGGAGCACCCAACTTATCCAGCATTACCTTGAAACGGTCCGCATCGTGTAAGCCCAACAACCCGCTGAAACCGCGCCGATTTTCCAGAACTTGCGGCTGCCCGGTGACACTGCTTTTCGCCAACAGGGCAGCTTCGACGCCTGCTCGCGCGGCGAAACCGGCCTGCAGTGGTTTGGCGTTTGAACCGAACTGTGCGGTGTAACCGACGGCCTGCGATGTCGCGATGCTCAGGGCATGAGCGGATTGATCTTCGGACAGCTTCAGGATACGCGCGACGGCCCCGGCCGCGCCAATCGTTCCGAGCGTTGCCGTGGAGTGAAACCCCCTTGCGTAGTGATCCAGCGAAACGGCCTCACCCAGCCGCATGATGATTTCCGTCCCCACCAGATATGCCAACGCCAATTCCCGGCCAGACGTTGCACGGACATGAGACGCCGCCAGCAACGCGGGCACCAGAACGACACTCGGATGGGTATTTCCGGGTTCTTCCCAATCGTCTAGATCCCACGCATGACCCGCGACCGCATTCATCAGGGCGGCAATTGGTGGGCTGGACGTTTCATCCGCACCGAAGACGCGCGCGGAGCCCGTAGCCATCGGCGCATAAGCGGCCCGGACGCGAACCGCCACATCGCTGTCAGCCCCGGCAAGAATGCAACCAAAGCAGTCAGCGACCGCAGGAGCGATGATCGAACGGAGGTCGTCCGCAAAATCGGCTTGAGTGGCAAATTGGGCCAGAAACCGGATCGCCGTCATTACCCAAAAGGATCAGGCTGATGGGGGTCGGTTGCCAGCCAGACCGACTTGGTCTGCATGAAACATCGCATGCCTTCCCAACCGTTTTCGCGACCATATCCGGACTGTTTGTACCCACCTACAGGGCTTTGTGTGGCGGCGTTGAAGTAGTTGTTGATGTAAACCGTACCGGCCTCAATCCGGTCGGCCATGCGCATGGCCTTGGTAACGTCGCGTGACCAGATACCAGCAGCCAGTCCGTAAATGGTGTCATTCGCGATCCGAACCGCCTCGGCTTCGTTGTCGAAGGCTTCAATCGAGACGACAGGACCGAAGACCTCATTCTGCGCAAGATCCGCATCGTTCGGCACATCGGCAAAGATGGTCGGGCCGATGTAATACCCTTTGTCGCGACAGACAGTTCGGCCGTCCAAAAGCAATTTATGACCTGCCTCTTCAGCCGCTGCGATACGATCTAAAACGTTCTCATAATGCGGACCGTTGGCCATGGGACCGATCTGGGTTTCCGGATCGGTAGGCTCCCCCACGCGGGCCTTTTTGACAACATCGACAAGCCGGTCCGAGAACTCTTCAACGACATTGCGATGCACCAAAAAGCGCGACCCGGCAATGCAAGACTGCCCGCCGGGCGGGAAGATACCTGCCGCAACACCATTCACGGCAAGTTCCAGATCGGCATCCGGCAAAACGATCTGCGGGGATTTGCCGCCCAACTCCATAATGATCGGTTTCACCTGACGCGCAGCGACAGCGGCAGCCGCGCGACCGCCAGCGGTTCCGCCTGTAAAGGACGCCATCCGAACATCCTTGTGGTCGATCAACGGCTCTCCGGTCGTGCTGCCAAACCCTGTGACGACATTGAGCACGCCGGGCGGAAGGTCAGCCTCCAAAAGCACATCCATCAGTTCAAGCGTCGAACAGCTGGAGTGTTCCGAAGGCTTCATCACCACTGTGTTTCCGGCAGCAAGACAAGGGGCGAGTTTCCAGATCAAAGTCCCCAAAGGCGAATTCCACGGAAGGATCTGTGCGACTACACCGAAGGGTTCCCATTTCATGTAATTGTGCATGTTGGGGGTCTCGGCCGGGATGACCCGGCCTTCGAACTTGTCACACATGCCAGCGTAGTAGTGCCAGCTGTCGACCAGCCAATGCCCCTCTTTCAACCCCGGCGTGATCATGTGGGGCAGCTTACCGTTGTCCTGCGTCTCAATTGCCCCAAGCCGTTCGGCATGTTTTGAGATCACGTCGCCGATACGGCGCAAAACCCGCCCCCGTTCCGCCGACAACATTCGCCCCCATGGACCGTAGTAGAACGCCTCTCGCGCGGCTGCCACTGCGCGATCAACATCGGCCTCGCGGCAATCCGGAACCCGTGCCCACACCTCGCCATTTGCCGGGTTTTCACTGTCGAACCAGACACCGTCTGCCGGATCATGCCATTGACTATTCGCGAAATACTGGAACGTGCGGATATCAGCCATTCAGGTCTCCGAAGGGTTTTCTGAAGGGAGCGCCGGGCGCCCAAGTATCATATCGGCAGCTTTTTCTGCCATTGCGACAACGGTAGCATAGAGGTTGCCCGTGATCTGCGTGGGCATCGCACTCGCATCCACAACGCGCAGCCCATCGATCCCCCGCACCCTTAACTGATCGTCAAGTACAGCCATAGGGTCCCCATCGCCGCCCATTCTAACCGTGCTGCACGGGTGGTGCCCGGTGTAAGCCGTTTCGCGGATAGCCGAGACGATTTCCGCGTCCGTGCGCGCCGTAGCCCAGGGGCCGAGCTCTCCGGTCACGTATTTGGCAATCTGCGGCTGGGCCATGACTTCGCGCATGGCTTTGACACCGCGCACAAGTTCATCGAGATCGCGCGGGTCTGCGAAGTAATTCGGATCGATCTGGGGATACACAATAGGGTTTGCACTGTTCAGGCGCACAGTGCCAAGGGACCTGGGACGCTCTTGATTGATGTCGATCTGCACCCCGGCGCGGGCCACTTTGCGGCCCCGGACCAAAAGCTTGCGACCGAGTCTCTGCAGTAACGGCGCGGCCTCTGTTTCACCATTGCCCAAGTTTTCTTCGATAATCATGGGGGTCATGTAAACCTCAAGCTCTGGCAGTGCGGGGTCATCAATTGCATGAAACAGAACGGTCGAAAACATTGCCCCGCCGCCCGGACCGGTCCCATTCAGCAGCCAGCGCGCCATAAGCATCGCGGCCTTGTCCAACCTCTGGTGGCGCGCATGCGAAAGGTCCAGTCGGTCCGAAGCCCATTGCATCGAAACGTCAACATGGTCCGCCAGATTTCGCCCTACCCCAGGCAGATCGACAATGGGCGCAATCCCATGTTCCTCGAGATGCTCGGCCGGACCAACACCTGACAACATCAAAAGATGCGGTGTGCCGAAAGCGCCCTGGCATGCAATGACTTCACGGTTGGCGCGAAACCGTTCGCCGCCAAGGGTTTCGACACCGACGGCGCGTTTGTTTTCGAACAGGATGCGGGCAATGTGCTTGCCTGTCAGCACAGTCAGGTTTTCAGGCGGGGATTTTAAATAGGCGATGGCCGATGATTGGCGAGTCCCGCGACAGACCGTACTGTCGTTTCGTGCAACTCCGGTCCTGTGCGGCCCGTTGAAATCGGGCAATCTGGTATGGCCCTCCGCAACCGCGGCCTCTACAAAGGCCTGATCCAGCGTACCGAAGTTCGCTGCGGGTTCCGTTTTCAAAGGTCCCGCAACGCCATGATACCCGTCGCGCCGATCCCGCGATCCTTCTGATCGGCGAAAGTAAGGAAGAAGGTCGGAATAGCCCCACCCCTTTAGTCCCATTTGCCGCCAGGCATCATAGTCGGCTGGTACGCCGCGCATGTAGATCATGCCGTTGACAATCGACGTGCCGCCCAGCGCCTTCCCCCTTGCGAAATAGATTTTGCGCCCGTTCAGAGCCGGCTGAGGAACGGACTCGTAACCCCAGTCGAGGCGTGGGTTGCCGAAGACAAATCCATTTCCGGCGGGCATTCGGATGAACAGATCGCGCCCCTTCCCGCCCGCTTCAATCAAACAGACCGAGACATCAGGATCTTCCGCAAGACGCGCGGCCAGCGCACATCCGGCCGATCCACCTCCGGCAATAACGTAATCAAAGACCGTCATCCCGAGAGCCTTTCCAGAATGGCATCGGTTATCGAACTGCTGTCAGCGGTGCCGCCAAGGTCGCGCGTCATGATACCGTCTGCCAGAGCCTGCTCGGCAGCCTGCTCTAACGCTTTTGCCAGATCCGGGCGGGCCAGTGAGTATTCAAACATCATGCCGACGGACAGGATCATGCCTATCGGATTGGCGATACCCTGCCCTGCGATATCCGGTGCGGAGCCGGACGTACTTTCATACATTCCAAAAACAGGACCACCCTTAGGATTGGCGGACAGACAGGCCGAGGAAAGCATCCCCAGCGACCCGGAGTAGACGGCCGTCAGATCGCTCAGGATGTCGCCCAACTGGTTGCACGATAGAACAACGTCAAAATCCGCGGGTCGGCACATCAGTTGATAGGCACAGTTATCCGCGAACATGTTCTCAAAGGCGACGTCCGGGTATTGAGTGGCAACCTCGCTCACCACTTCGCGCCAAAGCTTGTAGCTTTCCATCACGTTGGACTTGTCACAGCTGACCAGTTTGCTGCGACGGCGGCGCGCGAGTTGAAAACCGCCATGGGCAAATCTGGTAATCTCGTTCGCGTTGTAAGCGGTCAGGTCATAGCCCTGCCGCACGCCATTCACCTGCCGCTGCCCCCTTTCGCGCGCAAACATAGCGCCGCCACACATCTCCCGCAGGATAAGAACGTTTGCGCGATCGGCGAGCCCGCGCCGGAATGGGGTATGGTGCAACAATGGCTGCCAGGCACGCGCCGGGCGCAGGCCCAGGTAAGTTTGCAGACGGTGCCGCAGATACATCAGCCCGTCCTGACACTCTGCCCCACCGGGGACGCGGATGTTGTCCCATTTCGAACCACCAACCGCACCCACCAGAACTGCATTTGCCTGCCGGGCTTTTTCCAACACTTCCGGTCGACAAAACGTTCCGTGCGCATCCCACGATGCACCATGCAGCAGATCATGCTCGACATTCAGGGTCAGACCAGCCTTTGCCGCCAATGCATCGGCGACCCGCAACCCCTCGGCAAGGATCTCCGGGCCGATGCCATCCCCTCCCAAAGCGAGCAGTTTGACGTGCATCAGCAACATTCCTTTTTCAGCGTTCATGATCAGACTAACCCCTTGCCCGCATCGAAAAAGACGGAAATGATGAATGCCGATCATTCCCGGAAGGAATAGTATGAGTGGTTAAACCCTTACCTCTGGCACAGATAAACGCATTCGAGGCCGCTGCGCGGCATCTGAGTTTTTCGGCCGCAGCCAAAGAGCTGAATGTGCAGCAACCTGCTGTCAGCCGACAGGTCGCGGCCCTTGAAGCGGCGCTTGATACACCACTATTTGTCCGCAGCAAGCCGCGTCTGACGCTGACCGAAGAAGGCGAGCAACTGGCATCAAGCGTGTCCCGGGGTTTTGACGCGATCCGTGCCGATATGGACAACATTCGCAGCCGGCAAAAGGAAAGCCGCATTGTTGTCAGCGCGGCCATCGGGTTTACCAGCTTGTACCTGCTGCCAAGGCTGGCCGTTTTTCAGATGTCCCACCCTGATATCAAAGTTCAAATCGTCACGCGCGATCAAAATCCGGACTACGACTTGAACCGATGCGACGCGGTGGTGGTGTTTGGCGAACAGGGTGTGCCAGGTTTGAACAGCATGAGAGTCTTCCCCGAGCGCATGGTCGCCATATGCCACCCGGACTATTTGAATTCTTCCTCGCCACTTTCGTTGGACGAGCTTGCGCAACAACGTCTGTTGCATATGTCCGGCCCAGCGCATGCGGATGATTGGAACAGGTATTTTTCAGGCAGCGGCCAGCAAGTACCCCGCCCGGCAACACACGACCGATTTCTCAGCTACATGGTCTATTTGCGCGCCATTCAAAACGGGCTTGGGGTCGGCATCGGCTGGCGCCCGATGATCGACGAATTCCTGTTGAACGGATCGTTGGTTCAGGCCTGCAAGCACGAGCCCGCAACGAACCGGGGCTATTTCTGTTCGGCAACGAAAACCGGGGGGGCGAAATCAGAGGTCGATATGTTCATGACCTGGCTTTCCGACGGCACCTAAGCAGTACCAAGAACGAGACCCTCGCGCCGCGACGAAGGTCACTCCAGTAAAAAACTAGTACAAAACTCGCCCCTCATACATTATAAAAACCGAATATTCGAAAGCTCTAATGCACATAATGTCTTGGTTCGAATGCCTGGGGAGGTTTCAATGCTTCGACTTTCAACCTGTTTGATCTCTTTGTTTGTTTTGCCAACATTCGCTTGGGCAGACGCCGTGCCCAGCAAGCAGGCGGCCGAGGGCACCTTTGCGGACCGCCCGTTTTCACCTTATGCCAACCGGTCCTTTCCCGAACGGCCACTCTGGGGCGACACGCACCTGCACACCGGACTTTCGCTGGATGCCGGCGCCTTCGGGAACACTTTGCTTCCGGATGAAGCGTGGCGGTTTGCGAAGGGCGAGCAGGTTACTTCGTCCACCGGTCAACCCGTCAGACTCGCGCGCCCGCTGGATTGGATGGTTCTGACGGATCACACAGATCTCATGGGGTTCGCGCCTGACCTGCAGGCCGGAAAACCCGGAGTGCTTTCCGACCCAAAGGGTCTGGAATGGTACGAAGGGTACAAAGCTGGCGGTGAGGATGCGGCCAAGGCAGCCTTTGATATTATCACCAACTTCTCGCAAATGACCCTGCCCGAGATTTTGCTGGAATCCTACAGCCCGGGTGCGGATGCGTTTGCGTTTACTTGGGAACAGATCGTGCTGGCCGCCGAACGCCATAATGATCCCGGTAACTTCACCGCGTTTATCGGGTTCGAGTGGACCTCGGTGCCCAAGGGTTTCAATCTGCATCGTAATGTCATGCTGCGCGACGGCCCGATCCGGGCGCTGCAAGTCGTGCCTCCGGTGACGCAGCCGCCCTACGGCGATACCGACCCCAAAGCGTTGTATTCCTGGCTTGAGGAATACGAGGCCAAAACCGGTGGCCGCGCCGTGGCCTTTGCCCACAACGGGAACCTGTCCAATGGCTGGATGTTCCCGACCGAAGACACCTATCACGGTGGCCAGGTGGACGAGGAATACGTACAGAACCGCGCCAAGTGGGAACCGCACTACGAAGTCACTCAAATCAAGGGCGACGGCGAGGCGCATCCGTACCTCAGCCCTGATGACCCATTTGCCGATTATGAAAACTGGGACGTCGGAAACCTCGATATCACCGAGCTGAAAACCGATGACATGCTGGCCGGTGAATACGCGCGCGAGGCGCTGAAACGCGGTTTGGCGCTGGAAGAAAAGTTCGGCGTGAACCCCTATAAATTCGGCATGGGTGGGGCGACAGACAGCCACACGTCCCTTGCCACAGCTGAAGAGGAAAACTATTTCGGCAAGTCCGTGAGCGCCGAACCCTCTGCCACACGCGTTCTGCACCCGTTTGTCGAAAGCGACCTGGGGGCGTTTGAAGGCCATACGCTGGTCGCCTCGGGGTACACAGCGGTTTGGGCATCGGAAAACACCCGTTCGGCCATTTTCGATGCATTCAAACGGCGTGAGACCTACGCCACAACCGGCCCGAGGATCGGTCTTCGTTTCTTTGGCGGCTGGGACTTTCAGGATGAGGACCTGCTGACGCGTCTGGTGGCGGATGTCGGTTACACTAAGGGCGTTCCCATGGGCAGCGACTTGCGCCCCCGCGAAGGTGACGGAGCACCGAATTTCCTGATTGGCGCCCTGCGCGACCCGATCGGAGCCAATCTGGACCGTGTTCAGGTCGTAAAGGGTTGGTTGGACACCGAAGGGGAAATGCACGAGAAAGTGTTTAATGTCGCCTGGTCCGATGACCGCGCGCTGGACGCCGATGGCAATCTGCCCGAGGTCGGCAACACCGTAGATCTGGAAACCGCCAGTTGGAGCAATACAATCGGCGCCTCCGAACTGGTGACTGTTTGGACCGACCCTGAGTTCGACCCCGGCCAACGCGCCTTCTACTACGTTCGGGTTCTTGAGATCCCGACGCCACGCTGGGTCCTATACGACAAGCTCCGTTTTGGTCTGGACCTGCCGGAAGAGGCTCAGCTGGTCCATCAGGAACGGGCGTATTCCTCACCCATTTGGTATACGCCCAGCGAATAACGGGATAATTTGATTTACAGTTTCTCCGGGTGGCTTACCCTGCCCGGAGATTTTTCGACACGACCTCGGGACCGCGCATGCGAATTTTGAAAGAACCTCTGTTCCACTTCATTTTGATAGGGATCGCCATTTTCTTCTGGTTTGCATGGGTTTCTCCCCGGCAAGACATCGTCGAAGAAACTGACACGATCACAATCGACGGCAACGATGTCGCTCTTTTGACCACACGCTTCGAAACCAGTTGGAACCGCCCCCCCACGCAGGACGAGTTGCGGGCTCTGATTGAAGCAACGGTCCGAGAAGAAGTTCTGGTGCGCGAAGCCCGCAAGCTGGGACTGGATCAAGGAGATCAGGTCATCCGCGCGCGGCTTGCGCAAAAGATGGATTTCCTGACCGATGCGATTGCTGCATCCGTCGAGCCGGAAGACGACGTATTGCAGACCTATCTTGAAGAAAATCCTGAGCGTTTCGCGACGCGCCCGCAGATTGCATTTGATCAGGTCTATCTGGGGCAGACGGTTGAGCCCGAAATTATCAAGAATGCAATTGCGTCGGTAAATGGGCTGGATGATTGGGACAGTTTCGGGCAAACGACTTTACTGCCAAAGTCCATGCCTTTGTCGACGGCCCGTGTGGTGGACTCGAACTTTGGCATTGGATTTTCGTCATCTCTGGGCACGTTAGAACCGGGTATCTGGTCCGGCCCGGTTCAGTCTGCATTCGGCATTCACCTTGTTCGCATCACCGACAAACGAGCACCTGAGCGGCCGAAATTGGATGAAGTCCGTGATTCCGTTCTACTGGAATGGCGGCGCGAAACTGGCGCGGATCTGGCGCAAGCGCAATATGAAAACCTCGCGTCGAGCTACCGGATCGAGACCCCTGAGATAAACCAGGTTCCCGAATGAGGCAGATCCTTTGTCTACTGCTTGTCGGCTGGGTGTTGATGTCGGGTAAAGCCGCCCACGCGCACGCGCTTGACCCCGGATATCTGGATCTGCGCCAATTGGCGTCCGATACGTGGCAGGTGTTGTGGCGCAAACCCGATGTCACCGGCCGCCCCATGGACATCAACGCCCTTTTGCCCAGCCAATGCGACCAGCCTCGAGGCCCGGAACCAAAATCGGATGGCGCTGCGTGGATCGCAACCTGGGTCGTTCAATGCGATGAGGGTTTCGCCGGTCAAACCATCGCAATCGAGGGTCTGGAGCGGCAACGCAATGACGTTCTGATGCGCATTCAGCCACTTTCGTCCGAACCTACAACTCTTCGGTTCACACCCGATATGCCGGTTCTGACAATACCTGAACAACCTACGACCTCGACTGTGTTGGCCAGCTACTTCCTTCTTGGGTTCGAACACATTCTTGAGGGCTGGGACCACCTGCTATTTGTCTTCGCCCTGTTCGTTCTGGTACGCGATCCGTGGCGATTGGTCGGTGCGGTAACAGCTTTCACAGTGGCGCATTCGATTACGCTGGCCCTCGCCACCTTGGGAGTGCTGCGCGTCCCCGCCCCGCCAGTCGAGGCCGTGATTGCCCTGTCCATCGTGTTTCTGGCGCTGGAAATCCTCTACCGAAAAGACGGCAAGCTGCGCCTGTCCGAACAGTATCCCTGGATCGTCTGCTTTTGCTTCGGATTGCTACACGGGCTCGGTTTTGCAGGTGCGCTGGCCGAGATCGGTGTGCCGCCAGAAGACATATTTGCCGCTCTGTTTGCGTTTAATGTTGGGGTCGAGGCCGGTCAGCTTCTGTTCATCGCCGCTCTGTCGGCCCTGATTATAATCTGGCGTTTGTTGGCACCGTCGGTGATGTCCAAAGCCGACGCTGTTGCCGTACCAGTGACCGGTTATGCCATCGGCTGCGTGTCGATGTACTGGTTGGTCGAACGTGTCAGTGGGTTTTGACTTGCTCGTTCACCAAATTAAGGCGCCTCTAACTGTGGCAAGAGCGCATGCACCCGATCCATCTGAGCCTGCGCCCAGCCTTCGTTTGTCAGTTTCTGATAGTGGCGCGCTTCGGCCAACAAGCTCTGCGCGCTCTGCGGATCTCCAATTTTCAAGTTCAGCTCGGCAATAAGCGTCAGAAAGAACGGTTTGTAGTTTCCTGCGCCACTGTCCCACCAGGCTTCAGCTGCCTGCTGCAGTGCACGGATCGTCTCAGGTGTAGGCGAGTTATACGCGGTCGCCCAACTGCGCCAGAAATTGGCCGTTATTGTCATGAAAGTGAAGGAATGCTTGTCCGACAGCTCTTCCAATTGTTGCACCACCTCTAACACCTCGTCGGGTTCGCGGCGCAAAATGTGCAGCATGCAAAGATAGGTCAGCGCTTGGGCAATACTATGCGCATGTTTGAGACCCTGCGCGGCGCTGACAGCCGTGCGCTGGATATCAAGCGCACGGTCGGGCTCTCCCATTAGCCACACTGCTATGCTCAGAAAGCAGGAAGTTATCGCGGCATGATCGGAACCATAGACGTAAGCGAGGCGCCCATGCTGATCCGCGTCGTACAACTGCAACGCCTGCTCAAGATGCTCGTGCGCGGCGTCCAGATCACCAATATGCAACAGCACAGCCCCCATCGCGCGATGGGCGATCATGACATGATGCGTTTCGTCGGACTGGCTCGCGAGTTCAAGAATTTGTTCGGCCACCTCTTTCGCCAGATCATATTCGGCCCGCACCAGATGGAATGCGTAAAGGCCGTTCAGGACGGGAAACAGGTTCTCTGTCTCGTCCAGACGGTTGCACAGCTTTCGAATTCGGGCGTAAGCCGCACCGGTTTCGTCAGCCGCAATGCCCTCCGTGGATCGGAGCACGCCCGCGCGAAGAACCTGAATCTCGACCTCCTTGCGGTCGCGTTCAGCGGTTTTTTCCAGCTCGCTTAACTGCTTAATCGCATTTCCAAGCTGGGTCACAGCTTCGACATTTGCTGATCGCTCGGCTGCGCGCTGACCAGCGAGGTGCCACTGCTCGATGGCCTCTGCGGTCATTTCGGCCATGGTGTAGTGATGCGCTAGAATCTCCGGGCCCGTGCCTGCGTTGCTCGATGTTTCGTTGCCAAGAGCCCCGGCAACGCGTGCGTGTAGGCTGCGCCGTTCGCTTTTCAGAAGGCTGTTGTAGGCTGTGTCCCGAATAAGCGCGTGACGATACACGAACGTCTCTTCGGGCTCGGCTTCCGCAACTGTGACAATACCGGCATCGACCAACAGATCCAGACCAGCCCGCAACGCCTTGTTGCCAAATCCAGACACGCTGGAGATCAGAGGATAGGTGAAATGCGGCCCGATCACAGCGCCGATCTGGGCCACTTCCTTGGCCGAGCTCAGGCGGTCGAGACGCGCCATCAATGCGTCATGCAAAGTGCTGGGTACTGAAGGCGCAGGATTAGAGGCACCATCCAGCGTGACTGCATTCGCGCGATCCGCCAAAACGCCGGATTCCAACAGATCCTTGGTCACCTCTTCCACATAAAGCGGTACGCCGTTGGATCTGCCGGCAATCACGCCGAACATCTCAGGCGGGATCGGCTTACCTCCCGCAACTTCGTGAACGATCTCTCTGACTTGCGGGAAATCCAGTTGCTTCAGACGGACATGGGTAACATGCGGCTTCATATCCCAACCTGCGTCGAACCCGGTCCGATGTGTCATCACAACCAAAACCGACGTATCCTGAACTTTATCAACGATCCGATCCAGCAGTGTTTTTGTTGTCGGGTCGATCCAATGCGCATCTTCAAACAGAAACAAAACAGGGCGTTGCCCGGCCTCGGCGACAAAGTGTTCGACCAACATGTCCAGCGTCTGGTCCATGACTTGCTGAGGCGTTAGATCAAGTTGACCCAACTGATCTTCAAACGGGATGGACAACAGCGCCGCCGCCAGTTTCAACGCGTCATCGGACGGGGCGCCCAGAGTTTTAGCCACTTTTTCAAGCTTGACGTCGTTAGCGTCGTCGGCACGCAGATCTGAGGCGTTTTCAAGTTGACGGATAACCGGATAGAAAGCGCTCGTCTCGTGATAGGGCGAACACTGGAACCGCAAATGCCCAGAGCGTGCGTCGCCAACTTTGAGGCGAAGCTCTTCGATCAATCGGGATTTTCCGATCCCAGCTTCGCCGGACACCAGGACGACCTGCCCCTGCCCGACGCTGGCCTGCGTCCACTTGCTGTGCAGGGTCTTGTACTCGTGCTCCCGACCAATCAGAGAATTCATCGGGCCACTGTCAGCGGCCATAAACCGGCTGAGGGTCCGCCGCGTTCCCGTCACCTGCCAAGCTTCGACCTCTTTCGCGAAGCCCTTGAGCTTGAATGCACCGCGCAGAACATACTCGAAAGCGTCCCCTGCCAGTTGGTGCGTAGTGGGCGCCACGATCAGAGTACCGGGGTCGGCCATTGCCTGAAGACGCGCGGCCAGATTCGGCGTTTCGCCCATGGCGGTGCCGTCCTCAAACATGTTCTCGCCGCGCAGATCGCCAACAACCACCAGACCTGTTGCAATACCTATACGCACCTCAAGCCGCGCATGGGTATGAATTTCCGGTGTCTCCTGAATGATGCGCAGACCTGCACGAATTGCCCGCTCGGGATCGTCCTCATGCGCTTGCGGAAACCCGAAGAACACCATGATGCCATCGCCGTAGTAACTGGCGATATGCCCGTCAAATGCCGCCACGGCCGCGGCGCAGGTCTCTTTGAAAAGCCGCAGCACCTCGGCCAAATCTTCCGGGTCTAGCCGCTGAGCGATTTCGGTAGATCCGACCAGGTCGATGAACATAACGGTCAGTTGCCGTCGTTCCGCAACGATTGTGGGACCTAGTGCCGGATTGACCGGCTGGGCGCCATGCAAAGTTTGCTCTCGAACGGCTTTTGCAAATCGCCGCCGTGGCCCAAGCGGCAAGCCGATTGTGACAAGATCATTATCCGTCAACTCGGACAGATCACCCACTTCTATTTCATGTTGGGCGAAGGCCTCGGCGTATTTTGACAGGCCGTGCCTTTCAAGCCAGATCTCGATTTCAGACATGCGATCGTTTCATTTGCCTCAAACCAGAAACAGGGTGCTGCAGAGTGAAGGGACCCGTTCATTTCAGCAACTACTAGAATGTGGTGAAGTTACCACATTCTCCAACCAGACTACGCTCCATGAAGGACGACCCCGCGGCTTTGGTCAAGTGTTCAGCTTGCCAAAACAACTTTGCAGATTTTCGCGCTGAGAACATGAGCGATCGTCCAACAACATGGCCCAGCGCCCAAGACAAATGATCAGAGCGAACGTAACGGAACTGTAGCAACGAAACGCGGATCGCACTTAACTCGATTTGAATCCGGGGCAAGTGAGGGGCCGGTACAACCGGTTTGGATATCGAGTGATTGCAAAAACGCTGAAAATCGTCGCGGGAACCCTTGCTCTGGGTGTTGTCGGGGCAGTGGGGTACCTGTTTGTATCCCCTCCTGACCTGTTGAAAGTCGGAACAAACTATTCGGCCAAGATCGTCTGTTCCAACGTCTTCATCGCCGGACGCGATCCGGATGAGGTTTTGGCCGTCGACGTGCAGGCTCCGGGCCATCCGTTGCTTAAGCAAATCACGCTTGATGTGGACGCGGATAAGCAAACTGTGACAGCGCGGATTTTCCGGTTCTTCGCGCCTGCGACATCGCAGTATCGCGAGGGGCTTGGATGCACCAATATCCACGATGCCACGCTCAGCGACACGACACTGGCCGCGCTGGAACCTTTGCCTGATGGGATTTGGCCGGCCGGAAATGAGGTCGAACGATCCCAGGACCCTGAAATTGCCCGCATTCTGTCGGATGAGACGCTGCTTGGTGAAGGTCATCGCGCCGTGGTCGTCGTTCGCAATGGGCGCATAGTCGGCGAAAGCTATGGCGAGGGTTTTGACGAAAACACCCCTCTGCTTGGTTGGTCGATGACCAAGACCGTGACCGCAGGATTGATCGGCACCCTTATCGAGTCCGGCCAGATTTCGCTGGAAGACTCGCTGACGGCCAG
Organism: Ruegeria sp. CE8; assembly: GCF_056537465.1. Classification (NCBI taxonomy): domain Bacteria; kingdom Pseudomonadati; phylum Pseudomonadota; class Alphaproteobacteria; order Rhodobacterales; family Roseobacteraceae; genus Ruegeria; species Ruegeria sp. CE8. The sequence continues at coordinate 63,818 of NZ_JBQFRP010000015.1, forward strand.
CTACCCCGGCTGGGAACAGGACGGGCGCAAAGACATCACCGTCAGCGACATGCTGGCCATGTCCAGCGGCCTGCAATGGAATGAGGGGTACGGAGACGTCTCGGACGTCACCAGGATGCTGTATCTCACGGATGACATGGCAGAATTTGTCTCGGGTCAACCAGCGGAAAGTGAGATAGGGACGGACTTCAACTACTCTTCCGGAACGACCACCGCGCTGTCACGCGTCTGGCAGGATCTGCTGAGTGATGGCGGTCTGACCTATCCTCAAGAAGCCCTGTTCGAACCGCTTGGGATGACATCCGTTGTTTTGGAGACTGACGCCGCAAACACGTTTGTCGGGTCCAGCTACATGTATGCAACTGCGCGTGATTGGGCCCGCTTTGGCCAATTGCTGCTGCAGAAAGGGGAATGGGACGGTCAGCAGATACTTCCCCAAGGCTTTACGGACTGGATGTTTGAACCGGTTGCCGCGTCGGATGGAATGTACGGCAAGGGCCACCTGTGGCTCGAGTCTCCAGGTGGACTTCCACCGTTCGAAGATGCCGTCTGGCTGCAGGGGCATGATGGTCAGTTTATCGGAGTCTTCCCATCTCATGACATGGTGTTGGTGCGGCTGGGCTTGACCCCATCAAAGCACGGGTACTCGTCGCTTCCAATGGCCAAAGAGCTTATTGCAGCCTTCAGGAACTAAGGCGTCGCGATTGAAGGGCCCGTTAGGCGGGCTTTTCTATCAGTCCACGATTTGCGTTGCGATACGGGTATCTACCAGCTCTTCCTCAACCAAGGCATAGATTTGGTCGGGCGGTGTGTTCAACGAATACAGCAACAGCGATGGGTCGACATCCATATCGATCAAATGCTGCATTGTCTCGCCCTGCCCTTTCTGGATGTTTTCGACGGCAAAGACGACTGGGATTAGGCGCGGTTGCTCATAATAGTGTTGGTGCATACCGACGACACCTTGCAGGGACACAACGCGCTCCACCCCGCCTGCCAGAACGTAAGGACAAGCGGACATGCAAACTGAGCCGGTCAGGACTGCCGAAGACAGTCCAGCCGCGCGGATCTGTCTTCCGATCAACAATGCTTCGGAAACGGTGCCACCGGGGCTGTGCAACGCTACCAGATCGGGTCGGTCCTGCATCTCTGACAGGTAGGTTTCGAACCGATCCGCGTCACCCTTTTCGATCTGGCCAGTCACAAGGAGTACCCTGCCAAGATCGTCGACCATCTGCTCGGAAAAATCCAACCGGGTCGGGAAGTTCTCGGGCACGGGTACGTCCAGTGGCTGATATTGGGGCAGCAACGTTGGGTCGGTGCGGTCGGTCCGGTACTCACGGCGCTGATCGCCTGGTGAAACGGGACCTGTCGGCAGCTCAACCCGTTGCCTGAACGGGTTTTGCACCGCTTCTGACACGTCCGTCAGGACAAGGACACCTGCGATGACCAATTGCAGCACCAGCACATATCGCAGCCCATTTCGCAGTTCCACTTTGGACAGGTAGCCCATCACGTTTCGTCTTTTTTCGGCGTTGTACGATCAAGGATTGCAGCATCTGCAACCCCCATTGTCGCTTCGACATCCTTCATAGCGTTCATCGCCGCGCGCAGATCGGACAGGGTTAGGGTATCCTCGATACTCATACCGTCCTTGCCGCTCCGAATGGCGGCCTGCGTAATCGCCAAAACGAACACGAGAACCGCAGGAAGAAGATCGATAGCGATGGCTCCGGCCCACGATGGCACAAAGTTGTGGGCATACTTGATAACCGCATCCGCGCTGGAAATCGGATTGTAAGCCGTCTCGATTGGTGGCTCGGCCTCCAAGACCTCCTCAGCCGCGTTCCTGAGGGTTTGACCGCGCTGATCCAACGCATTCAGGACCGAGTTGATGGTCGACGACTGAGCGTCACGAACTTCCGAACTGCGCCCATCCAGTTCAGGTAGCACCACCGAAGACGGCAAATCCTGCGCCGCCCGCGCAACAAGTGGCGCTACGTTGTACTGGTTCAGGCGTGAGATCACCCCAGCCAGCTTGACGCTTTCTTCGGAAAACTGGACGGAACGTCGGTCAACCGGTCCGGGCGCGACCGTGAGTTCGCGCATTCTGGCCAGAATTTCGTTGCCCTGTTGAAATGCGTCCTCGATCAAAGGTTGCTGGTTGGCGATCTGTTCTTCCAGATTTCGAAGTTCCTCAGCCTTTTGCGTCAGCACCCGAAACACCGCGCCGCGCCCAGCGGTTCCAGAGAGATCACCGGACTGTTCAAGCTCAGCCAGTTCCTCAAAACTTTGGCGCGCACGTTCAACTTCGCGGCCGAGCGCCTGCCCACTGAGAGCAATGTCATGGGCCTGCTCCAGAGCCGCCTGATAGTCGCGCACCGTGTTTTCCAGATGCTGCTCAACCGCAGCCGCCCCGGCCAGAGCCGCTGCGTTCAGCCAACTGGACATGGCAATGATGGCAACCGAGCCGACAATAGTTGAGATCGTCAATCCAATGAAGCCGCTGGCGGTGCGCATCGACGGTAGTAGCCGCAGCATGTAGCTCCAGAACACAAAGATGCCGACGGAAACCGCGATTGAATAGGCGACGGCAGCAAAGAACGACACTGCGCCATTGTCTTCCAGAAGCGACGAGACCCCCAAATAAGTGTAAATCCCCGATGCAATCGCCAGCACGCCCAGAGCGGCGGGTGTGAACGTGTCTAACCATGCCAGATGCCCTTCGAGTTCCTTGGCCGTCCGCAGCCCCCTCGCCTCTTCGGCGGTCAGGCGGTCCCTTTTCTCTGTCATGTCACCCCACGCTCCAAATCGTTAATCTTGGTTAATCACAAGATAATAGCGCACAGGCGCAATTGGTATGGTGCGACCCGTAACTTCAAGTTGAGGGGCTTGGCTGGACTTGTGCAACCGTTGCGGTGCTTAGTTTATGAACCCTTATCAGCTGACGAACTGTCCGAAATCGATCTTACTCGAATTGCTACCGGGACGTTTTCAGACTGCCAACCAGGCCAGCCTCACAAAACTCCAGCAAGTTCTGAATCATCCCATCTGAGGCTGGTTCACTGCGGGGACCGGCCAAAGCCGAAATCCGCCATTCGGAAGCACAAAGGGCCAGCATGGACGATACAGAAAACACCAAAGCACCTGCCACGCGCGCAGGATCAGCCTTGGGGTATCGTGCACACAGTTTTTGCACGACCAACGAGGCGACAGGGTCAAAGTGGGTTTTTGTCAACGCGTGCCAGCGCACATCGGCCGACACAATGGCAACGATCCGCGCGTAGGCAAGCCACTGCGAGTTCCCACCGAATGCACGGCTCAACAAAGGCATCATGAAAGCCGCGATCAGGTCCCCGGCATCCCATCCCCCCTGCTCATCCAGTCGGGCGATTGCCTCAAGACGTTCTTGCGACAGCTCACTGGCGCGACGCGCAACGATGCGTTCGAACAGCTCGTCTTTTGGGCCACCGTGGAAGTTCACATTGGCCTTCTGGACCTGCGCGCGCTCAGCAATATCCCGAATCGATGCGCCCTCGAATCCCCGCTCGGCGAAGACCAGTTCCGCCGCGTCAAGTATACGCTCTCGCGCGGCTATGGATCGCTGGGATGGCGCCCTTTTTCTTTCTTTTACAGCGTGTTGTGCCATTTCAAAAACTAATTTGCCTTATTTCGAACGATCGTTCAAGATAAATAGTGTCGCAGGAGGAGAGGCGCATGGAACAGGTTCAGGTAGGAGCGGGCCAACCGGTCACGGTGAAGGCCCGCCCAGAAGAGTGTTTTGCTCTGATCGGCGCCGGGCCCATGGGGCTGGCGATGGCTAAAACACTTGTCGAGCAGGGGGTGCCATTTCAGGGATTTGAACTGGCAGATGATGTGGGTGGTTTGTGGAATATCGATGCCCCTCGGTCTACGATGTACGAGACCGCCCACCTCATTTCTTCAAAGAAGATGACTGAATTCGCCGATTTTCCGATGCTGGAAGAAACGGCGGAATATCCATCGCACCGCGAATTGAAGACATACTTTCGGGATTTCGCAAACGCCTTCGACCTGTATCAACACTTTCACTTTGGTGCAGAAGTTCTGAGCACGACACCTCTGGACGACGGTGGTTGGAAGATAAAGTGGCGCGACAAGACCGGCACCGAACACTGCCAGACGTTTGCAGGCGTTCTGATCGCCAACGGTACTTTGTCCGAACCTAACATGCCTGAATTTGAGGGTGAGTTCACAGGCGAGCTCATCCATGCCTCGGACTACCGTTACCCGACGCAGTTTACCGGCAAGCGTGTACTGGTCATCGGGGCCGGAAACTCGGGCTGTGACATTGCCGTTGACGCCATTCACCACGGGCAGTCCTGCGATATCTCGATGCGTAGGGGGTACTATTTCGTTCCCAAATACGTCTTCGGCATGCCCGCTGACACCATGGGCGGTAAAATCAAACTGCCCATGTGGCTTAAGCGGAAGGTTGACGGCACAATCCTGAAATGGTTCGTAGGCGATCCACAAAAGTACGGGTTCCCAAAGCCGGACTACGCACTTTACGAATCCCACCCCGTGGTCAATTCCTTGATCCTGTTCCACGCAGGGCATGGCGATTTAAAAGTGCGATCCGACGTTGAACGGTTCGACGGCAAGACGGTGCACTTCCGTGATGGCACCAGTGCCGAATACGACATGGTCCTGGCTGCAACGGGATACAAGCTGCATTATCCCTTCATCGACAAGGCGCTGCTGAATTGGCAAGGCGATGCGCCGCACCTTTACCTCAATTGCATTCATCCTGATCGTGATGACTTGTTCGTTCTGGGAATGGTCGAAGCATCTGGCCTCGGCTGGCAAGGGCGCCATGAGCAGGCTGAGATGGTTGCGCGCTATATCGCCGGTCTGAAGTCGGGGAACACGGCAGCGAAAGCCATCCGTGAAACCAAATCCGAAGGCTACGAACGCGCGACGGGAGGCATGAACTATATCGACCTGCCCCGCATGGCCTACTATGTCGACAAAGCGACCTACCGGGGTGAAGTCACGGGGCAGATCGCCGCGCTGAAGGCCGCACAGCCATGAGCGGTATTGATGAAGTTGTGCTGAACTTCGACGCGGGAAACTTGCGGCTCCTCAATGCCATCCTTGCCATCGTTATGTTCTCGATCGCGCTGGATCTGCGAGTTGATGATTTCCGCCGTATTCTACGCGGCCCGAAACCATTGCTGGTGGGTCTTGCGTCCCAGTTCCTGGTTCTTCCGGCCATAACTTTCCTGATGCTTCTTGCAGTCAACCCAATGCCATCTGTTGCTATGGGTCTAATCCTTGTTGCCGCCTGTCCGGGTGGGAACATCTCGAATTTCATGACACATCGCGCGGGCGGCAACGTTGCCCTATCTGTTTCTATGACCGGCTTTGCGACTGTTGCCGCAATTGCCGTAACCCCGGCCAATATTGCGCTTTGGGGGAACCTATATGGCCCGACGCGCGAAATCCTCCAGCGAACCGAAATCGATCCGGTAGCAGTGGCCATCACGGTTGGCTTTATGCTGATTTTGCCCCTGATCCTTGGCATGTTGGTCAACGCCCGGTTTACGCCTTTCGCGGACAAAATCCGTCGTCCCTTGCAATGGCTATCGATGGCGATCTTCGTGACCTTTATCATTGTGGCGTTCGCAGCGAATTGGGAGAACTTCCAGCGCTTTGCCACCGCGATCATCGGGATCGTTATTCTCCACAATGCTCTGGCGTTCATGGGCGGGTATCTGACCGCGACAGCCGCAAATCTGTCGGAACGGGATCGCCGGTCGGTCACTATTGAGACCGGAATACAGAATTCCGGCCTAGGGCTGATCCTGATCTTTGCCTTTTTCGGAGGGCTTGGCGGAATGGCAATTGCTGCAGCTCTTTGGGGTATCTGGCACGCAATCTCAGGCCTGGCGCTTGCCGCCTTTTTCGCAAGACGGGAGGTGCCGGAATGCGCAACATCCTGATTACCGGTGCCGCCGGTGCCGTAGGGACCGCCCTGCTGCAACGACTGGGTGAACACGCCGACATCAAAGTCATCGCGACGGACATTCGCGAACCCGATAGCTTGCCAGATAACACCCGTTTCCTGAAAATGGACGTTACAGGCAACGATCCTCTGAACGTCATCCTGGCTGAGGCTCCGGACACTATCGTACATCTTGCGTCTATCGTGACGCCCGGGCCGAAATCGACCAGAGCGTCCGAGTATCAGGTCGATGTCGAAGGCACACGAAATGTGCTGGATGCGGCGATCGCGGCCGGAGTGCAACGTCTGATCGTCACGTCTTCCGGCGCGGCCTATGGTTACCATGCCGACAACCCGACCCCCCTGCGCGAGACGGATGCGATACGGGGCAATCAGGAATTCGCCTATTCCTGGCACAAACGTCTGGTCGAAGAGATGTTGGCTGACGCAAGGACCACGGCACCCGATCTGGAACAGGTCGTTCTGCGGGTTGGTACGGTTTTGGGGACCAACGTCGAAAACCAGATCACGGCCCTGTTTCACAAACCCCGCCTGCTTGGTCTGAAAGGCTCAGACAGCCCATTTGTATTCATTTGGGACGAGGATCTGGCCGATATTCTGGTTCGCGCCGCCACCGACGGCCCCGCAGGTGTTTTCAATGTTGCAGGTGATGGCGCACTGACGGTGTCCCAGATCGCGTCGCAGATGGGCAAAACCGTTCGTTGGCTGCCGCCAGCGTTGGTGCGCGCAGTATTGTCGATTGCGCACCCTCTCGGACTGTCCCGGTATGGCCCGGAACAGGTGCGCTTTCTTCTGTACCGCCCGGTTCTGAACAACGCTGCGCTAAAAGGCGTGTTCGGCTATCACCCCAAATTCACAAGCGCCGAAGCATTCAAACGCTGGTGGGAGGCCGCCCGATGAGACCAACTGCTGTCATCACTGGCGGAGCCGGCGGTCTGGGCCGCGCCCTGTCCGGCGCGCTGCGGGATCAGGGCTGGCACACGGCGTTGATGGACCTGCCGGGTCCGGAACTTGACGCGCTTGCAGATCTTGGTGAGGTGAGCGTCTATGCCTGTGATCTGACTGACCGTGATCAGTGCGAAGAAACCTGTTCCCGGATCATAAGCTCAAGAGACTCAATAGACCTCGTCATCTACAATGCAGGAGTTTCTCAGATCACCGCATTTTCCGATAGCGACATGGATTCACATCGAAACCTGTTCGAGATCAACTATTTCGCGGCTGTAAGCTGCGCCCGGCATTTTCTGGCGCCGATCAGAAAATCCAAGGGAACGCATCTGGCGATATCATCCGTTGCGGGCTTTGCGCCTTTGGTCCATCGCACAGCCTATGCAGCCAGCAAGCATGCGATGGAGGGGTTCTTCAAATCCCTTAGGGCCGAGGAAACCGTACATGGGGTTCGTGTATCCATCGCCACCCCCTCTTTTGTGGCAACGAATATTGGCCGCCCCGATGCGGCAGGCAACGGGTTTGTTCGCCCCGGTTCCGCCTCGGACGGCATTGATTACATGGAACCCGAAGCCGCGGCTCAGGTAATTCTGCGTGGGTTCCAGCGTGGCAAGGATTACATCCCTGTCGGCCGCGTCGCGCGCATTGCCAACCTTCTTAACCGTCTGGCCCCGGATTTCTATTTTCGGCAGATGATGCGTACGGTTGGCAAGAGGCGATCCTCCTGACCCTTTGCGGTGCCTAAAACCGTCAACCGACTGCTGCCTCAAGCGCTGATTTCAGCATCTGTGCGTCAATCGGCTTATGCAAAAGCGGAAGGTTCGCCGTCTTGCAGTATGCGGCCAACTCAGGCGATCGATTTGCTGAAATGATGCACCCAGGCAGGTGTCCAAACTGTCGCGTTAGGTCCGCAATGGCATCGGTTCCTGTCTTTCCGTCGCTAAGCTGGTAGTCGGCGATCACGACATCCGGCAAAATCCCGATCTCGTGCAGAAGGTCGGCCGCCACTTCTGTGCTTGCTGCTTCAAGCACCTGAACGCCCCATGCCTCCATGGTCATGCTCAGTGCCGCCCGCAAGTTGTCATCGTTTTCGATCAACAAAGCGATAGTTGTGGTCAGCACTTCCGAGTTTGATTTCTTCGCCGCGATGTCATTGTTTTGTTCGGCACCTGTCTCCTCAGCCGAAGGGACTTCAATCGAAAATCCGGATCCGCAACCCAACTGCGACTGCAGTTGAATGGGGTGTTTCAGCAAACCGCAGGCCCGTTCCACAATGGCAAGACCCAGCCCCATGCCCTCAGCCGCACTAGCATCTGAGTGGAGGCGCTTAAACTCCTGAAAAACAATGTCTTGTTGCTCGGCGGCGATGCCGATTCCGGTATCCCAAACCTGAATTGCAAAAGTGTTCTTCCGGTGTCTCACTCCAACTAGAACCTTTCCGGTTTCCGTATATCGGATCGCATTCGACAACAGATTCTGAAGAATGCGTCGCAAATAGCTTGCATCACTTCTGACCACGGCCTCGGTACCGACAAATCGCAGCTCAAGCCCCTTGGCTTGCGCAACCGGTCTGAACGCGTCTTCGAGCTGTGAAAAAAGCTCTCCGACCGAGATTGACGACAAATGAACGGATGCCCGTCCGGAATCCAGTTTCGAGATATCAAGCAGCGCTTCAAGAATGTGCTCTACACTATTGAGCGCGCTTTCCGCTTTTGCTGCGACCGCGCTTGCTTGGGCCTCATCCAATCCACCGCCGAGTGTCGCAACGTAAAGTTTAGCTGCTGAAAGCGGCTGAAGCAGATCATGGCTGGCCGCCGCGACAAATCGCGATTTCGATGCGTTGGCGCGTTCCGCCTCGTTCAATGCATCTGCCAGTTCTATCGTGCGGGACGCAACGCGCTGTTCCAAGAGTTCCTTGGCCTCATACAGGGCCTGCGCCGATTGACGTTCGGCCGTGATATCGGTGAACGAAATCACGAAACCCCGGTCCGGCATCTCCTGCGCAAAGACTGACAATATCTTGGTTCGACCGCTGTGCATCTGAAACTGCAACGGCGGACGCTCGGTGGAGCAATTGACCCAGGCAAGCAGATCAGCATCCGTCACGCCGCCCTCAAAGCGAATGGTTGTGCTGAGACGATTGAACAGAGTTCGAAACTGCGCCCCCATCTGGAACTGAGAATTGGGAATGGCCAGCAATTCGCTGGCCCGGTTGTTCCACCCGACCAGACGTAGCTTGCTGTCGAATATGCAAACCCCCTGATCGATATGTTCCAGCGTCGCGCGGATCAGTCGGGCCTTGTCGTCAAGGATGCGGTCCCTTTCCTGACGCTCAAGCCGCATGATGTCAGAGATATCCGTCTGCAGGATAACGGTGCCGCCGTTTGGCGTGCGGTGCTCGGACACTTGCATCCAACGGTTGCAGCTTAGGCGGACGTTGAAGACCACGTGATCGTCGGCATGGCGTGCCATCCGACGCCGCACCCAATCTTGTGGTTCAACCGCATCAGGAAGCGACAGGAATTTGGACTGGCTGACCAGCTCTACATATTCGGTAAAGCGCAAATCGGGGGTAAGCTGGTTCTGGATGTCCGGCATATGCAGGCCGAAACGGCTGTTGCACAGCACCAACTCTTCATCGAGATTGAATAGCGCAAACCCCTCTTGCACGGCCTCGATTGCGTTCGTGAGGTCTGCCCGCGCCGCTTCGGTTTCCTGATTGGCCTTGGCCAGACGGGCGTTCGAGTCGTTTAGCAACTCCAGTGCGCGCTCAAGTTCATCCGTGCGCGCCCTTACTTCCTGTTCCAGCATCGCGGCCCGCTGGAACTGAGCGTAGGCCGCACCAGAGGCATCGGTGGATTCCTCGACCCGGCGCATCAATGCCGCCACGATTTTCAGCAGCTTCTCATTCTGGCGATCCAGAGGGTCACTCGGATCGGTAAGGGATTCTATCATCGCCTAAACCTCTTCCGGCGGATAGATCGCCACTCCGGTCAGCGTCTGATTCACATGGATCGAGTTGTATTGCTCACCATATGTCGAAAAACCAACCACGTGATTTGCGGACAGAAGGCGGGATATCTCGCCGGTCTTTTGCTTTTCCTGCGCTTCCAGACGACGCAGGATGCAATCGCAACCAAGGATCGTGTCCGGATGCACATCCTGTGTCAGGGCCGCTATTTCTTCCTCGAGATGCGTTGCCATGTCCCGTGGTTCCGCCAGCGTCAGAACCAACCCCTCATCGATCGCTGAGAAAAACACCAGATCACCGTTTCCAGCGACCCGCTGTATGGCCCGCACGTGATGCTGCCCGCCGATCTGCACCACGACAGGGTGCGCCGCGAAGGTGAACGTCGTCAGTTGGTCGGGGTCTTTGCCGAGGATTCGGGCATACTCACGGGCGGCAGGCTCTGCGTTGATTTCCTGCACAATGCGTCGCGCTGGGTCGGCCTTGGTCACCACCATGCGCCGGGCTGTCGGAATCAAGTGATCTGTCTTGAACACCTTGATCGGACAGCGCGTACGCACCTGCGTAAGGATCGCCGCATTCTGCATGGCCTGACCGTCATTCAGCACATAGGTCCTGCCAAATCGGGTCCCGTCCCCGGCGGATCCGCCGAACAGGGGCACCGGCCCCAAACCGATGGCCAGCTCCGACGTCAGAACATCCTCTTTCGTAGACATCCCGTCGATCATCAAAAAAGTGAACTCGTGCCTCCAATCCGGTGTCGTCACCGTCATGTCATTACGATTGCGGATCATCTGATCGATAATTTCCTGCGCCGAAAAATCCCCAAGGTCGGGAACCAGCAGGGTCCGCGTCTCGAAATGCGAGCTCGGAAAACCGATGGCAACGATCTGATCTTCACTGTAACCGCAATCCGCAAGCTCACCCGCCGTCGTACATCCGATCACGGGCGTTGGCGCAAAGATTGACTTAGCCTCGGCAATAACGGCCGCAGCGTCCGCGCTGGGGCTTACAAACAGAATGACAAATGACAAGGCGTCTTCGCCCAAGGATCCGGCTAGCTTTGCTATCGCCTGATCCGTCTTACAATGTACAAATCCTGTTTTGACGATACCTGACGTACGGGCGGTGGCTGTTGCCCACCCGATTGCTTGGTTCATCGTGCCTTCCTCCCTAAAAAGCGCGACGTCTTCATAGGATATGGTGCCAAGGCTTACTCTTGCAAGACGCTTGCAAGGGACGCTTTCTTGGCGATCAGCACAGCCTGGGTTCGGCTCTGCACGCCAAGCTTGCGCATAATCGCGGTCACATGCGCCTTTACTGTGGTTTCTGCGATGGACAAGTCGAACGCGATTTGTTTGTTCAGCTTGCCCTCACAGATCAGTTGCAGGATGCGCGATTGCTGATTTGTCAAAGTGGCAAGGCGATTGACCGCGTCGTTGTGTTCGTTGTCTCCGTCAGCTTTGATCAGTACGCAACCCTCAGGCACGAAAACGTCGCCGGAATGCACCGTCTCAATGGCGATACGAAACACGTCGCGTTGACTGTGTTTTGGCACGTAGCCCGAAGCTCCGGCATGGATCACCTGGCTGACCACGCGGTTTTCGGAAATCGATGACACCACGATGACCGGCGCGTTGGTCGCAGACTTCAGCCTAACCAACCCCTCAAGCCCGTCCACATCCGGCAAGTTCAGATCCAGCATAACCGCGTCAGGCTTGAGCCCGTCGGCAATCAGCGCAATCGCGTTTTCAAGCCTGTCGGCGGTGTGGATTTCGCCAATATCGGCCACGCTTTGCAGCGTCATCGACAACGCGTCACAGAACAGAGGATGATCATCGACGATCAAAACCTTGTCGAATTCGCTTTGTCCGGCAGTTTTTGCGTGCATGAAATCTGGCCTTTGCAATCAAGTTGCCACACCCTAACCAATCCTAGCAACCGAATGGAACTGCGCCTACTGGCGGAAAGTCGTAAGCGCAGATCACACACCACCCTAGATTGACCTGCCCTTGATTTCGAAAGACCGCTTTAGAACAGCCGTCACTTTTGCTCCGATTTGGGGTGCTTCGGAATTCCTTGGCCCCGCAATGTTCAACACCACGTCCGGGCGGGACATGATCCACGATCGCACCTGACGCGCGCAGGCATCTATCCCATTCCGAAGGTCAACGACCAGGTGCGGTTTTCCGACCTCTTGAGCAAAGTCGATAGTCAACTGAGTTCCCGGGCTGATCGCCCCGTCCTGAAACACCAGCAAAGCACCACTGTCTCGGACATTCAGCTTTGTCCGCTCACTCACATCCTCAGACGACGTTTCGACCAACCCTGTGAACCGCTCTGGGATTAGGCCGTCCTCGTTCGTGCGTCCTTTGGGCACCCAACCGCCGTAAGGAATGTCGTTCTCAAGCGCAAATTGCAACGAAGCCAGATCGACGCCGGTCTGTCCGCCTGTCATGATCTTCACAAAACGCTCCTTACCTGCATCGATTGGCCCGACCGTTGTTCCGCGCGACCTGATTGCCCCACCGCAGAAGGTTGACGTTGCAATCGTCGCGGTCGATCAACACCTCGATCAGGCACAAACCGTCATGGCCCTCAGCCTTTTTGATGGCTGCGTCCAACTCGCCTTCGGTCACGACGCGACATCCCCAGGCATTGCCTTCGCCAGCGCCGAACACTTCGATCAGGCCTGCGTAATCCCAATTCTTGATCGTGTTGTACGGGCCGTCGTGGATTTCCACTTCGATCGTGTAACCGCCGTTGTTGATCAGGAAAATAATCGGCTTTGCGTCATACCGGATCATTGTCGAGATTTCCTGAGCCGTTAGCTGAAACGACCCATCGCCGATGCACGATATCAACCGGCGATTACCTCTGCCCAGCGCGTAACCCAGCGAAGCACCAACAGACCAGCCGATAGACCCGTACTGCATCTGAATCTCGAAACGCGCGCCATCGGGCAAGTTGGTCTCCATCCCGTTAAACCAGGAATCCCCTGTTTCCACGAGCAGTGTACTGTTGCCATCCAACATCCCCTGAATTCGGGCGAACAACTGTCGAACCGTAACGGGCGTTTCTGCCGCGCCGGGCTCGGGCGCGCTTTGTTCGGTTCTGACTCTCTCAAAGGCCGTAATCGCACTGTTGTTCGGCGTAAGCTTATCGGTCAGCGCTTCCAGAAACTCGTCCATGCGGACATTGCTGAAATGTGTCTCGCCCAATTGAACCGACGTCGGGTGAACCATGACCGCCTTGCCGGGGTCGAAGCTCAACTGATGACCGGTCGTTGTGTAGTCGGTGAAAACGGGACCGACGAACAGCAACCCGTCTGCGGCATCCACGATCTCACCACAGCCCGGTGTGCTGACAGGACCCCAATAGATGCCCATAAAGTTGTCGTCTTCTTCGGACAGGAAGCTTTTCGCATTGGGCATCGACGCCTGCGCATATTCGCACGCCTTGGCCAGACCGCGCAGCGACTTTTCGGCCTGACCCGCGCGGATCTTGCTACCGGCGACCAGCACCGGCCGCTCCGCGGCGTTCAGAAAGGCCGAGGTTTGCTCAACCGCAGCCGCCAATGAATTGGGGTCGCTAGCCGATTGTCTGGCAAAGCTTCGGGAAATGGGCGCGGATGTGGGCGCGCCGGCAATGTTCGAGGCTATTTCGATATAGACTGGCTTTCGGCGCAACATGGCTGTGTCGATGGCCCGATCAATCGCCACGGGTGCCAACGAAGGGTGGTGAATTATGACTGCTTCGGCCGTAACGCGCGCGAACATGTCACGTTGATAACCATAGTCGACCTCGCCCAATGTGTGGTGCAGGTATTCCCATTCGGCCTCAGAGTTGGTGTTTGGCCCACCCGAAATCGCTATCAATGGAAGGTCTTCGGCATAAGCCCCTGCCACTGCGTTCAGCAGGCTCAATCCTCCGACCGAATAAGTGACAACCGCCGCCGAAGGCCCCCCGGTTGCGCGCGCATAGCCGTCCGCGGCGTATCCGGCATTCAGCTCATTACAGCAACTGATCATTCGCATGTCCGTGTTGCCAAGCAATTCGTCCAACAACACCAGATTGTAATCTCCGGGTACCACAAAATAATCCGCGATCCCCGCCTCATGCAGTCGCTTCGCCAAATACGAGCCAACCGTCCAATGTCCTGAGGTCATAACACATTCCCCACAAAAAATTTCGTTAGAAGATATGTGCGCATCCTATTGGCAAACGTCGGATTTTCAAAATTACCGAAACGATTTAGCAACTGCCATGCCCAACCCGTGACTTCCGGCCTCAGCATCTGGCTCTCTCAGCGTTTCGCTTTAGAGTGATTGAGGTGGCCCCCACGTTCGGCTGAAACTAATGAGGATACGAGATCTGATGAACAAAACTGGCTGGGTAGAACCGTTTTCCGCACAGGGGCAACATGTCTTGCTCGAACCTCTGGCCGAAGAGCATCATTCCGATCTGTCCAAGGCCGCCGCTGACGGCGCGCTTCACCGCCTTTGGTACACAACGGTCCCAAAACCCGAAGACGTACCCGCAGAAATCATACGCCGACTGGCCCTGCGAGAGGCGGGTTCGATGTTCCCATTCACGGTGATCGAACCCGCCTCAGGGCGGGCCGTCGGGATGACGACCTATATGAACATAGATGCCCCGAATCGCCGTCTGGAAATAGGATCGACCTGGTATCGAAAATCGGTTCAAAGAACTCCGCTGAATACCGAGTGCAAACTGTTGTTGCTCCAGCACGCCTTCGAAGAACTCGGCTGCATCTGCGTCGAGTTCAGAACACATTTTCTAAATACGCAAAGCCGTCGCGCAATTGAAAGGCTTGGGGCCAAGCTTGACGGGATATTGCGATCCAACATGATCATGGCAAACGGCACGGTTCGCGATACCGCAGTCTACTCGATCATTCAGTGCGAATGGCCAACGGTGAAGGCTAACCTCAAGTGGCGCCTCGAACAGTGAACCGGCCGGGACCTTTTTTGGTCAACTGCGGTCCGGGCAACACTTGAGACATGCGGCAGTCGCACGTCTGGGGAAATTGCTAACTTAGTAGGCCAATTTCATGCCCGTCGATGATAATTGCGAGATCCCAGTACTTTCTGATCTCTTCTTCAGCAGCTTCGGCCGCTGTCGGCTCGTCCGGGATGCGTTCGACACGAAAGCCAAACCGTTCGAACCCGCAGTAGTCGACCCGGCTTAGAAGAACCGGAAACACGTCCCGCTCCATTGCGGCGGCAGCAAGAAGCCTGGCCACGCTATAGGGGGCCTCTGGCGGTTCAAAAATCCGGACGCCGATATGTATGGGACCGCCCGGTTCACGTTCCCAAAGGGCGACAGACGGCGTCAGATCCATTTGGGGGAATATGACTTTCCCGCGCGGTTGCGAGGCGCGGTTATCATTGACCAAATCGTCCAAGGGCTCAGGCCGATTTGGCGACGCGCGGCTTAAGATGTCGAACCATACGTTACCTGTCATTTTCTGGACCCAGCCTTTGTCAACAGTTCAGCTGCTCTGGAAGCCCCCGTTTCAGGCAGTTCAATCTTGCTTAACGCTGAGCGGTAGACCTCTGCACAATCGTGATCCAGCCATTCCGATACTGTACGCTCCAACTTCATGAATTCCTTTTCGGTGATCATGGCGCACAGGTCGCGTTCGGCCAAAGCCATTGCGCGCCGAGTCTGGTCGTCCAGATAAGGCGCCGATTGCGGGATGAAGATCGCCGGGATCTTGTGGTAAAGCATTTCAAGCACGGAATTGTATCCCGCAGCAGAAATGACCAGATCCGCAGCCATACAAAGCTTTGTGGCTTCCAGCGTTTGTACGACATGGGTATTTTTCCAGCCAAACGCGGCGGGTTGAACCGTGCTTCCGGGCCAGGTCACGACCAAATGCAGACAGTCGGGCCGCGCCTCGAGCATGCCGGAGATTGCCTGCAATTGGGCGGATCGATCAGAGGCCACACCGCCGCCCAGCATACTGACCACCAACTGCCTGAACTCGCGCCCGAACCGTTCTGACAGTCGGGCTCTGAGCTGTTCGTTCTCTTCTGCAGACTGTTCTACCTGGCGCACGATCGGGCCGACATAATGCACGTGATCGCCGTAGCTGTATGCGTCGTTCAGTTCTTCAAACGCCTCGGAGGGCACGATGACCTGATCAAAAACGCCCTCGCGGCGGAGCATGGTTTGCCTCGACCGGCCCTCGGGCCACAGACCCCGCCGAACCCACACAGCCGACAATTTGCGTTCGCGGATCACCCGGTAAACGGAATCAAAGACATAGCCGCCGTCAAAGACCAACGTGTCGTTTTCCTGAAGGGTGGCGCCAAGTCGTCGATAGGTCAGAATGTCATTGCCGTCGGAATTGGACTTTGTGTCGGTTCGCTGCACCAAGGGAATGCAGTCGATGCCTTCGCGGCGGACAAGCGGGACACAAGTGGGGAATGCTGCGAACATCGTAGAGACCGTGTCCGGCAATTCCTTGGCGATGATAGCGCACCGCTGCGCGTGGCCGAGCCCCACTCCGTTCGTCGGGAAAAACAAGGTTCTTGGCGTAGTTCGCGCCGGTCCGCGCCTTTTGGGCTTTAGACCTGCCGCGGTTTCCAGCCGCGATATGTCCACCGTATGCAGCCACTGAGATTTTGACGCCTGCTCCGCGATTTGCGGCGTGTTTCCAATAACCTTGCCAATCAAATACCCATCCAGGGCAAAAGGGGTCTTTGGCCCCAGCAAGGCGGGCGCGCCCGACGACATGAGGATCTCATCCTCGGTGCAGTCAATTGCAACTCCTCCTGCCGCAATCAGTTCGACTGCGAACGCGGCCATACGCACACCGGCGATACCATGGCCGAACATCGCAAGAATATCCGTCGTGTTCGCCAAGGTTAGAGGAGAAAGCCCGGTATAAAGATAGGTGGGCAAATCATGGAATGGCGACGCTTTGATCGCGTCGTTCTGTGCCCCGCTTACAATCAGCTTCAGGTTATAGCCACCTTGGTTGCTCATCCGTGAAAAGCAGGAAAGCGTCTCGGGGTTGTCCAACTCCATTGACCCCAGAACAACGGTTACGTTCGGCATTTCCCTCTGAGGCCGCCGCGAAACAGTTCGAATATCCGCGACCAAAGGGCTTACGCTGGACGGCATCAAAGTCCGTGGCTGAAAATCGGTCAGGTCGATGACCATGGCTTCGCGTCCAAGCGCATAAGCCAGCCGCGCCTTGGCGCCTATATAGCTTTGCTGGGTCACGAAGCGACCCGTCGCAATCACAGGAACGCCCGGGCCGAGTTGCTTTTTCCGGATCGATGCAAGAAGCGAGTCGTCGATTTCCTCGGCACCCAGGGCAAAAACGGTTTCGGCTGCATGTTCCGCCGGATCAACAAGATATTTGGCCGCTTCATAAATTCTGCCCCGGCCCGCATTTTCCGGCAAATACTCGGCATCAATGCAAACACTGTATCCGCGCGCCGAGAGTTGTTCGGCAAAGATCAACTGCGCATCAAACGAACGTAACGAGCGCGTGCCAGCCTCAATGTAGATCATTTAAGTACCCCGCTGTCAGCGGATAGAATGCCGGACAGCATCGTCCTGAAATTCTCTGCAGAATAGCGATCCAGCGCCGATTGGGCCTTGGACACCTGTTCATGATATCTGTGCGGATGGGCGACGAGGTCGGATATGATTGCGTCAACCTCTGCCGGACGGCAGGTCAGGACGGCATCGCCGAACGTCGCACCTGTGTCGGGGTTCGCCAGAACCACTTTTCCGGCGGCAAGTGCCTCGGCGACAACGCGCCCAAAGCTTTCTTGCCAGGTCGGCGCTGTAAAATATACGAAAAAGTCAATCATTCCAAAGAACTCTTCCACACTTATGGCGTCAAAGGGAAGCAGGTTCCAATGTGCGCGAAGTACGCGCGCCTCTAACAAAGCATCCGCCCCGAGAATAACATTGCACTGAGAATGCTTTGGAAAACAGCTGTCCAGTTCGGCAATCGCAGGAAACTTTTCGAACCCGGGTCGTGAATGCCGCCCCCGACGATCTTGGGGAGTTTCGCACGGAGTATTCAATTCGATCTGACAAATGTTGAACCAGTCGCAGTCGAGCACATTCCAACGCCGCGCCATTCGAGACGTGGCCAGCCAGTTGACGACGCCCTTTCGATTATACGGTGAAATCGGCGCAAGCGTTTTCCTCAGAGAAATCGTTGAGACCTCGATCTGGCTCAAACAGGTTGAGACGTCGAACCCCTCTTCACCGCCCGGACGCAGGAAATTCTCGTGCGTGATCACGAACAGATCACGGGCAATGATCTTTGTGCCCAACGTATCCTGAAACTTCAAAAAGGACGGATTGTGCAAAAACACGAAATCCGCACTTATAAAGGGTGCGTCCCAAACCAGTGGAATTTGCAAATCGTCCAGCACCTTGCGCAAAACCGGCGCGACACACTGGTTATCGCCAAATGTTCTGGACGTGATCGCGTGAACAACGACCTGCCCAAATTCCGCAGCCACCGGCAACTCTGCGGCCACCGCTGCTGATGTTCCTCCTGAAAACCGCGGCTCAATGACGTAGGCGATCTTTGGAGAACTCGACCGCCTGAATGCATACATTCCGGACATTGGTGTCAGTGCTGCAACGAGTTTGCGAAGGATGAGTTTTCATTGAGGGTGCCATCCGTGTTGGCTGGCGCACTGGTGGAATAGCTGAAATCCACATCGCCAACCGATGCGGCCTCGTGAAAACTTCTGAGCTCAAGCGACAATTCGTCCTCACCCGTTAACAAATCCGGGTTCTTCTCAAGGTATGAATAAAGCGCCTGAATGTCATTGGTCGACAGCAATTGATCTATAACGAGCAGATGCTCAAGCGTAATTTCGGCACGCGCGCTCTGCGTTGAAGATAAAAACAAAAGGGCAGTAACTATTCCAATAAGTCGTCTATCAGTCATCTTTGGAAACCCGGTTATAATTGTTAACGCTACACAGAAAAGACTCAGTCCTTCGTATTATACTCCAAAAACACGATCATTAGTTCGTCGCTTTCTTAAGTTTGCTCAGAACCTGACTTCTCAGTCGGTTTACACGGTTGGTGGCCGGTGCTTTGGCGCGGCTTCGTTTCGCGGTACGCTTAACCGCAAGCGCGCCGGACCCTTCGCCAGCCAACCATAACTCTATGATCCCACTTGGAGTTTTGGTTGCCGCACCGGTGAAGTCCCGCAACAAGGCACCGGCATCTTGAGCAAGAGCTGCAGCTGTCGCCTCGTCCTGCTTATGATAAAACCGGACGTTGGATTGGCTTATCCCGAACCCAACCCTCGCCGTCCCGCTGAGCTCATGCCCGGTTGTCGTCAGATTTGTGACGACGGAGTTGACCGCATCCTCGGACAGGCTGCGGGGCGCATACAGCCGGAATGCCACCTGCCCCCTAACCGAAGCTGGTTCCGGAGGCTCAATCGCATCATCAAGCAATGCCGTGCGCTCGATGGGATCAGATGGCTCCGATGGCGCGGGCGTATCTGGCACCAGTGCCTCTAATGGTTCCGAAGTATAGGATGGCGCGGACGTTTCCAGCGGCTCCGGTGTTGCCCACAAGACCGATAGATCTGGTTGTTCTGGCACCGGCTCAGCTTTTTCAGGTTGCGTAATCACCGGGGGAAGGTCTGTTTCGTCCGGTTGTGCCATCGGCTCCAGTGCCACGGTCTTCAATCCGCTTGCGTTTGGGTCGATCAAAACGCGCACCGCAGGCGGCTCTTCGATTTCAAGAGCAGCCATGATTTCGGGCAGCGAAAGCGCTGCGCTGATCTCGCGGACATTTGAACCGCGTATTTCTGGCTGATAGGCGCTGGCTTGTTTCGGAAGTGCAGCGACCACTTCTCCACTCATTCTGGGCCTCGCGTAAACCATCGCGCCAGGCTGCGTTGGAACGATAGGCGCGCGCCGTGGCGTAACGGTCAATTCAGCTGCGCGATTTAATGGAACAGCCGCAGCCTCTTCGAGCAATGCGACGGACGTACCGAAAATCTCTGGCGTGGATTGAAACCGCACAAATCCTAAATTCAACTCTGTCCTCGGACGATAGCTTATCAGGTTTATCGGTAGCGGTGGTTGAGCAAGTGTCGGCACAAATGACTGAACGTTGGGGGCCAATCGTAACAGTTTCGGCTCGACAACACCCTCACCTTCCGCAGATCCGGGCAAAGGTAGTGTCAAGGAAGCAAGACTTTCCGTTTCCTCAGGCTCGGCTAACTTGGCGTCAGGCGGCACCGAGCGTGATGACGTATCAAAAATGGTTGCGGACAGAACAGTTTGATCCTCCGCGCCCCCAGATAGATCAGATTGCGGCCCATCGGACGGACCTATCTCTGAATCTTGCAGTGACGCGATACTGGTCACTTCGGTGCTTTCAATCGCCGATCCTGCACTTTCGACCGGACCAGACGACGTCCATTCGGAAAGAACAAGAAACACCGAAGACGAAGCCGCCACTCCGATGGCACATCCAACAGCAACCAGACCCAACTTCATTTTGCGGCGGGTACTTTTCTGATCCGCCAGTCTTTCAAGCTCGTTTTTGCGCAGGCGATCAGCTACCTCCTCTGCGGACAGTTTCAATCTGGGCTCTGAGGACGCCTGATCGCTTTGGCTTTCCTGAATCTCTTGAGCCGTATCCTGACCCGGTTCTTGTTGCGGGTGCTCGCGGTTACTCTGATCCGCGGGGTTGGGTTCTCTGTTCTGGTTCTGGGCATCAAAAGAAGTGCTGGCTGTTCCGGCCACTTTGCCGCTGGTTTTCACATTCTGGGCGCCATTCTGCGCTTGAGTGGGCTTTTGCACCGACTCACCGGTACGCCCGGCACCTGTTGCGTCACCTTGCTTGCTGGCCACTTCTGCCTGGGCCGGCCCCTTGTTTGGTCCTTCTGGTGAATTTGCTCTAGCAGTTGATTGACCCGCCTTACTACGGCCTTCTTCCGGCTGCTGCGCCGCCTGCGCCTTTTTCTTAAGCGCCGCCTGGTTGATTTCCTGCTTTTTCCGAGCGTTTTCAAGCACCTCCTGCCATTCAGGAGACTGCACAAAATCATAGAGATCCGACACTCGATTAGCGTCTTTTTTGGCAACTTCAGGTCGAGCTCTTGGACCGCTGGCCTTTGTCATTAATACCCCCGAACTGGTCGCCGAAACACGCTCTACGCTGTTGCAACTCGGGCAAACCAAATACACTCGTGAACATCGTAAATTCCAAAATAAATACGCTATCGAGTATAAAAAATTGACCACTCGAAAACAAGTAAACCGGCACCTCTTACTGTTTTAGTTGGATGGTAGGTCGCCTGTTTTTAGCCAGGGAACCGTCTTCTCCTAAGGGCAATCATCGCGCGGATAGCCTCAATTTGCTCCGTAAAATCACTGTTCGGTACATGCAATTTGGTGCGGTGCTTGTTACTG
Organism: Ruegeria sp. CE8; assembly: GCF_056537465.1. Lineage (NCBI taxonomy): Bacteria > Pseudomonadati > Pseudomonadota > Alphaproteobacteria > Rhodobacterales > Roseobacteraceae > Ruegeria > Ruegeria sp. CE8. The sequence continues at coordinate 85,191 of NZ_JBQFRP010000015.1, forward strand.
CCACCTTGCCTTCGAAATCAGTATGTCCGCGACGCAGGAACAGGCATCGCGATCGCAGACTACCGACCCCTCCGGCAGCCTGATGTCGCGACCGATTTCACCAATGCAACCGCCTACGCCACACACCGCACGGTACACAGCGCCGTCACCGGCAATCCGCAGGGATACGATCCCCGAGTTGCAGGTCCAACCCCGCCAACGGTTCTCGCCCCTGAGAATAAACTCGTTGAGGCGAATGATCTCGCGGGTTCCGTCCGGGTTCTCGCGGGCCATGATCCAGCGCGGATTCCGCAGCTATCCCTTTGAACGCGAAGGCTTGGACATCCTTTCTTGCATCTTGGCAATCTGCGCTTCGCTATAAGGGTACAGCGCACTGCCAAACCCAACGCGCAAAGGCTTCATCACGATTGCAATACGCGGAAAATCCGAGCCAAGCTTTTGGGCGGCATCATAGCTTTCGTCAAACCGATCCGGCAGCATCGTGATGTTGACCTGAACGTGAATGACTTCGGACAGAATTTCGATAACCCGATGTACATGTGCAAACTCGGCTTCTTCGAGATGAAACGTCAGGATCAGAGAATCCAGCTTGTCACGAATGGCCTGCCAGAACCGCTCGGTCCGTGAACCGTTTGAAATCAGGCTAACCTTCATATCGTGCGCGCGGGCAGTACCCAGAATATCTTTGATTTTTGGGTGAAATGTCGGTTCGCCGCCAGTCAGTTGCAGCCACACACGACTTCCCATTCCGACCTGATAATGTTCATGCAAGGCCTCGATCATGCCCACGACATCTTCAAGCCTTTGCCAGCCCTTCGTGCCGTCATGCAGTGCTGGCGGGCAGTAGATGCACGCGTAGTTGCAGCGATTGCCGAGCATCCAGTCGACCAGCACCACGTTTTTGTGAATTTCTTCTGCGTGCTCGATCCACTGCACAGGCTGCGTTTGCGCCTCAATCAGTGGCTCAGCCACCCTATTGATATTGTCAATTTAACGCATCAGAAACGCACCTGTTCAAGCTGGATGTAGGATTGGTTGAGCCGACCTGTCGCGCGGTTGCCCGCCCTCTTGTCCTGTCTGTGTTGCCGCAAGGTTTTTGGGCCTGCCGCCACATCTTATGGGTCCGCATGCACCTCAGCATTTCAGGCCAGAACAGCTTTCATAGGTCAAAACTCAAACGCCGTAATCGTACAATTTATTGCCCGCACTGTATGCCAGTATGCGATTTCAGGCAAAACTGAGTGTTTTCGAACAATTTTCGACCAGTAACTTCGACCGATCTTTTTTGGCGTGATAAGGCTGCGTCATCGGTGAAAGTGGCGGGGGTCAAACGACCGATCCTTGTCGCGCGCAGCGGGCATGCTTTGCCCGGCCCCAACATTTCAGGACTGCCTGCCGAGCGCAATTTCCTGGCCGCTGCTCCGTGATCGGATCGCGGCGAAGGTAAGCTCTAGCGACCTTAGATTATTCCGGGCCGCGTTATCCGGCGATCGGTCTTCCTCAATCGCGCAAAGCAATTCTCCCATTGCTCCGCGAAACCCATCGTTGAACCATTTGCCCTGCAACTGAGGGCGGGAAAACCCATCTGCGGTCGTCAGCGTGATAGTTTGCAGCCCAAGATCGGGACCCATGGAAACGATGCTGCCAGTGGTGCCGGAAATATACGTCGTGTCTTGTGGTCCGTGTTGCGTATTGCCGTCGAATACGAGGCTGGCTTGCCCACCCTCCAGCCTGATCACCGCCTGAGCCAGAAGCGGAACCTTGTTGCCCTGCCCGCGGGCATGAGACGCGGTGGCAAAAACCGCCTCGGCTCGGGCTCCGACGATGGAGGATACAAAATCGAACCAGTGGATGCCAAAGTCATAAAGGATCAGGTCTTCGATCTCATCGAACGCGGTTCCGGCGGTCCAACCATGGTTCCAGTGAACAGCGGCGTGCACGGATTGGACCTCTCCGATGAGACCCGACCGGCAGGCTTCGCGCATCCAGGCCATGTGCGGAGACCATCGACCGTTCTGATTGACGGCAAGATGCACCCCTTGATCATCGGCCAACCGAACCAGTGCCTCACCGGTTGCCAGATCGGACACAAACGGCTTTTGACTGAGCACGTGCTTGCCCGCCTTCAACGCCGCTTCGATCACCGGGGCCCGCAGTTCGGTCGGCAGGGTAATGTCCACCACGTCGATTTCACTGTCCGCCAGAAGGTCCAGAAAATCGTCGTCGATCCGCGCGTCCGGACAGAATTCTGCAACTTTCTCTTCCGCTTTTTCCCGTGTTCGGTTCCAGACAGCCGCAACCTCCCACTCCGCTGTGCGATACGCGTCCAAATGGCTGTTGGAAATGCCTCCGGTCCCGATCATCCCAATCCGAGGGCGATAAGACCTTGGGGTCGGCGGACGATAGGCAACTTTCGGGGCGGCAATTTCCGGCAACTTGTTGGACTTCAAAGCGTATGTATCTGTGTCGGCGGCATCATCACTCACGGCAACAACTCCAATGTGCGTTTTTGAGCGGCAGACTGAACCGCCGTATCGACGATCCGTTGGGCCGTCAGACACAGATGCGGGTCCAATGGCCCCGTCACCGGCTGCCCGTTCCCGATACACCCCAGCACATATTCGATCGCATTCTTCTGCCCCTCGGGTAGCGGATCGACAGCAATCTTGTGTCGTTCGGGTCTGGCGCGCGTCTGAACAGTAAGGTGATCGGCGTAATCAGGCGAAGCGATCGTTCCATCGGCGCCGACGAATACAAACCCACAGGTTGGTTGCGGTTGCGTGGTCCACGGGTCTGTAAACGTTCCCCAGCGCGTTTCCATCTTGGACAACCCGCTCGCATACCGACAGACGGCAATTGCGTGCTGATCGACTTCGATTCCGGGCGTTTCATCAACGGCGCAGGTCACTTCGAGCGGGGCTTCACCATTCATGTACCAGGTTCCCAGTGTCGCCCCATACCCGAAATAATCCAAAAGCGATCCGCCCCCCGAGGACTTCTTATACCACCAAGAGGTGGGCTTTTGGCTTTCAACTTCTTCCGGGCTGACTTCAACCTTGTCGGCAAGGTGAAAAAGCGGACCACGGTTGCCGTCGTAGAAATGCACTTCCCGCAACTCACCGATCATTCCCTCGTCGATCAGACGCTTGGCAGTGACGTGGCTTTCGACCCATCTCAGCGGCCAGTTGATGACCAATTGCCGGCCGGTGCCCTCCATGGCAGCAATCATGCGGCGTGCGTCATCCGCCGAGGCTGCGAAGGGCTTTTCTACAAACACATGCAGGTTATGTGCCGCCAGTTTTTCCGTGTACTCGGCGTGGTGCGCCGTGGCCACGCAAAGAATGGCCATATCATAAGGCCCGGCGGCCATGCAGTCATCGAGATCGGTAAAAACGCAGTTTTCAGGTACACCGAAGTTATTGATTGCCGACGTCATTTTCTGCCGGTCGGGGTCAAAGAGTCCCGCAATTTCCGCATCTGGGTGATCATGCACCATCCTGAGCAAGTCGCCCATATGCATATGGTCAAAACTGATTCCAACAATACGAAACCTGGGCATAGGGTGTCCTCCCTTTAGCGGTTTCCGGTGATCCTGACGTAAATTGCCGTAACGGCGAGGATGATCAGGCCAAACAAGGCGGTTCTTGCGCCTTCGGGCATCTGCAGCAATGTCAGCATGGTATCGAGAACCCTGATGATCAGCGCACCGACGATGGCCCCCGCAAAGCTTCCACGACCGCCGAAAATTGACGTTCCGCCAATCACTGCGGCGGCCACGGATGGCAGCAACAGCGGGTTCGCCAAGCTCAATGAGGTTTGGCGGATCATACCAAGATAGAGCAACCCGGCCACGGCTGCGATCAACCCGGACAGGGCATAAAGCGCAAGATACACCTGCCAGGATTTGACGCCCGAAAGTTTGGCCGCATTTTCGTTGGACCCCAGCGCGAAAAGCAGCCTGCCGAACCCCGTGAACCGCATCAGCCAGAAGACAAACAAGGCAAACGGAACGAACAGAAACAGGCCATTGGGCAAGGACAATGTGCGCCCAGTCCCAAGCCAGGTCAGAAAGGTCGGAATCTGGGAACCAGCGCTGATCACCATGCGCTGATACACCTGAAGACATCCGGTGGCGATCAGGCCTGTACCCAGCGTCATGATCAACGGATGCACCCGCACCAACCCGACCCCAAGGCCGTTGACGACCCCGACAACAACGCCGGACGCCAGAGCGACCAGAACCGCCGGTGTGACGCCCCAAAGCGCGCTCAGTGTCGCGCAAACGAATGCCGCGACCGTGGCTACGATTCCAGCCGAAAGGTCGATCCCGGCGGTCAGCATCGTCAACACTTGGCAAGCGGCTAGCATCGCAAGGGGGATCGCGAACTTGATCAGGTTTCCAACCCAGAAGGTCGAGATTATCCCGTCTCGCCCAGCGCGGAACGGCGTCACGATACCGGGGCGCATCACCTCGAGTATCGCGATCAGCAAAACCAGAAACGCCAATAGCGGGATCACGGGGTTATCCCGCAGGTACCTACCAAATCGGACAATGGGTGGGTCGTTCACGGCCATGCTCATGATCTTGCCCCTCGCAGTGTTGCCGCAGTGCCAAGCAAGACGACAGCCACCATGATCGTGCCCTCAATGATCGTCGTGACGTTGGGATCAACAGCTAACAGAGTCAGGATCGTTCGGACGATCCGCAGAATGAACACAGCAATTATCGGCCCCAGCAGGCCTCCTCGGCCGCCGCCCAAAACGACCCCTCCCAGCACCACAGCGGCCACGGACGCCATCAGATAGGGTCCTGGCACCGGTTCGCCGATCCCGGTCAGGGCCGCCAGACTCAGCCCCCCAAAGGCACAGAACACGCCGCAAATGCCATAAGCCGCAACTTTCACCCGCCCAACGGCGACGCCCGAACGAAAAGCTGCACGCTCGTCGGATCCCGTCGCATAGATAGAGACACCCAGTTTGGACCGGCGAACGGGCAGCCATATTGCGGCAATACAAACAACAATGATCGCTAAAGCACTGGGCAAACCGGGGAAAATGCTGCCTCGAATGATCTGCTGCACCCAACCCGTCGTTGCACCACCCGGGGTTTCAAGGATCAACAGTGCAACCCCTTCCCAGACGAACAGCATCGCCAACGTCACGACGATGTCCGGCACGCGCGTCAGGACGATGAGACCGCCATTGATCAGCCCCATGCCCAACCCCAAAGCGAGTACAATCAGGATGGCAGGCAACCCCGCCATTCTCTCCATCAACACGGCCGCCGAGACTGCGCACACCGCCATCATGGACGCGACCGACAGATCGATCCCACCGACGATGACCACCACCGCCATACCCGCAGTTGCAAAGGCAAATGGCAACGCGGCGCGCGCGATACTTTCCAGACCGGATGTTCCAAACGTTGGCTGAATGGCTTTGGTGATGATCAACAGAACCAGAAGCAGCGCAACGAGCCCAAGGAGCCAGGAGTGTTTGCGTAAAATCCCTGTCACGCCGCACTCTCGTTTTCCGTCAACCCATATGCCGCCCGCAAAAGCGTCTGCTCATCGGCATCCTGCGCGTCGATGACATCGACGACCCTGCCGCTGAAAATGACCAGCGCACGGTCGCAAGCAAGAGGGATCTCCTCCAGCTCGGATGTATAAAACAGAACAGAGGCCCCGTTTTCGGCCAATTCGCGAACGAGCGGATAGATCTGTCGCTTGGTCCGCACGTCGATTCCCCGCGTGGGGTCAAAAAGCAAAAGCGTTTCGACCCCCGTGGCAAGCCACCTGCCTATTGTCACCTTCTGCTGGTTCCCGCCGGACAGACGCTGAACCTCTCCCTGCGCGCGCGTGTCGATCTGCAGTTTTTCGATAGCGTAATCCACGCGTTCGCGCTCGCGCCGCAGCTTCAGGCTCCCCCAATCGCGAATGCGAGCCGAGAATGGAAGTGCGATGTTCTCCTTCACCGACCTCTGCGCCAGCAAAGCCTCAGCCCGGTCCCCCGGCACAAATGTCAAACCCGCCGAGATCGCATCCGCCGGATGCCCGAACGCAACATGTTTTCCGTTTACCTCGATCGCCCCCTCGGTAGGCGGCATGAAACCTGCCAGGCATTCGAACAATTCGTCCTGTCCCTGCCCCTCCAGCGCGACGACGCCGAGCACTTCTCTCGGAAAAAGGGAGAACGAGATATTCGAAACTTTTGGTGTAATGGCGATATCCCTGACATGCAGGCGCGGTTCATCGCGTATGACAGTACGCATTCCTTGCGCGGCGCGGCGCCCAAGGTCCAGTTTCTGCCCCAGCATAAGCTCAACCGCACGTTCTTCCACACCGGGCTCAATGGCCAGATCACCCACCGTCGTCCCATCCCTCAGGACCGAAGCCCTGTCACAGAGTTCGGAGATTTCGCTGAATCGATGGGACACGTAGATGACGCCCATCCCCTCATCCGCCTGCTCGCGTACGACCTTGAGCACCCTCTCAACTAGGTCCGTCGGCAGTGCCGCCGTCATCTCGTCAAGCAACAGCACGTCGGGCTTTGAAGCCAGCGCGCGCGCAAGATCTAAAATGCGCAGCGTAGCCAGCGGCAGGTCTCCGATCATGTCTGAGAGTTTCAGGTCACCGACCCCAAGCTCACTGACCCAATGACGGAAAGGCTGGACCGCTGTGTCCGTCAGGCGCAGGTTGTCCTTCACGTCCAGATCAGGAATGAGCGACGGCTCCTGATAGACCGGTACCAGCCCGGATTTGCGCGCCTCGGACGGGTTACCGACACGCGCCTGGCGGCCACGGATCAACACCTGCCCGCTGTCCGGCTGCAAGGCGCCCGTGATGATTTTTACGAATGTAGATTTCCCCGCCCCGTTCGCGCCCATCAACGCGACAACTTCGCGAGGTGAAACGCAGAGACTGGCCTCTGTCAAAGCACGAACCGCGCCAAAGTTTTTGGCGATCCCTGAGGCGTCAAGAAGATACGTTTTCGTCATATATGCCTGCATTTCCAACGTATTGCCGTCCCCCCACCCGTTTGGACGGGGGGAGTGCCCGCGGGTTCCTTGCGATCTTAACTATCGCCCGGTCCTTTGCATTCGATGATCTGATCCATCGTGTAGTCCGTCCAACCGGGAACGGTGACAGAAACCGGCCATTCCGGATCAAGGTTCGGGTTTTGCGCGGCAGTTATTGTCGCGACGCCTTCGTCGGTGGCGTTTTCCCAAAGCACCGGGTCAACCAGAACGGTCTTATCTGCCGGGGCGTTGCCATTCAGAATATCGACCGCCAGAGCAATCCCTGCCCCACCGACCGATCCCGGGTTCGTCACCGCCGCGCCCTGCAGCCCGTCGACCTCGGTCAGATACTGCACGAACCCGGCGTTGTCCGCACCGACGATCGGTACAAGCGGTGCTCCGGATTCCACAAACGCATCAACGATCACATTGTCGATCCCGCTGGTCCAGACGCCGTCGAACGGAACGCCGGTGGCCAGAAAATCAAAAATCTGCTGTTTACCCTGGTCCTGCTGCCAGCCCGTGAATACTTCGTGCACAACGTTGATGCCGTCATACTCTGCCAAGGCGCGCTTGAATCCATTGTCGCGGTCGGTATCCGCCGAGACCCCGGCAATGCCGCGCATATAGACCACATCGCCAGACCCGCCCAACTGCTCAAACAGCCATTTGGCGCCGAGATAAGCGTATTCTTCCTGATTGTTTGACAGGATGTACGCGCCGTCCGCCGTCACACCCGCATCGACAGCAACCACGACGATGCCCTTCTCCATCGCCGCGTCCAGCGCCGAATTCAGCGCATCTGGGTTCGACGGGTTCAAGACAATCGCATCGACACCGGCTTCAATCAGGTTGTTGATGTCCTCCAATTGACCGGCGGAGTCGGTATTTCGGTGGGCCACGATCAGGTTGGACACATCGCCTTCCACCAAGGCCTGTGCCCGCATCGCGCAGATCATTTGCTCGCGCCATCCATTGCCCTGCACAGTGTTGGACACGCCGATTGTATAATCAGCGGCAAACGCTGCCGGTGAAAACGCCGCCGCAACAGCCAGGGCAGCCGCACCCGTTAGTAGTTTTTTCATTTCTGGTTCCTCCCAGTTGATCAATCTTTGATGTGACCGGAGCTGTTCGCTCTTCTATTTGATGAAGGGTTGCAGCACGTCGCGTGCCAGCAAAAACCCGCGCTTTACCTTTTCGTCGGTTCCTTCAAACAGCCTGTCTTCATGCTCGATAATGATTGGTCCGTCGTACTCCGCGTGATAAAGGCCCGAGAAGAAACCGGACCAGTCGACGTCGCCCAGCCCGCACAGGCGGGGAACCTGCCACCCCATGCCCGCCGACATGATCCCGTGCTCGTAAAGCCCGTCGCGATCCACCATCAGATCCTTGGCGTGCACATGGGCAATGTTGGGGCCGAACTCTTTTATGAAGCGGGTTTGGTCGATGAACTGCCAGATCAGATGAGACGGGTCGAAATTCATGCCGACATCGTCGCCCCACTCTTCGAAAATTCTGCGCCAGATTCTTGGTGAGTAGGCAATGTTATGACCACCGGGCCATTCATCATAGCTGAAGATCATCGGACAGTTCTCAAAGCACAAACGAACACCATGCCCACGGGCGTGGTCCACGATGGGTGAGATTATATTCCGCGCCCGCGCCCAGTTCTCGTCTACGGTCAGAGACCTGTCGCCCCCGACAAACGTGTTGACCACTGACAGGCCCATTGCCCCGGCCGCCGTTATCACCTTTTTAAGATGTTCGATCACTTCGTCCCGGTGCGACCCATCGGCGTGGAGCGGATTGGGATAATACCCCAGTCCGGAAATTTCGATGCCCTTGTCCTTCAGCCCCTCAACGATGTCCCTGCCCTGCGCCTCGGTCAGCCCATCCACATTGATGTGGCTCGTACCGGCATAACGCCGCTTTTCACCGCCAGAGGACGGCCAGCACGCGATTTCTAGCGCCGAGAACCCATTGCCCGCCGCCCAAGTGGCAACCTCCATCAATTCGGTATCTTCGAACGGCGCGGTCAGTAGTCCAAGTTTCATTGCGTTCCCCTCAAACCTCGTCCAGATCGACCCAGCGACTTTCGCGGGCCGATTTCACGACGGCGTCGCAAAAGCGCATTTCATAGTGGCCGTCTTCAAACGTCGCCCATGTGCTGTCTTGCCCCCGGGCACCTGCGCAAATGTCGGCGTACACGGCGCGAAAGAAGCCGAAAAAACTGTCTGCGAACCCTTCCACATGGCCCGGTGGCAAGCACGCAGCCCTTGTTCCGGTCTCATTCATCAGTGTGAAATCACGCATCAAAATCTGATTGGCCGCATCGCGATGCCCGACAAACAAATGATCTGGAGTTTCGCTGTTCCACGCCGCGCTGGCACGGCTTCCTGCGATATCCCAGATCAACGAGTTCTTGCGCCCGATGTTGATCTGCGAGGTGGTCATTACGCCTTTCGCCCCGCCGTCGTATCGGATCATGATCGCCGAGGCATCATCTGTATCTATTTCCACGGTTTCCGTTGCGCCCTGTGCATTGGAAAAGGTTTCGACAGGACCCTTGGGGCGCTGCCGTTCTGGTATGAACGTGGTCAGATCGGCAAAAACAGACTTGGCCTTCAGCCCGGTTATGAAACTGGTCAGATCAACCCAATGCGTACCAATATCCCCGACTGATCGCAGTGAGCCTCCGGCTTCGGCTTGTAGCCTCCAGTTCCAATCGGTCGGTTTCGCAAGCCAGTCCTGATGGTAGTGACCTGTCACAAACCGGATATCACCCAGCTCTCCTTTCGCGACCATTTCGTGCGCCTGCTGGTTCAAGGGGTAGAACCGGATGTTGTAGCAAACGGCGCATACCTTTCCCGAAGCCACCGACATCTCGGCCATTTCGGCAGATTGCTGACTAGTCATCGCCAGCGGCTTTTCACAAATCACATGTTTTCCCGCCTTTAGAATCGCCATCACCTGCGGATAATGCGCGTGGTTCGGCGATGTGACGTGAACCACGTCGACGCTCTGATCCGCCAGCAGCGCGTCCAGCGATGCATAGGCCTGCGCCACACCGATTTCTGCCGCACGGGCCGCCCCTCTTTCTGCGGAGGAGCCAAGAACACCAGCCACCTTGACCCCAAGACGACGCAGAGCCTGAACATGCACCGTCCCGATGAAACCCGTACCGATAACTGCAGCGCGCACCTGCGAAACGTCAGACATGATCCCCTCCCTCAGACAACCGAATACCCTCCGTCGACGGGCATACAGATGCCGGTGACAAAGGCCGCCGCGTCGGACGCCAAAAACAGAGCGGCGCCGACAATGTCTGCTGGCACACCCCAGCGCACCATCGGTGTTCGCGCCTCGATAGCGTCGACAAATTCGGGGTCCCGTCTGGCCCGGGCGGATTGCTCGGTAACGATGAAACCCGGTGCGATGGCGTTCACGCGGATGCCGTCCGACGCCCATGCAATCGCAAGGGATTTCGTCAATTGCTCGACACCAGCCTTGGATGACCCGTAAGCCGGGTTCCGCGGCGATCCGAAGCGGGCATACATTGATGCAATGTTGATCACCCGACCCCGGCGGGCCAGCAAGGCGGAATGCAGGGCCTGTGCACACCGCAGTGTCCCAACCAGGTTCACATCCAACACGTGGCTGAAGAACCCCGGCTCCATCTCTTCATCGCGTCGCGTTATCGCCGCGCAATTGACCAGCACGTCCAACTCATCCCGTTCGCGACCAAAAGCCTGCACGGCCTCAGTTTCAGTGACGTTGAGTTGCGTGTAGGGAAAACGCGTCGCGTCCTCGGGCAGACATTCGGGCTCGGCGCCCGTGATCTCGACATTGGCGCCAGCGTCCTTGAACGCGCGCGCGATGGCCGCACCGATACCGCCACGGCTTGCTCCGATCACGGTGACCCGCGCACCGGAGAAATCGAACTCTGCTGTGGCAGTCAAAGGTTCTCTCCGGTCGATGCGTTGCTTATTGCAGCGATCATTACTCTCCCCCATTTTGCGCGATCCGCGCATTGCAATCGATTACATTTTCGAAAATTCGACCTTTTCAACAAATGAAATCGATTACATAATCGGCAGCGTCAGGGATTCGAGTCAACTGGAATCTCACTTTGCAACCAAGGCTCATGATTCAAAAAACCGCAACAATCCAGGATGTCGCACGTGTGGCCAAGGTCTCAACCGCCACGGTCAGCCGGGTCTTGTCCAACCCTGATCTGGTCAAAAAATCCACGAAAGACGCCGTTTTGCAGGCCATCCAGAGCACTGGTTACCGGGTCAATCAGGCGGCCAGAAACCTTAGGATGCAGCGGGCGAACGCAGTATTAGTTCTTGTTCCAAACTTGGGGAAACCGTTCTACTCGGGCATTCTTGCAGGCATCAGCGAAGCCTTTTCGAATACCGGATATGCCGTTCTGATCACCGATACAGAAAGCAATCCTATACATGATTCCGCGCTGGCTGGTTACTTTCTTGACGGTCGAATTGACGGAGCCATCTCACTTGACGGACAGCTTTCCGAGACGGTTCTCAGAGAATGCGTTCAAGCCGGTGCTGGCAATAAAATCGTGTTTCTGTGCGAGTGGGTAGAAGACCAGTCATTCCCGGTTATCAAGAGCGACAACGTCGAAGGCGCGCGGCTTGCAATCCGTCACCTACATGATCTTGGCCATCGGAAAATCGCGCATGTAACCGGCCCTGAGGGAAATGTTCTGACAACGGCACGACGTGAAGGGATGGTCGCGGAACGAACGCGTCTTGGACTGCCTGCCCCGACCGAATGGATAATCCGCGGTGATTTTTCGCTTGAATCCGGGTTCGAGGCCGCCTCACGCATTCTCGCCATGCAGGATAAGCCCACAGCGGTCTTTTGCTCGGCGGATATGGTTGCATTTGGTTTGATCGCTGGACTGCAGGCAGGCGGCATTCGCGTACCTGAGGACATGTCGGTTGTCGGATTCGACGACATTGAAATGTCGGAATACTACGTTCCGGCACTGACCACGATACGACAGGACAGGCACCTACTGGGGCAAAGAGCTGCCGAACTGCTGCTTGGCAGACTTTCCCGAGGCCGGTTTGCAAGTGAACCCGAAACACCGGTACCGGTCGAATTGATCGACCGCGCGAGCACTGCAGCCCCGAAACCCTGAGGAGGACAGTCTAGGGCGGCGCACCAAGTATCGATTGCTCCAGATCGACACTCACTCCTGTCATCGGGAAGGACGCGGGGCTAAGCAGAAAGACGGTGACCCGCGCCGCTTCTTCCGGAGTGATCAGGCGGCCAAGGGGCAGGCCGCGCCCCGCCCGCTCGGCCCAGTCCGGGTGCCCTCCCAACCTCTCGGTCTGCATTTCGTGCTCGGATTCCGTGTTCACCCAGCCAAGGTTGATGCCGTTCACCCGAATTCCGTCGCGCAGATGCGCATTGGCCGCATTCTTTGTCAGCGTCTGCAACGCACCTTTGGAGGCCGCGTAGATGGCCAGGTCCGGCGCGCCACAATGCGCATTCACGGACTGGATGTTCACGATCCCACCGCCTTCGCCACGGGCCTGCATGTCCCGGATTGCCGCGCTCATCAATAGAAATGGTGCGCGAGCATTGATGGAAAAAACCTGATCGAAGCCGCTGGCGGTACCATCCAGAAAACTGGCTCGGTTCGTTATTCCGGCCGCATTGACCAGCCCATCAATCCGGCCGAAAGCCGACTGCGCGACCGTTGCAACGTCGACGCACGCTTTGGCCTCAGACAAGTCTGCGACGGTGATCTCAACCCGAGCATGGTCCGACAGGTCGCGCGCAAGGCTTTCGAGACCAACCTGATCCCTGTCCGTCGCAAGAATACTCCGGACACCCTGCGCGGCGGCCTCTTGCGCAATCGCCCGACCGATACCCCGAGCCGCGCCCGTGACGATAAGGGCCATATGTTCAAGCCGAATTGTCACGCCGACACCCGACCGGCCGGAATGTTCTCTCGCAGGATGATCCTTGGATCGATTTGTTCAAGCGGCAATTGGACCGGACCAGACGCGATGGCACCTAGCAACCGGATGACGGCTTGTTCGCCGATCAGACGGGCGTTCTGGTCGATCACCGCATGGATCATGCCTTCGGCAAGCCACCGCCGCGTATCTTCGATCAGGTCATGCATCACGACATATGGCCAAGAGGTCTGGGGAATGGTTTCCAGGGCCTGCACGAGACCTTTCCGACCGGCACCGACGCAATAGACCCCAAGCAGATTGGGCTGTGACCGAAACAACCGGGTCAGTTCCTGATACAACCGCTCGCCATTCTCGCCGGTCTCAATCGACGGCAGGGCCTGCAGCGACGGATAGTAAGTTGACAGGCAGGTTCGAAATCCGGCCTCACGCTCGCTATGGCCATGATAGAAATGACTCCCGGAGAACACGGCAACGTCTCCGGCACGGCCCCCTGCAAACATCCCGAGAATTTGTGCGGCCGTACGCCCGGCAACCAAGTTGTCGACACCCACGTACCCCGATCTGGGCGTGGCCAACACGTCAGACGCAAGGGTAATCACGCGAATGCCGGCCTCGCAAACCCGACGCAGAGCGTCGCGGCTTCGCGGATCATCCATAGCGACCACCCCGATCCCTTCGGTATCTGGCGGCAAATCATCCAGGGCCTCTTCGAGCGGGTCGGGTCCAATGCCTTTGAGGGCAACGATATTGCAGTTCTCGACCAACGGTTGCGTTTGGGCGAACTGGGCAATCTTGTCTGCGAGTTCTTGCAAGAACGCGTTTCCGCCGTACGGGATAAGAAAACTCAGACGCGCGGGCCGGGACGGCAGCGCAACAATGCCCTCGGACGGGAGGTAACCAAGCAGCCGTGCCGCCCGCATCACACGTTGCCGGTTGGCCGCGCTGACGCCTTTGCGCCCATTGAGGGCCCGGTCAACAGTAGCCGTCGAGACCCCTGCCCGTTTCGAAATATCAGCTATGGTCACGTGTGCCATGCGCAGTGTGTTCCCGATGATGCAAGTTTCCGCACGATTGTAGCGCGATCCGCGAGTTTAGTCCTGTTCATGGCACATCAGTTTACATCAGCTGAGTTGTACTGGCTTCAAAAGTAGCCCCTGAAACAAGGTCTTTTTTCTACAAAGAGGAAGTGTTGAACCAAATCTGATGTGATCTGATGGCAACCCAGCTTGAAGCAGGGGCTCATCCCGTCGAAGCTGTTTCAACAGAAAGCAAGTCACTCACACGTCCAAGTACGGGGACTTGCACAGGAGCACTTCGACCAATGAACGACGCCGAGCATAAAATGGCACCGCCCAAAGCAGACCGGGATTATTCTCTGACTGGTGCATCTGGGCGGCAAGCCCAAGAGATCGGGCTTGCCGCAGCCGAGTGGTATCACAGCGACGTACCGCGAAAGAGGATGAAGTCCCTGATGAAACGCCGTGATGCCCCCGCCCTGCGCGACACCGCATTGTGGATTGCGCTTCATATCATCTTCGCGACAGGCGCCATCTATTTCTGGGGAACATGGCTCTCGCTGCCGTTCTGGATGGCGTATGGGGTAATCTATGGCTCTGCCTGCGACAGCCGCTGGCACGAATGCGGACACGGGACGGCCTTTCGCACCCGCTGGATGAACGATGTCGTGTACCAAATCGCGTCGTTTCAGATCATGCGAAACCCGGTGAACTGGCGATGGAGTCACGCGCGCCACCACACCGACACGCTGATTGTCGGCCGCGATCCAGAGATCGCCTGGATGCACCCGATAAACCTTACGCTGAAGGCCCTTGCCTTTGTTGGCATCTATGAGACCTGGCTGTCGTTGCGCGGTCTGTTCCGCAACGCCTTGGGTCAGTTATCACCCGACGAAAAGGACTACATTCCCGAGACCGAGTGGCCCAGAGCCGTGTTTTGGGCTCGCGTTCATATGCTGATCTACGCCGCGGTATTGCTAAGCACAGTCTTGATGCTGGTGAACGGAATGGGTTGGAAATCGGCAATTCCGGTCCTTTTGATCGGCGCCCCCCGAGTTTACGGATGCTGGCATTTTGTAATGACAGGCTTGCTGCAACACGGCGGTTTGCCCGAAGACGTCATTGATCACCGCCTGAACTCGCGCACGTTGTACATGAACCCGGTCAGTCGCTGGCTTTACTGGAACATGAACTACCACATTGAACATCACATGTTCCCGATGGTCCCGTATTACGCGCTTCCGGCTTTGCACGAAGAGATCAAGGATGATCTGCCGGCACCCAACACGTCCATTTGGGATGGTTACAAGGAAATGTTGGGCGCTGTGATGCGGCAGCGAAAAGATCCCGGCTATGCGTTGAGGAAAAAGCTTCCGTCGACCGCAAGACCGTACAAGGAACACTTGCATTCGCATGTGCCGGATCGCCGCTCGAGTTGATCCGACCAATAAAGGAAAGGAGGCTGGAATGCCCTGGATCGATGCAATCGCTGTCGACGACGTTGACGAAGAAGACGTCCTTCGGTGGGATCACAATGGCCAGACCTTCGCCATAGTCCGCAGTCCGGAAGGTGCCTTCTTCTGCACAGACGGGCTGTGCACGCACGAAAAGGTGCATTTAGCTGATGGCTTGGTCATGGATCATGAGATCGAATGCCCACGGCATAACGGGCTTTTCGATTACCGGTCTGGTGAAGCGTTGCGCGCACCGGCCTGCGACAGCCTCGGAAGTTATCAGACAAAGTCAGAGGACGGGCGCGTTTTCGTTCTGATTCCTTGAGAAGCCTATCCTGCGCTGCCACAAATCTGTAACCTTGAAAGCGCGCTCTCGTTGACGGAAGGCCAGAAAACATGTTCCACCTGTCAGCAGACGGCATCCAACTGTCGTTCGACCCCCAAACCGGCCTGATCGAAAGCTTCACCGTCGCTGACGGCGACACAGAGATTTCTCCTATGCATCGGGCACCGTGGGTTGGAACGGACGAAGTCCTTCCCAAAGGTCTTGCACCGCACATGTATACACTCGGCGGAGATTTTTTCTGTGCCCCATTCGGGCAGGAAAAAGACGGCGCTCCGCTGCATGGTTGGCCGGCAAACGCGCCATGGTCTGTCACCAGCACCTCAACCGGCTACCTGTCCGCGCGGCTGGACCGTCGCGTGAACAACGCTGAGTTGGTCAAAGAGCTTTGGCTTTGCCCTGAGCACCCGTTTGTCTATCAGCGGCATACATTCAACGGCGGCAACGGACAAATCCCTGTCGCCAACCATGCAAACCTGTCTCTGCCGAACGGCGGCATCATTCGGACATCGCCCAAATCCGGTTGGCAGACCTCGCCGATGCCCCTAGAGAGCGATCCTGCCCGAGGCCGGTCAGGATTGATCTATCCAGCATCCAGCAGCGATCCGACGCGGTTCCCATCGATTGACGGAACCACGGACCTGACACGTTACCCCTGGTTTCCCAAGCACGAGGATTTCGTAGTCGGAATCGATGCCCCAGGATACCGACTAGGGTGGACCGCCGTGACCCGACCGGTCGAGGGCGACCTTTTTCTGTCGCTGAAGCAGTCTGCCTCACTACCCATGACGATGTTGTGGCATTCCAACGGAGGTCGAGATTATCCGCCCTGGTCCGGTCGCCATTTCGGATGCCTGGGCATCGAAGAAGGCGCGGCCGCGCATGTTCTGGGATCAAATCGCGATGCAGAACTCTCCGGTCCGGGTGCTCTGAACCTTTCGCTAGACGCCCCTTCCATCGTCACACATGCCATCGGCGCAATAACGTGGCCGACAGGGTCTGCCATTCAATCGCTAAGCCTGAACGGTGATTATCTTGAAATCGCCGGGGACTGCGGAAAGATCCGACGCATTCGATTTGACGCAATCTTCCTCAATCCGGAGTAATTGATTGACGGGTTCCGGATGTATCAACCCCACGGAACTGCGCCGCAGTTTATGGACAAGATGAAAACGCAGATGTGTCGAAAATGGTGTGAGTGGCGGTGCCGTCAGACGAATTCGAACTCGTCTCTGTTTGGCCAATGACGCTGTCCTTTAGGCCTTTGGTCACCACAGCGTTCAGCACCTCACCTTAATGGTCGACTGCCCGCCACAGGTGACCGAAAGGAAAATTTTTTGTTGCTTGCTTCAGGCCCTGACAAGGAGTTGGAGTTGAACTGATTGGCCGCGGTTCTGATGGTGTGCAAAGATGGACATCACCTGTGCATTCCTGTGCCTAACAGATTGAAATCACGGCACACAAATTACTGCGGAAAGGAGTAAGCTCATGCTTGATACTTACAATATCCGCACCGCAGACATGCCGAGTGAGATGCAGATCTTGCTCGACAAGTATCCTCGTGACAGCTGGGACGCTCACCCCGGCTTCAAGGAGAAAACGCGTCACTGGCTGGGTGCGCACCAGATGTTCCGGCGCCTTGCCGAACTGGTTCGGGCGGATGCAGAGGATTACCTGGAAAAGGACGTGTCGCCAGATGAGTACGCAGCGCGCCTGTCCTATTATGGCAACGCCCTCGTCGGGAATCTGCATGGACATCATGGGTGGGAAGATCGCAGCTACTTCCCCGAGCTTTCTGCCGCGGATTCCCGCTTTGATGCCGGGTTAGAAGTGTTGGAAAAGGACCACGCTGATCTGGATCTGGTGCTTGACCAATACACCCGGACGGCCAATCGTGTGATAAAGCTCATTCATCTGGACGAGTCTCAGGCCCGCTCGGAAGTGGGGGCATTGCGCGATACCTCTGAGGCCATCGAGGCCTTTCTACAACGCCACCTGAGCGATGAAGAGGAACTTGCCGTTCCGATCATCCTCCATCACCGCCTGAGAGGGTAAGGCCACCCGAATGACCGACCATTCTAAACAGGAAGATCAGTCAAACGCGGAAACTCGCCGCGCACGAGGAGAATTCGTGCGCGGCGTCAGCGGTTTTCGGCATTCGATTGGCGATCCGGATTTCCCGGCTGAACCAAACCGTTATCACTTGTTTGTCGCCTTGAACTGTCCTTGGTGCCATCGTGTAATTTTGGCACGCAATTTGTTGGGGTTGCAGGGTAGCATCTCGATGGACGTGGCCTTTCCAAACCGTACGGGCGAAGACCATCCTGACGGCCCCAATCACTGGCAGTTTGCGCCCGAACAAGTGGCATCGCTGACTGGCAATCCCTTATCGGAGTGTACGGCTGAAACCGGCACGGGTCAGGGCTTTAAACTGGTGCGGGAAATCTATCGGGCCGAAGGAGCGGACGAACGATCGGTGCCTGTACTCTACGATAAAAAGACGAACCGCATCGTTAACAACGAAAGCGCAGAGATCATTCGGATGCTCGACCAACACGCAGCGGAACTGGGTAGTTCGCGCAGCGTTCCTGAACAGCAAAAGTTGTACCCCGACGAGCCGGAGCTTCGGAGTGAAATCGACGAATTGAACGAGCTGATATACATCAATATTAACAATGGCGCTTACAAAGCAGGTTTTTCTTCAGATCAGGCAATATATGCCAAAGCGTTCAAAAATTACTTTGAAGCACTGGCCCAGCTTGAAACGCGTCTTGCAAGTGATGAACGCCCATTTCTAGGGTCAGGACACATAGCCAATAGATGACGAGAGCTGCGAGGGCGATTGCTAAGAGGAAGACCTTCGGGCACCTGTCGTACCGGGTTGCCACACGGCGCCAATCCTTGAGCCTGCCAAACATGATCTCGATCCGGTTGCGGCGTTTGTATCGGCGCTTGTCGTACTTCACCGTTGTCTTGCGCTGCTTCCGGCCGGGGATACAAGCGCGTATCCCTTTGTCTTGTAACGCTTCTCGGAACCAATCGGCATCGTATCCGCGAGCTCCGAGTAGCCAATCGACATTCGGTATGCCG
>NZ_JBQFRP010000016.1:0-85314 GCF_056537465.1 Ruegeria sp. CE8
ACCGAAATACTTGGTGATTGCTGCGGTCAGCGTGGTCTTGCCGTGGTCAACGTGGCCAATCGTGCCGATGTTGACGTGCGGTTTTGTACGCTCAAACTTTTCCTTTGCCATTCCTCAGGCGCCCTTTTGCGATTTGGGGGACCCTTGGTCCCGTGGTTACATCTGCGCGCGCGAGATATTTGGTTCAAAGGGGAAAATCAAGCACATCCTGCGTTAAAACCCGTTTATGACGCCGGATTTTGCGTAACCTCGACGGATTCCAGCGGCTGGATCAGGTCTGGCCGCCTGTCGAACCAGCCATTGTCCTTGTGTTCTTCGGCCAACCACTCTTCGACACGATCGGCTACTTTTAGTGCAAGACCGTCCATTTGCTCTTCTCTCGTGCGGGTGTGACCTGAGCCTGCCAAAGCACTTTCGCTGGTTGTATCTTCTAGAACCTGAAACTGCTTGCCCTTGGCCAGAAACTCTTTCTTGCGGACGTCGTAAACATTCACCAGGACGATAGCCGTGCTTTTGGGATTATAGATCACAGGCACGCCCGGAGGGGCCAGCATGTAACCTTCGAGGCTGATACCAATGTCATATTCCTGCGCGCCCTCGTAGCGGCCCAGACGAACATCCACCGCTTTCTGAATGGCGTCTTCCCATTCCTTAGGCGTCGCATCCCGAGACACCGGGCCCTGCTTGGCCTTCTCGGCAAATGCGTAATTGACGCGCAGCTTGAACTCGCCCAAGGATTCAGGTTCTTCATAAACCTGCGTCTGTGTACACGCGCCCATCAGGGCAAGTCCGGTGATCAGGGTCAGAATGCGCAGCATGTGTCTCGTCTCGATAGGCCTGTTTTTCTTTGATCTAGCGCACCGATACCGCCCGTGCCAAGCAGTATCGGCGGAATTTCACTGTTGTGGCCGCCTGATCACGAAAACTTATAGTCCCGCGGGAAGCCATAAGGCGGCTTTTTCCCGACACTTGCGCGCTTCGCGAGCCACTGAGACAAATCCGCCTCGTGCCGGGTCTTGTCGCCGCCCATGGACCACTTCAGACCCTCTTCCCAGTTGAAAGTGGTCACGTCGGACAGACCGCCGTCCAGTTCCAGCGTCCCCTGCCGGCCGCGCGCCATGTTGTATTTCTGCAGGCGCACGCCCTTACCGCGACCCATTTCCGGCAGCTCATCCACCGGGAACACCAGGAATTTGCCGTTCTGGGACACCACGGCGACGTGGTCTCCGTCGACCGGTTTACAGATCATCGCGGTCTCGTCACCCTTGACGTTCAGCACCTGTTTACCGTTGCGGGTCTGCGCCAGCACGTCATCCTCAGGCACCATGAAGCCGTTGCCCGCGTCCGAGGCCACCAGCAGCTTGCGCCCCGGCTTGTGGATCAGGATGTCGATGATCTGCGCTTCGTTCGGCAGATCAACCATCAAACGCAAAGGCTCGCCCATACCGCGCCCGCCCGGCAGGTTCGCCGAACTGACTGTATAGAATCGTCCATTCGAGGCGAAGACAAGCAACCGGTCCGTCGTTTCCGCGTGGAAGATGAACCGCGGGCCGTCGCCGTCCTTGAATTTAAGTTCGCGCTTCAGGTCGATATGGCCGGTCATGGCGCGGATCCAGCCCATTTGCGAGCAGACAACCGTGATCGGCTCTTTGTCGATCATCGCTTCAAGCGGAACTTCCTCGATCTGGCCGGCCTCGGCAAATTGGGTCCGGCGTGCACCACCCTCGTAGTCTTTGCCGAAGGTTTTCTTGGTCTCTTTAAGTTGCTCGGCGATCTTGGCCCATTGCAGGGCGGGATCGGCCAGCAGGTCTTCGAGATTAGCACGCTCTTCCATCAGCGCATCACGTTCGCGAACCAGTTCCATCTCTTCCAGACGGCGCAAGCTACGCAGGCGCATGTTGAGGATTGCGTCGACCTGCACTTCGGACAGTTCGCCCTCACCCGGCTTGGGCGAAACATAATCGGCTTCGCTGGTGGCACGGATGTGGTCGACGCCCCAATCCTCGCGCATCAGCGCGGCTTTGGGGTCGTCGTCATAGCGGATGATGTCGATCACCCGGTCGAGATTGAGGAAGGCAACGATAAAGCCCTCCAACACCTCAAGACGGTGGTCGATCTTGGCCATGCGGTGATGCGAGCGGCGGATCAGAACCTCTTGCCGGTGATCGAGGAAGGCGCGCAGCACTTCCTTCATCGAGCAGACTTTCGGAGTCACACCATCGATCAGCACGTTCATGTTCAGGCTGAACCGCACCTCAAGGTCCGAGTTGCGATAGAGCATGCCCATCAGAACCTCAGGGTCCACGTTCTTGGAACGCGGCTCAAGGATCAGACGAATATCATCGGCGGATTCGTCGCGGACATCCGCGAGGATCGGGATTTTCTTGGTCTGGATCAGCTCCGCGATCTTTTCGATCAGCTTGGATTTCTGAACCTGATACGGGATCTCGGTGACGATGATCTGCCACTGGCCACGGCCCAGATCCTCGACCTCATACTTACAGCGCAGACGGAACGACCCGCGCCCGGCGCGATAGGCCTGCGCAATGTTCTCGGGCGGCTCGACGATCACACCACCGGTCGGGAAGTCCGGGCCGGGCACGTAGTTCAGCAGGGTGTCGTCGCGCGCATCCGGCGTTTTGATCAGATGCAGGCAGGCGTCGCATAGCTCTGAAATGTTATGCGGCGGAATGTTCGTCGCCATACCCACCGCAATACCGCTGGCACCGTTGGCCAACAGGTTCGGGAACTGCGCGGGAAGTACAACCGGTTCGGTCAGTGTGCCGTCATAGTTGTCACGGAAATCGACGGCGTCTTCGTTCAGGCCCTCAAGCAGCGCCTCGGCCACGATGGTCATCCGCGCCTCGGTGTATCGCGAGGCAGCTGGATTGTCGCCGTCTATATTGCCGAAGTTGCCCTGCCCGTCGACCAGCGGGTAGCGGACGTTGAAGTCCTGCGCCAGACGCGCCATCGCATCGTAAATCGCAGCGTCGCCGTGCGGGTGATAGTTACCCATCACGTCGCCGGAAATCTTCGCAGATTTACGGAACCCGCCCGTCGCGCTGAGTCGCAACTCGCGCATCGCGTAGAGGATTCGCCGATGAACCGGCTTCAATCCATCCCGCGCATCCGGCAACGCCCGGTGCATGATGGTGGACAGCGCATAGGTCAGATAGCGTTCGCCAATCGCGCGGCGCAGTGGCTCGGCTATCTCGCCCCCGTTTTCAGGGGCCTCCATGTTGGGGTCGTCGATCGTGTCGGTCATAGATGATGTGATACGCCGCAAGAGCCCGCTGGTAAAGCAACCAGCATGTATTTTGCTGGGGACAAGTGGCGCTTTTTGCAACAGGGGGAGACAAGCCCCGGATTTCCCCCGTTTTTCGACTCGAACCCGGAAATATGGTAGGCTGTCTTTATTAGACTGCTGCTGAATTCTTGTTTCTTACGATTGATCTTGGGGGATGCGCCATGACGCGCCTTATTGTTATCACTTTCGCTGCCTTGGGCTGGTGTTTCTATGTAATGAGCGGCGGGCCGGACTTTGAACCGCGCGGCCAGCGCAGCGAACAACCTGTGCGCGTAGCAACAGCGCCGAAACCCGCAACCGTTAATAAGGCCGAGGAACTGGTGACCAATGTCGCGGCTGTGACGACCACCGCACGCGTGCAACCGGAGCCCGCAACCGAAGAGATCGTCCAGATCGTGCCGGAACCGACAAGTCTGCAATCGCTCTCGGGCATTTCGGTGTTCGACGATCAAAGCGCCAATATCACGCTTGCCTCACTGGAGGACGGAGTGGCGGGGCTGCGCCAGATCACCGAAGACGTGACGCAGGAGGCCGTAGAAACCGAGGTTATTCCCGAGCCTGAAAAAGACATCCGCGAAATCTCGGGTACCCGTGTGAACATGCGCGACGGGCCGGGTACAATCTATCCCATCATCGGCAAAGCGACCATGGGCCAAAAGGTCGAAGTCCTGAGCGAATCCGGAACCGGCTGGCTGCGCCTGCGCGTGTTGCCTGCGCAACAGGTCGGCTGGATTTCGGCTTCCCTGGTCAGAAAAACAGCAAACTGACGTAGTGCCGTCATTGTCCTGACCTCAACCTCGCCATAGCTTTGGCTTGAGTTAAGTTTCAGGAAGATCATGCAGAAAACCATTCTCATTACCGGTTGCTCGTCCGGAATCGGTTTGGACGCAGCACACGGCATGCGTGCGCGCGGTTGGCGCGTCTTTGCCTC
This sequence comes from Ruegeria sp. CE8, assembly GCF_056537465.1. Taxonomy (NCBI): domain Bacteria; kingdom Pseudomonadati; phylum Pseudomonadota; class Alphaproteobacteria; order Rhodobacterales; family Roseobacteraceae; genus Ruegeria; species Ruegeria sp. CE8. The sequence continues at coordinate 4,239 of NZ_JBQFRP010000016.1, forward strand.
CTGCCGTCAACAGCGCGATTGCGACCGGTTGCGGGCGCAGGGCTTTGAAAGCCCGCGCATTGACTACACGGATGCCGAAAGCATTTCCAAAGGCCTCGCCGAAGTGCTTGAGGCCACCGGCGGCACTCTGGATGCGCTTTTCAACAACGGCGCACACGGCCTGCCCGGTGCCGTCGAGGATCTGCCGACCGAAGGACTGCGCCTGATTTTCGAAGCCAACTTCTTTGGCTGGCACGAACTGACCCGCCAGGTGATTCCGGTCATGCGCGGTCAGGGGCACGGGCGAATCGTTCAGAACTCATCGGTTTTGGGTTTCGTCGCTTTCCCGTGGCGCGGCGCATATGTGGCCACGAAATATGCTGTCGAAGGTTTGACCGACACTCTTCGATTGGAACTGGCCGGAACGGACATCAAAGCGATCCTGATTGAACCCGGTCCGATCACGTCAAAAATCCGCGAAAATTCGATCCCCTTCTTCGAGCGCTTCATCAATTGGGAGAACTCGGCCCTACGCGAAAAATACGAGTCTTCGTTGTTGAAAAGACTGTACGAATCCTCAGGACCGGACCGTTTCGAGCTTCCAGCATCGGCCGTGACCAACAAGCTGGCCCACGCGGTCGAATCGAAAAGACCGCGTGCCCGGTATTATGTCACGACACCGACCTATATCGCGGGATACCTACGCCGCCTTCTGCCAACCCGTACTATCGATCGCATCCTGTCGGACGTCTGAGGCGAAGATTCTCATTCGCTTTTCACGGCTGCCCGGCTACATGGTAGCCTAACGAAACGAAAACGCGGACGGTGTACTCATGGACCTATTGATGGTCGTTTTGCTGTTGGCCATGGCGGCGGTCGTCGTCGTGCTGGCAATTGGAATCTCCAATTTCGGCAAAAGCGGCAAGGCTGCCGCGATGAAAAGCAACAAGATGATGCGGCTGCGCATCCTGTTTCAGTTCATTGCCGTGGTGCTCATCGTGCTCTACGTCTACCTGCGCGGACAGGGAGTGCAATAAATGGTCGTTCTGAACAAGATCTACACGCGTACCGGCGATGATGGCAAAACTGCTCTGGGCAATGGCGAACGCGTCGCCAAGTACTCAGGTCGTGTGGCAGCTTATGGAACCGTGGACGAGTTGAACGCCTTTGTCGGTGTCGCACGAACGGCGGCCGAAGGTGACGTTGACGCTGCCCTGGCGCGCATCCAGAACGACCTGTTCGATTTGGGCGCGGATTTCTGCCGCCCCGACATGGAAAAAGATGCCGAGGCCGACTACCCGCCGTTGCGGATCATTCCGTCTCAGATCGACCGGCTGGAAGCCGAAATCGACGTCATGAATGAAACACTGGAACCGCTGCGCAGCTTTATCCTGCCCGGAGGGTCGCAACTGGCGGCACACCTGCATGTCTGCCGGACGGTTTCCCGCCGCGCCGAGCGGCTGGCCGTAGAGTTGACCAACATGGAGCCTGTGAACGAGGTCGCTGTGAAGTATCTCAACCGCCTCAGCGACTGGTTTTTTGTTGCTGCCCGCTGCGCCAACGAAAACGGCACGTCAGACGTGTTGTGGGTTCCGGGCGCGAACCGCTGAAGCCAACGTTGAAAGCAATATTCTTTCGCGCCGTTGCGTCAAAATACACGAAACGCGACGTCTCAAGTTCATGACGTGACGATTTTGCTCTGTTGCAGCATGAATTGAGACGTTATTCAGTCCCCCGAGAGCATTGGTGGAGTCGCAACGCGGCTTACCATTTTTTGTGAGGAGCAAGCGCAAAATGAAGGTACTCGTGCCTGTGAAGCGCGTGATTGACTATAATGTGAAGGTCCGCGTGAAAGCGGATGGTAGCGGTGTCGATCTCGCCAATGTCAAAATGTCGATGAACCCGTTCGACGAGATTGCGGTGGAAGAGGCGATTCGCCTGAAAGAAGCGGGCAAGGCTGACGAAGTCGTTGCGGTTTCGATCGGTGTGAAGCAGGCGCAGGAAACCCTGCGGACCGCGCTGGCCATGGGCGCCGACCGCGCCATTCTGGTTGTGGCCGCCGATGACGTCCATCAGGACATTGAGCCGCTGGCCGTTGCCAAGATCCTGGCCAAAGTGGTCGAGGAAGAGCAGCCCGGCATCGTTCTGGCGGGCAAGCAGGCGATCGACAACGACATGAACGCCACCGGTCAGATGCTGTCGGCCCTGCTGGGCTGGAGCCAGGGCACCTTTGCCTCGGAACTGGACATTGAAGGCGACACCGCCAAGATCACCCGCGAGGTGGACGGCGGTCTGCAGACCATCAGCGTCAAGATGCCGACCATCGTGACCGTTGACCTGCGCCTGAACGAGCCGCGCTACGCGTCGCTGCCCAACATTATGAAGGCAAAGAAAAAGCCGCTGGATGAGAAGACCGCCGCCGATTACGGTGTCGACGTCACTCCGCGTCTGGAAATCGTCAAAACCGAAGAGCCGCCGGCACGTGCCGCCGGTATCATCGTAGGCTCGGTCGACGAGCTGGTCGAGAAACTCAAAGAAGCGGGGGCTGTGTAATGGCTGTTCTTCTTCTCGCAGAGGTTAACAACGGCGAACTGGCGCTGGACGCCACCGCCAAGGCTGTCACCGCTGCCAAGGCGCTGGGTGACGTGACCGTTCTGGCCGCGGGCGGTTCTGCCGCTGCTGCCGGTGAGGCCGCCGCCAAGATCGACGGCGTGTCGAAAGTTCTGGTTGCCGAAGACGCATCGCTGGGTCACCGCCTGGCGGAATCGACCGCAGCCCTGATCGTGGGCCTGGCCGATGGGTACGAGCACATCGTGGCCCCTGCCACCACCGACGCCAAGAACGTGATGCCACGCGTGGCCGCGCTGCTGGACGCCATGGTGATCTCGGATGCGTCCGGCGTGGTTGACGGTTCAACCTTCGAGCGCCCGATCTATGCGGGCAACGCGATCCAGACCGTCAAGTCGAACGACGCCAAGAAAGTCGTCACCTTCCGTACCGCGTCCTTTGATGCGGCCGGCGAAGGCGGTTCGGCTTCGGTTGAGACCATCTCGGTTGGCGACAACCCGGGTCTGTCGTCGTGGGTCGAGGACAAGGTTGCTGAAAGCGACCGTCCGGAACTGACCTCGGCTGGCGTTGTTGTCTCAGGCGGCCGCGGTGTCGGTTCAGAAGAGGACTTCAAACTGATCGAAACCCTGGCCGACAAGCTGGGCGCCGCCGTTGGCGCATCGCGCGCGGCCGTGGACTCGGGCTATGCGCCGAACGACTGGCAGGTAGGTCAGACCGGTAAGGTTGTTGCCCCCGATCTGTATGTCGCCGTCGGCATCTCGGGCGCGATCCAGCACTTGGCTGGCATGAAGGACTCGAAGGTCATCGTTGCGATCAACAAGGACGAAGAGGCCCCGATCTTCCAGGTCGCCGACTTCGGTCTGGTCGCAGACTTGTTCCAGGCCGTGCCGGAACTCACCGAAAAACTTGGCTAATCCTAAGGGTTTCTACGGAAAGTCTTGCCAGGCCCGCCAATAGGCGGGCCTTTTTCAGTTTAGGTTTCGAACGGGGCCAAGCAAAGCGGCCGCAATAGCCCGATGCGCCGCCGGCCCGATCATATGCTCCGCCATTGGCTGCTGCATCGTCCCGAACAACATGTCTTCAAGCTCATCCGACTGACCACTTACCTGAGTTGTCACATCCACAAAGTCAGCGCACTGGTTGGCTAGAGTGTCCATCATCTGATCCGTCACGCACACGCCGGGAAATTCGGGATGGTCCCTGCTTTCTGCATCCCAAAGCACTTGCAGCCGCAGAAGAATCACCGGTGATCTCAGCCGTTGCAGAAAGGTGCCAACCTGCCGAACCCAGTTGCTGCGCAGTTCGTCCGCCACCACTTCAAAGCGGGCATCCTCAAATCCATGCAAACACGTCAGCAAGTGGCGCACAAAATGTACATCGGTCAGGTCGACCTCGGGATACAGATATCTCAAGTCCTGTGTCGGTGCCAGAAACCGGTCGTTGCGCCTGGGATGGACGCGATAGAATCGGTTTGATTGCCCGAGCAAATCGGGCGCTTGCACAACGCAGGCATCAGCAACGTTGAGCAGGTCGAACAGCCCACCGTCGCGGCACAATGCATCGACGCCGCTGAACAGGCTTCCCAAATTCAAAACGCTCCGCTTCAACCCTTCCTCTAGTATCGTTGCAAAGGGTCGGTCGACAAATCGCCCGAATGTCTCATCTCCGCCGACGCAAGCCACGTAAGGTCGGTCCAACACTCGCTGCGCACCGCGAAACCACAACCTCGACCCGCCATACTGGCAAACGTCATGCCCGGGTCCCCCCGAGCTTGTTTGATGATAGCTCATAACACTCACCCAAATTTCACCCGATTGCCATTTAGAAGCCGCAAGTCTTGAGAAAATCCTAATGTGCGCATTTGAAGCAAATTCGAACAACCGGATTCCCTTGCCGCCCGCCCCGATCTGCCGATATTGTCGCCGTAACCCGGGACACAAAGGCACCTGAACATGGATGTAAAATCAGTCGGAGTGATTGGCGCAGGTCAGATGGGCAATGGCATTGCTCATGTTCTGGCACTGGCGGAGTATGACGTTCTGCTGAACGACGTATCGCAGGACGCGCTTGATGGCGCCATAGCGACGATTGAAAGCAATCTGGCGCGTCAGGCGTCGCGAGGCAAAATCTCGGACGCGGACATGCAAGCGGCGCTGAGCCGGATCAAGACGACCCTTGATCTGCCGGAACTGGGCCAGACTGATCTGGTGATCGAAGCCGCCACCGAACGCGAAGCAATCAAACAAGCGATTTTCGAGGACCTGCAGCCTCATCTGTTACCGCACACGATTCTGACGTCGAACACATCGTCCATCTCGATCACACGACTGGCGAGCCGCACGGACCGCCCCGAGCGTTTCATGGGATTCCATTTCATGAACCCCGTACCTGTGATGCAACTGGTCGAGTTGATCCGGGGCATTGCCACGGATGAAGCGACATTCAAGTCCTGCAAAGCGGTCGTCGATCGGCTTGGCAAAACAGCAGCCAGCGCTGAGGATTTCCCGGCTTTCATCGTGAACCGCATCCTGATGCCGATGATCAATGAGGCGGTTTATACCTTGTATGAAGGTGTCGGCAGCGTTCAATCGATTGACCAGTCGATGCGACTGGGTGCGAACCACCCCATGGGCCCGCTGGAACTGGCAGATTTCATTGGTTTGGACACGTGTCTGGCCATCATGAACGTGCTGCATGACGGGCTCGCGGACACCAAATATCGACCCTGCCCGCTGCTAACGAAATACGTCGAAGCCGGGTGGTTGGGGCGTAAGACCGAACGCGGGTTCTATGATTACCGGGGCGAAACTCCGGTTCCGACGCGATAAAAGGGGCCAGCCCCCGCGCCCGGATTTTATCCGGGCTCACCTCCGAGATATTTTCAGCCAGACGAAAAGCGGATCAGGGCTTGAGCGATTGGCCAAGCGCCATGGTGTGTTTTCTGAGCCAGGCCATGAAACCGCGCGGATCGCGTTCCAGCAATTGCATATCTTCTTCCGAAATCGGCTCGCCAATCACCGGCGACTGCGGCTTGTTGCACGAGCGGACGATTTCATGCAGCAACAGCCCCTGCCGCAAGATGGGCGAAAGTTTGTTGGCAATCTGATACGCGCGTGAGTTTCTACCAGGAAAGAAAATAGGCACCACCTGGGCGCCTGAACGCCGGATCATCTTGGCGGTGAATACGTTCCATTCACGCTCTATTGCTGGTCCGAACCAGTCGTCCGAGGACATCACGACCCCCGACGGGAACAGCGCAACTACGCCACCGTCTTTCAGGTGCTCCATTGCCTTGCCACGCATTTCCAGCATTTTGGTTTGTGCTTCCGGGTCATGCGGAAAAGGCACCGGGATCATGAAAGACGTCGCCGCCTCGTCCAGACCTGTCAGGACCGAGCGGGTCAGGATTCGGTAATCGCTGCGCACCTGTCCGATCAGCTCAGCCAGGATCATGCCGTCGACCATGCCGTGCGGGTGGTTTGCAACCACGACAACCGGCCCCTTCTTCGGCATCCGTTCAATCTGTTCCTGCGGTGTTGTTAGTTCGATTCCCATAGTCTTGAGGGCGCCGCCCCAGAACCGCTGACCACGATAGTATTCGTTCTTTTTCTCGAACTTGTTGACCATTCGCAGAATGGTCAATTTACCCGTGCACCATTCGATGGCGCGGATAGCTGTAGACGTCCAGGCATCGTCGAACGAGTTCGCATAGGTCAGGGTTCTACGGTCGTAGATTTCGCCCTGGTCTTCTGTCCCATCCACAACCGGGCCTGTCTTGGTCTCGTGCGTCGTTTCCGCCAATTCCTGGTCTTCCCGTTCTTCATGTCGCGACTGAGCGATCAGAACCCTTCGCCAAACTTGTCGTTCACCAGGGTTTCCAATGCATCAGCCAACGCCTCAGCATCCGGTCCGGACGTCTCGACGTCAATAGTCGTTCCGCGCGAGGCTGCCAACATCAAAAGACCCATGATACTGTCCCCTGATGCAGAAAGTCCGTCTTTGGACACCTCGGCCTGCGCATCAAAGCCCTCGACCACCTCAACCAGCTTGGCCGAGGCGCGGGCGTGTAGCCCCTTTTCATTGATTATTTTCAAGCTTCGATTGGTCATTCTTAATCAATCCGGTCTTAATCCAACGTCACGTTTTGCGCGTTAATGTACTTGCGGCCAGCCTCCATTGCCCGCCGAACAGCATCCCCGATCGGCAGGTGGCGACTTTTGGCCAGTTTAATCAGCATAGGCAGATTTGCACCGTAAAGGATACGGCGATCCTGCGGCGTGCAGGCTTTCAGACTCAGATTCGATGGGCTTCCCCCGAACAGGTCAGTTACCACGACGACACCGTCCCCGACATCGACATTGTCTGCAGCAATACAGATCTCAGCCTGCTTGGCCTCACGATCATGGTCGGCCTCGATCGAGATCGCGGCCAGTCCAGGTTGCTGCCCCACCACATGCTGCATAGCGGCCAGATACTCCTGAGCCAGCCCGCCGTGTGCTACGAGTACGATCCCGATCAATCCGGCCTCACATTCAACGATCGACGTTCCAATTCGCGGTGCCTAATTGCCACTTGCTGCCCCTGTTCTGCAAGGGCCTTTGCAACCGCTTCGGCGGTTGCAACCGATCTGTGTTGCCCTCCAGTACACCCAAAGGCCACCGAGAGGTGCGCTTTGCCTTCGGCGCGAAATGCCGGAAGCAGCAGCTTCAACAGATCAACGACCCGGTCGAAAAATGGCGCATAGTTCGCATCTGACTGAACGTAGTGCGCCACACCCGGGTTTCGACCATCTTCCGCCCGCAGTTCCGGTCGCCAATAGGGGTTTGCCAGAAAGCGGCAATCAAAGACCATGTCCAGCCCCCGTGGAAGGCCGCGTTTGTATGAGAAGGATTCGATCGATATCGCCAGATGCCGGCCGCCCTTCGGCGCGAACCAGCGCTCGACTTCCTCGCGCAGCTGATGAACGTTGAGTGGGCTGGTATCAATCAAGGTGTCGGCGATTTCGCGGATCGGGGCCAGTAGCTCCTTCTCCTGCCGGACACCGGTTTCAGGACCGGCATCGACCGCAACAGGGTGGCGCCGGCGGGTTTCCGAGAAACGGCGCAACAGCACTTCGTCGCTGCAATCGAGATAGAGTATCGTCAGGTCGACATGTTCCATCCGCCGAAGGCGCACGGCAAGTTCAACAAAACCGATGGTCGAGAAATCGCGGTTGCGCGCGTCAATGCCCAGCGCCATCGGGCGATCATTTTCGGGGCCGTCCAACAGGCGCATTAAAAGACCCATCGGCAGATTGTCGATGGCCTCAAAACCCAAATCTTCAAGCACACGGATCGCGGTTGACCGCCCGGCCCCCGAGGGACCAGTTACCAGAACGATACGCCGCTGTGGTTTCATTTGCTGGGCCATTCCGGGTCCACCCGCCCCATTTTTGTAAGTTGCATGAGTGCTCCTGCCAAATTGGGGACGCCGTGCGCCCGAAGCAAGGGAACAGTTTGCCTCAGGACTCGGACCAAAACCGGTTCCGGCAATCGCGCCGGCTCGGGCTGATCCATGTCCACGACGTAACTTATACTAACCGGCCCTATCGGTGACGCCTGGAGCAATCCAACACCGCGGGCCTCGATAATCCCACGGATGTTCGGCGCTGCATCTGCCATCACCTGATCCTCACCGTCACGCAACTCCACCCTGTCATCTGCGACAAAGTCGGCCCCCAGGGCCATCATCTGCAAGGCCAGAGCTGATTTGCCTGCCCCCGAAGACCCGACGATCAGAACACCTCGCCCCTCAACCGCTACGCAGCTTGCGTGAATAATGGCTGTGTCCCGGCCTTCTGCCTCAAAGAGAGTCGCGCCGTTCATGACTTATATGGGCAACCCAACGACAAAGCGCGCGCCCAGCGGGTCCGAGGTAATGTCAGCTTCGGTCGGTCGAATGTTCTCGGCCCAGATCACACCGCCATGTGCTTCGACAATCTGTTTGGAAATCGCCAGCCCAAGGCCCGAGTTATTGCCGAAATGTTCGGCTGGGCGCTGTGAATAGAACCTTTTAAAGACTTTGGTCAAAGCCTGTTCGGGGATACCGGGGCCGGTGTCTTCGACCACGACCAACACCCGATTTTCCCTCCGCCGAACCCAAACACGGATCGCGTCGCTTTCCTCGCAAAATGAAGTCGCGTTGGTGATCAGATTGACAAAGACCTGCGCCAGCCGTGCCTCGAGCCCATTGATTACAATCGGATCCGCGGGCAAGTCGGTGATATAGTCGATGCCCTTGGCCCGCGCCTCTTCACCCAGATATTGGCTGATATTGCCGACCAGCTTCACAAGGTCAAAGGGCTGTTCTTCTTCCTTGACCAGTTCGGCATCCAGACGTGATGCGTTCGAGATATCGCTGACCAGACGATCCAGCCGACGCACGTCATGTTCAATCACGCCCATCAGTTTTTCACGCTGGTCCTCACGCGTGACCATCCGCAGCGTTCCCACCGCAGATTGAAGGCTGGCCAGCGGGTTCTTGATCTCATGCGCGACATCGGCGGCAAACTGTTCGTTCGCATCGATCCGATTGTACAACGCGGTGACCATGCCGCGCAGGGACCGGCTTAGCAGGCCAATCTCATCCGGGCGTGCGGTCAGGTCTGGAATGCGGATACGGCCAGGGTTCACGCCAGCCCCCCGATCCTTGCCCAATTCAGCAGCGGCGGCCAGATCAGCCAGCGGGTTCGCAATGGTCGACGCCAAAACCAGACTAAGCCCGATCGAGACCAGCAGCGCGACAACAAACATCTGAAGGATGCGTTCTTGCTCGCGTCGGGCCAGTGCGTCGATTTCTCCGGATGGTCCGGCCATTGCAACAGCGCCAACGGCAGCGCCATCCTGCAGAATCGGAGCAGCAGCTACAATTACCGTTTCACCAAAGTCATCCTTGACCGCCTGCACCTGCATATGACCCTGAAGGGCTTCGGGGATTATGGACTGAACCCTTTGCGCTAGCGTTGGCGCGTCGCTGGGTTCAGCACCTGTGAAAACGCGTGACAAACCGGTCCAGACAGCGTTCAGGGCGTCGCTGATCAGCGTACTACCGGTCTGAAGTTCTGCTTCGGACATCAGCAGTTCCGATGATTGCGAGGCCGCCCCGCGCGCCCAACCGATCAGTGTTCCCCGAGCATCATAGACAAAGACCTCGCCCCCTGCGGGAAGGCTGAGGCCCTCAAGTGTATCCTTCACGTCCAGCGCGCTTGCACCCTGGGACAAATCTGACGCTTTCTGCCGCAACTGTGCTTCGAACACGTTGCTGACCAGTTGCGCGTCGCCGATCAGGTTGCGAGCTGTCTGCTGAACTTGCTCTTCCCTTGAATCGTCAAGGTAAAGCAGCCCTGTCACCAGAGTCACCAACGCGATCAGGTTGAAAGTGATGATCTTGCGGGCCAGCGGCGAGCCACGCATTGCGAACAGGTTGCGGCGACGGCGCGATGCCCTCAGCTCGGCCGACTCGGGATCCTGCGGGATGACCCAATCATCCCCCAGAACGACATCGCCGTCCCGCAATTCGCTGGCTTGTTCGGTATCGCGCACGAGACCCGGTTACCCCTAGTATGTGGCCACGCCTATTCTTCGTTGTACCTGTACCCAATTCCGTACAGTGTTTCGATCGCCGAGAACTCCGGGTCTGCAGCGCGCATCTTTTTGCGCAGGCGTTTGATATGGCTGTCGATCGTGCGGTCATCCACATAGACCTGATCGTCATAGGCCACATCCATCAACTGATCGCGGCTTTTGACAAAGCCCGGTCGCTGCGCCAGCGCCTGCAACAGCAGGAATTCGGTCACTGTCAAAGAAACGTCCGAACCCTTCCAGCTGACAGCATGGCGCAGGGGATCCATCCGCAGATCGCCGCGCTCCATAACCTTGGCGTCACCAGTGTTGGCCGTAGTCACATCGCCCGACGTCGCCTCTTGCCGGCGCAACAGCGCACGAATGCGCTCGACCAACAGGCGCTGAGAAAAGGGTTTCTTGACGTAGTCATCCGCACCCATCCGCAGACCAAGAACCTCATCGATCTCGTCATCCTTGGATGTCAGGAAAATCACGGGCATCTGTGTTTTCTGCCGCAGCCGCTGCAACAGGTCCATCCCGTCCATCCGCGGCATCTTTATGTCCAGAACGGCCATATCCGGCAGTTTCTTGTTGAAAGCGTCCAGCGCTGCCTGCCCATCGTTATAAGTCTCGACCTCGAACCCTTCGGCTTCGAGCGTCATAGAAACGGACGTCAGAATATTTCTGTCGTCGTCCACCAATGCAATCTTCGACATCGGGTTAACCCCTATTCCTGCTCACTCACGCAATAATTCGCTTATTAGTAAGGCATCTTTGGCGTTTTTACGGCCCCGAATCAATCCGTATCTGCGATTCGTGCGATTGTTGTCACACAGCTGCGGCAAAAAAGCCGTTAATGCGCGCGTAAAAGCGCCTTGTTTTCCGGCAGGAAATCCGTGGTGGCGCTAAACTTTGACTTGGTTGCGCTAACTGGGTCAAACCGCGCTGTTCATGCCCCAAACGACCGTGATAAGACCCGCCCATCCGCCGGTTTTTCCCGGTATACTGCCCCAAGAGCGCACCCCGGCCCAACCGCCGGCGCGCCGCCACAGGAGAAGAAACGCATGACATCTGGACGGGTTAACCCGCAATTCCGCCTCGAAGATCAGGGCATCGAGGGTCTGGGCAATGTCTATTACAACTTCATGGAACCGGCGCTGATCGAAGAAGCGCTGAAGCGCGGCGAAGGCACCCTTGGCAATGGCGGAGCTTTCCTGGTCACCACCGGCAAATTCACCGGCCGTTCGCCCAAGGACAAGCACGTCGTAAAGACTGACAGCGTCGTGGACACCATCTGGTGGGAAAACAACGCCGAGATGACCCCCGAAGGGTTTGACGCCTTGTATGCCGACATGCTCGAGCACATGAAGGGTCGTGACTATTTCGTGCAGGATCTCGTTGGCGGTGCCGATCCGGCCTACTCGATCAATGTGCGCATGGTCACCGAACTGGCCTGGCACAACCTGTTCATCCGCCACCTGCTGCGTCGCCCCGATCGGGAGGATCTGGAAGAGTTCGTTGCGGACTTTACCGTCATCAACTGCCCCAGCTTCCGGGCCGACCCGGCCAAGCACGGTTGCCGCAGCGAGACGGTGATTGCGCTAAATTTCGACCGCAAACTGATCCTGATCGGCGGCACCGAGTACGCGGGTGAAAACAAGAAGTCGGTCTTCACCTTGCTGAACTACATGCTGCCGGAAAAAGGCGTGATGCCGATGCACTGCTCGGCCAACCATGCCGTTGGCAATCCGGTCGACACAGCTGTCTTTTTTGGCCTGTCCGGCACCGGCAAGACCACCCTGTCGGCCGACCCATCGCGCACCCTGATCGGGGACGACGAACACGGCTGGTCGGATCGTGGGACCTTCAACTTCGAAGGCGGCTGCTATGCTAAGACCATCAACCTGAACGCCGAGGCCGAACCCGAGATCTACGCGACCACCAGCAAATTCGGCACGGTGATCGAGAACATGGTCTTTGACCCCGAAACCAAAGAGCTGGATTTCGAAGACGACTCGCTGACAGCGAACATGCGTTGCGCCTACCCGCTGGAATACATCTCGAACGCATCGAGCAGTGCGCTGGGTGGACACCCGAAGAACATCATCATGCTGACCTGTGATGCGTTCGGTGTTCTGCCTCCGATCGCACGGCTGACACCGGCGCAGGCGATGTATCACTTCCTGTCAGGCTTCACCTCGAAGGTTGCCGGCACCGAACGTGGCATCACCGAGCCTCAGCCGACATTCTCGACCTGCTTTGGCGCACCATTCATGCCGCGTCGTCCGGAAGAGTACGGCAACCTGCTGCGCGACAAGATCGCCCAGCATGGTGCGACCTGCTGGCTGGTCAACACCGGCTGGACCGGTGGTGCCTATGGCGTTGGCAGCCGGATGCCGATTCGCGCCACTCGCGCCCTGCTGACCGCCGCTCTGGAAGGATCACTGCGTGATGCTGAGTTCCGCAAGGATGCCAACTTTGGCTTTGACGTCCCTGTTTCGGTGCCTGGCGTCGCCGAAGTTTTGCTGGACCCGCGCCGCACCTGGGATGATCAGGCAGCGTTTGACAAGCAGGCTGAGAAACTGGTGCAGATGTTTGCGGAGAACTTTGAGCAATATCTGCCCTTTATTGATGATGACATCAAAGCCGTAGCAATCGGCTAAATCAAAAGGGGGCGGTCTCGCCCCCTTTTTTCTTTGCCCCAGGCGAGCAGAAACTAGGTTATCACCTTATAGTTGTATAATGCACAATGCATATACAAATACATTGCCCGACCCGTCTGATTAGAGTATTTCCGGATGTCATTATGATGAATGAGCCCGGCGCTTGCGCACCGGGCGGGAAGTAAAAAGACCTTGGGGCTACTCATGAGCGCGCACTCACATTCGCGATTTGAGCAACCTAATCAACTATCTAGTGTAATCCATCGGGGATGGGTGTCAATATGAGACGCGCCGCATATCATTGAGATTCAGCGAGCTGCTCACTTTCGCTCACGCGCGAAAGACGACAAGGAAAACAACAGGTAAAAAGAAATGACGGAAATCTCGAAACTGACCGAACTTCGCAAATTGATGCAGAGTATGGAACGGACTCTGGGCCTTGAGCAACTCTCTCCGGTTGAGCGTGACATTTATTACGCGGCCGAAGAACTGTCCAAAGCTGATCAGGAAGTCCGCACCTTCGGTCTGATCGAGCACACTCTTGTCCAAAGCGTTTCGCGTCCGACATTTTTCCGTGCGCTGAAATCGTTGGTGCAAAAGGGCTACCTGTCTCAGAGCGGCAGCGCCAATCGGGGACGGTATATCGTTCATGCGCCCAAATGATGCGCCCAACCTGCGCACTGATGGCTGAACACCGTGCGCAGATGGGCCTCTGATACTTTCTTTGCCTCATTGGCTTACGCAGTTGCATCATACCTCACCTTCGAGGTCCTGATGCCGCTTCAAAACGTGTTCTTTCCGGAATACCCAAGCCGGGCCAGTCTTCTGTTTCTACCCCATGGCGTGCGTGTGTTGGCAGCGTGGCTACTGGGTTGGCGCGCGATTTTCGCCTTGCTGCCCGGGGTCTTCATCGTTTTTGCGTTTCTGGGCGGCACCGATGTCTTTCTACCCAGCCGATTGCTGGCGATCGTCATCGCTGTAACAACTGTTCCGGCCGTTTTCTATCTGTGCAAATGGGCAGGCTGGGATCTGTTTCCCAGCCCCGACCGAAAGCCTTGCTGGTTGTGCGTCATGGGTGTGGGCGTCGTCACGTCCTTCCTTGTTTCCGCTTTGACCAACATGGCATTCGGCAGCGCAAAAGTGGAATACGTTGCCTTTTTGATCGGCGATATTTCGGGGCTGTTTTTTCTGATGCTCGGGCTGTATTACACGCTCCGTTTTGTGGACAGCAGGGGTTAACCCATCAGCCCCCGGCGGAGCAGGTTCAAACCGGCGACCAGCAGCACCATCAGCGTCACCTTACGAAACAGCGCTTGGTCGATCCGTGACTGCAATTGCATCCCAACCCACATTCCGGCTACCGCCGGCGCGATCAGAGCCGCGGAGAATGGCGCTGTGTCGGCCCTCAGAATGCCCGACCCCAGATGCGCCAGTGCCAGCGCAATTGCGCCAAGGCCGTAAATGACACCCTGAACACGCATCTGGACCGCTTTTGGAGTATTCAAAGCCGTCAGATACGCAACGGTCGGCGGTCCCCAGATGCCTGACATACCCCCAATGAAGCCTGCCACCGCCCCCATGATGATCTCGATACGGGCCGAAGGTTGTTCCAGTACAAGCTTCACCCCCAACACCTGAATCAACGCAAAAAACGCGACCGGAATGCCGACCATCAACAGAAAGGTCGACGTCGGCACCAGAGTGACCAGTTGGGCCCCCGCCAGAAGGAACACCAACCCGACGATCAGGAAAATACGAAACTGCTTGATCGATGACACAGCGGCAGGGACGCCCTGCCCCAAGGCCTGAAAGACATTGGTTACAAGTGTCGGAAGGATCAGCCCGGCAATGGCCAGCTCGGGCGGCAGGAAGATACTCAGCCCGGACACCAGCACCATCGGCATGGCAAAGCCGACTATTCCTTTGACCCAGCCCGCCAGAAAGGCAACGCCCATGGCGAACAGAAGATCGTGCAGAGTTATTATGGAAAACAATGTCATGACCCCGTGATATCACCTCTGGCGGGCGCTGCACTGCAAAAACGTCAAAGCAATTTTAGAACTTTTTCGCCACATAATACGTATTTTTGTTGCGCTGCACGTGCAGCATGATATGACCAGACGACACGAAAGAAGGACACGATTCATGGCCCATGACGGACAGGATATGACCCAGATGACGACAACCGCGATTTTGCCCGATCTTCTGACGCTGACCCGTGCGGCCGTACCCGCCGTTGAGGCAGTGTTCGAGCGCGCGCGCGAGTCGGTTCGCGGTATGGTTTCCGCAGATGGCCGGGTCTCAGGTGCCCTGATCGAGGCCAACCAGACGGCGGCCCACGGCCTGTCCTGGCTGGCCACCTACTCTCAGTCTCTGAAACAGATGCAACGCTGGGCCGAGGCGCTGGAAGCCGACGGCAAGTTTGGCGAGATCGAGCAACTGCTGCACCAGATCGCCTTTGGCGAATACCTGCATCAGGTCGCTGGCGGCATTCCCATGAATCAGGGCGAAGTCGTACGCCTTCAGGATATGGGTCTGGGCTGGGACGCTCTGTCCGGCTTCCAGATTTCCGAAATTCAAACGCTGATGGCGCAGGCCAACTCGCAGGCTGCTCGCAGCCGTCTGGTCGAGATGATGGAAGATCAGGCTGGCGCCACCATGTTCGGCGCCTCGGGTCTGGACGAAGAGCTTGAGATGATCCGCGACCAGTTCCGCCGTTATGCGGTCGAAAAGGTCGAACCTTTCGCGCACGAATGGCACCTCAAGGATGAGCTGATCCCAATGGAAGTCATCGAGGAACTGGCCGAGATGGGCGTCTTTGGCCTGACCATCCCCGAAGAATTCGGCGGTTTCGGCCTGTCCAAGGCGTCTATGTGCGTCGTGTCCGAGGAATTGTCGCGCGGCTATATCGGCGTGGGTTCATTGGGCACGCGGTCCGAGATCGCGGCCGAACTGATCATCGCAGGCGGCACCGACGAACAAAAAGCCAACTGGCTGCCGAAACTGGCCAGCGCCGAAATTCTGCCGACTGCTGTTTTCACTGAGCCAAACACCGGATCGGACCTTGGCAGCCTGCGCACCCGCGCGGTCAAGAATGCTGACGGTGATTACGAAATCACCGGCAACAAGACCTGGATCACCCACGCAGCACGGACCCATGTGATGACCCTGCTGGCACGGACAAACCCGGACACGACGGATCACCGCGGTCTGTCGATGTTTCTGGCCGAAAAAACGCCGGGCACCGATGACAACCCCTTCCCCACCCCCGGCATGACCGGCGGCGAGATCGAGGTTCTGGGCTATCGTGGCATGAAAGAATACGAGCTGGGCTTTGATGGTTTCAAAGTCAAAGGCGAAAACCTGCTGGGCGGCGAGGAAGGCAAAGGCTTCAAACAGCTGATGGAGACTTTTGAGTCCGCTCGAATCCAAACCGCCGCCCGCGCCATCGGCGTCGCCCAAAGCGCTCTGGATATCGCGATGCAATACGCGCAGGATCGCAAGCAGTTCGGCAAATCGCTGATCAAATTCCCTCGTGTGTCCGGCAAGCTGGCCATGATGGCGGTCGAAATCATGATCGCGCGTCAGCTGACCTATTTCTCGGCCTGGGAAAAGGACCACGGACAGCGCTGCGACCTTGAGGCCGGCATGGCCAAGCTGTTGGGTGCCCGCGTGGCATGGGCTGCGGCGGATAACGGTCTGCAGATCCATGGCGGCAACGGTTTCGCATTGGAATACAAGATCAGCCGCGTTCTGTGCGACGCGCGCATTCTGAACATTTTTGAGGGGGCTGCCGAAATTCAGGCACAGGTCATTGCACGGCGTTTGCTGGGCTAACCGGACTTCGGTATCCCGTTTCCCCAACTGACCCGGCCTTGTGCCGGGTCTTTCTTTTGTTGGCAGCTTTTCACGCAACCCTCCCTTCATTTTGTGCAAATACTGCCGCGACGGCTTCTGATCCCACGGTGGGGAAACTTCCCCCTTTGCTTTCGGTCCGAACCCCGTTACGCCACGCTGGGAAATAAACCGGACCCTGGGAATGGTGTGCACACAATGACCCGACTTATCTTTGCGCTTTGGACGACACTCGCAACCTTTGCCCTAGGCGGCTGCGCCACTGTTCAGCCGACCGCAGGTCTAAGCGATATTGATGCATTGGCGCTTGCGATTGAGGCTCTTGGTCCCAACGTCGATCCGGTTGAAGCGCAACAGGCCGCCACGATCACCTACACATACTCCCAACAGCTAAAGCGGGATTGGAACGTCACCGATCCGGCGATCGTTCATAATGCCAAGGTCATTAACGGGTTCCGCGAGAAGGGTCTGTGCAATGATTGGGCGCAGGCCATGACCCGCCGCCTTCAGCAGGAAAACTTCCGAACTCTGGACGTGCACTGGGCCACCTCACCCCCGACCGCATTCCGGATCATTCACCACTCGGCGGCGATCAGCGCCAAAGGAGACGCGATGCTTGACGGCATCATCCTTGACCCATGGCGCAACAGCGGGGCGCTGTACTGGGATCTGGTGCGCGAAGACACCAGGTACAACTGGCGTCCCCGCCTGGAAGTCCGCGAAGAGCTGCTGAACGGCGCGATACCCTACTAAAGTTCCCTTCGTGCCAGTAAACAGCTAAGACACCCATATCATGCGCCTGATCCTGACTTTGCCCCTGCTTGCCTTGTTTCAATGCGACAAGGACGAATCCGTTGCAGCCTATGGCGCGGCGGACCAAACATGGGTCCTGCAGGAAATAGATGGGCAGTCCTTTGAGGCCAGCGCTTTATTGCAATTCCCGGAGGAAGGCAAAATCGCCGGGAATGCCCCCTGTAACAGCTACAGTGGTATTTTAAACGCGCCCTATCCGTGGTTCGAGATTCAGGACCTCAGCGCCACCCGTGCCGCCTGTGCCGGGTTAGAGGCCGAGGGGTTTTACTTCGCAGCCCTCATGGCGATGACCCAATCCGAAGTGTCCGGTGACGTGCTGGTCCTGCGCAATGAAGACGGGCACGAAATGGTTTTCAAAGCCGCCGAGTGAACTGGTCCACAAACCTTGCCCGCGCTTCGGGCAAGGGATGGTGGCCCAATGACGGTGCCAGGTGGTTTTCCAGAAAATACCCAGTTGTCTTCAGGCCTGACGCAATCTCGGTATCCGGCGCAGTCCCTTGGCCGCGCAGACATGGCGGCAGAGGCAATAGTTTGTCTGCCCATTCCCCGGCGCCCTCGGCACTGACCGCGCGTCCGGTTTTTGGCGAAACATAGACCAGGCCGTCGGTGGCCCCGGTAACGGCACAAGCCGACAGGTCCAGACCGAACCCCAGCTCTTCCAGCAGCGCCAACTCCCACTGCATGTAGGCCAGCGGCCAAATCTCGTCCTGCCCCAGCAGATCCATCAACTGTTCGGTCTGCTTGTAGATCGCAGGGTGTGGTTCACGCTCTGGCAGGCAAAAGGACAAAAGCGCTACGGCTGCGTTCAGCCCTGCCAGTGCCATCCTCCCCGAGAACGCGGCTGCAGCGCGCGAACGCAAAGGCTCAACCTGAAAGGTGCCAAGATGTTCTTCCAACCGCGCGCGCCAAAGCACATCCAGCTGCGCACCTGGTTGCAGGATCGGGGCGACCTTACGGCTGGTGCCCCCGCGCACGACGCCGGCATGTCGGCCGTGATCTTCGGTGAACACCTCGATGATCGCCGCGGTTTCACCGTGTCTGCGAGTGGTCAAAAGGATGCCGTGATCGCGCCAGTCCAAATCAGGCTCCTTTCCCCTGAGGTTCGGCCTATCAGCGCAACAGATCGCAAGGCGTGCGCATCTGCAAGGGTCCTTGAACTTAGAACCGGGCCCGGAATGCCACCCCCACTAGTGGAGCTGTCTCATAGCTCTGCTGACTAAGTTCCGTGCCATTCGCATCATCCAACGTCAGGCGCCCATCCAAATCGGCCCCCGCGAACACGTTTAGCGAGACGCCGGGATTGGGGTTGTAGCCAAAGGACAGAACCACGGGGATGCTCTTGTCTTCGCCAACTCCGTTCGGTGCCAGCCCTTCCTCGTCGAGCCGGAATCGAACTCTCTCTGACCGCGCTGACAGGGCAACGTTCATAGTGTCATTCAGCGCATAGCTGAGGGTCAGGCCCGGACCCTGCGTGGCCCCAATCCCCGAGCCGGTGTTCAGGTTCCAACGATCATTGATGTCCCAGTCGACCAGCAGCGCCGGAAAAAAGTCGACGTCGTCATCTTCGAGCTGTGAAAACGCCCCAAAGGCCGGGCCAATAGTCAGGCTTTCACTTAATTTCCAGGCGATACCGGCGAAAACGCCATAGGTTCTGCCGTCTGACGCCTCGGCACCGCTCTGATAGTCCCACCTGATCTGCGGCGACACAAAAACGCTCGCTGTGTTGCCCACACGAAACCGCACCGGCGCCGAAATCCGGATATCGCGGATATCCTGCCATGGCTGGTTGCCCGCCTGACTGAAGTCGTAGTCAAACCTGCCGATGCTGGCCGACAGTCCTGCGGAGGCCCCGCCATCGAAATTGTACAACGCGGTGGTACGCAGAAAAGCGCGGCTCGCCGAAAAATCCCCGCCCTCACTCAGATTCGCGTCGCCCTGATAGGCCGCCAGCCCGTCGATCTGATACACCCAACCCAGCCGCTGTTGCGCGAATGTAGGTAGTGACATGAAGCCCAAAGCAAGAGCCGCGGAACTGCAGATTAAAGCAAGAGACTTCATCTTTTTCAACTCGATAGGGATAGCCACACACTTTCAGATAGCATTTCGCAGGGCTTGTTCAAATCAACGCAAGAACCAAAATTCTGAAATGTGTCGTCGCCGTCGCTTGCGCACCCTGTTCCAGTGGCAGAGCCTGTCGGCGGCCTTTGTGCTAAACTGCCGAAAGCCTGATATTTGCTGTTGATCGATTTGCGCGGGACACATCCTCGACACCTTTAGGAGCACAACATGAAGAAGTCATTTTTTACGTCTCCGTCCAATTACCCAGAACCTCTGAATGTACTGGGGGACAAAATAACGGTGCTGGCGCGCCTTGAGCAGATTGGTGACTATGCCGTTACTCTGAATTATGGCCACGAAGGGAATGGGCCGCCTCCGCATACGCACCCGTGGGATGAATCCTTTTTCGTCGTGAAGGGTGAGGTACATTTCACAATCGACGGTGAGACCAGAGTCGCGACAGAGGGCACTTTGGTCCATTTTCCCGCCGGTATGGTGCACAGTTTCAAATTCGGCCCTGGAGGCGCGCAATTGCTTGAAATCAGCGGCCGCGGCTCGCATGCCGTCGAGATGTTCACCGCCCTGGACCGTGAGGTACCGGGGCCGGTTCAAGACGGAGCTAAACTGGCAGACGTCCTACGGCAAACAGGTGTTGAGCTGGTCGGGTAAAGCTGTGTCCGAGCGCGGCTGTAGACCCGCCAGCGAAAGTCTCTGGCTTGACAACAGGCCGTCACCATCCTTTATTTAACAATGCTGTTAAACAGGAGGCCGCGATGCGAGGTATCACCATCACTTATACTTTCGATGGAGACGAAACCGAATGGGAGACCACGACAAGCGCTTTCATTTCGGCCATCGATTCAGATCCGGACGCTGCCGGCAAGTTCACCTATCAGGTCGCGGTCGCCGATGACGGGGTTTCCCGAATTCACTGGGGTCGCTGGGACAGCGCCGAAACGCTGGCGCATGTGCAGGCACAACCGTATTTCAAAACGTTTGCAGCGAAAGTGCGAGAATTTGCGGGCGGCGCGCCCAACGCAACCGGGCATGACGTCAAAGGCAAATCGACCGGGTGGTAGAGGTTATTCCAGCCCTTCTTCCCCCAACAGGTGCCGCCCCTGCCGGTCCTCGACCTCGACCACCCAGAGGTCAGGGTCGAAACTGCGTTGACGGGTGATGGCGTCATCCACATCTGACTCCGCGCCGCTGGACAGCTCGACCCATTTCCGCTCACCGCTCATCAGATCAAAACTGCGCTGAAACGCGACCGCCTGTCCGTCAAGAGTGTTGAGCTTAACCAGAACCGCGCCTGCCGTGTCGTCACCGTGAGCAACGACAAAAGCCGGGATTTCCTGGAATCGCAGGCGCGCCAGATAGGCATGGACCCAAAATTCAGCCGTCAGGCGGCTCATGCGTTGCCGTCTTTGAAATCCAGACCCATTTCCGAGTACCGTTCGGATTCTTCCAGCCAGTTGGGCCGGACTTTCACCTGCAGGAACAGGTGGATCTTGCGGTCGAGGAACTCTTCCAGTTCCGCCCGAGCAGCTTGGCTGACTGCCTTGATCGTTTCGCCACGTTTCCCCAGCACGATGCCTTTGTGGCCATCGCGCATGACGTAAATGACCTGATCAATCTTGGCCGAGCCGTCCTTGCGTTCTTCCCAGTTCTCAGTCTCAACGGTCAGCTGATAGGGCAATTCCTGATGCAGACGCAGGGTCAGTTTCTCGCGCGTCATCTCGGCAGCAATCATGCGCAGGGGCAAATCGGCAATCTGATCTTCGGGATACAGCCATGGGCCTTCCGGCAGTTCAGATGCCAGCCATTTACGCAAATCATCGACGCCATAGCCACGCTCGGCCGAAATCATGAAGGTTTCGGCAAACGGGTAACGCGCGTTCAGCTCACTTGTCAGGGCAAGCAACTTTTCGGACGGCACTTTGTCGATCTTGTTGATGGCCAGAGCGATGGTGCGGCCTTGGCCGATCTCTTCCAGACCTTCGAGGATGCGCTCGACCCCTTCCGTGATACCGCGATGCGCCTCGACCATCAGCACGACGACGTCGGCATCCGCAGCCCCACCCCACGCAGCGGCGACCATGGCACGGTCCAACCGGCGGCGCGGTTTGAACAGGCCGGGCGTATCGACAAAAACCAGTTGTGCATCACCCTCCATCGCCACGCCGCGAATACGCGCGCGAGTGGTCTGCACCTTGTGCGTCACGATCGAAACCTTGGCCCCCACCATGCGGTTCAGCAGGGTGGATTTGCCCGCGTTGGGCTCTCCGATCAGGGCGATAAATCCGGCGCGTGTGGTCATGTGTCTGGCGATCCTGTTTGCAAGTGCGCACCCCTATAGCAGAAAGCCCCGGCGGGCCAGAGGGTTTTGTCGCATTGCAGCCATGCAAATGCAGTGGCAAGCGGGGGCAACGCCGCGCCAATGCCAGCCAGGCGATCATTCAGATGATGAGGCACAATATGAAACGTCGGGAGTTCCTTTTAGGCGGCGGAGCCGCCGTCGGCGCGCTGGGTCTGGGCGGATTCGGAATGGCAAAAAGCGCTCAAGAACTGACGATCCAACCGGCAAGCTTTGCTCTGCGCGATACGGTCACGACCGGGATGGTCAGCCTGTCTCCGGACGCGCCTCCACCGGTTCTCTATGGCAAACAAGGCGAGGTCATGCGGCTGCCGGTGCGCAACACGCTGCCGGACTATACCGCGATGCACTGGCATGGCTTGCGTATTCCAAGCGGGATGGACGGCGTGCCCTACCTGACGCAGATGCCGATGGGTCAAGGTGAGCTGTTCGACTATGAATTCACCCCGCCAGATGCAGGCACCTTTTGGTACCATCCGCACTGCATGACGATGGAGCAGATGGCCCACGGTCTGACAGGCGTCATGGTGATTGCCGAGCCCGAGGATCCGGGCTTTGACAGCGAACAGGTGATCAATCTGCGCGATTTCCGGCTGAACGAAGAAGGAGCCTTTCTACCGGCTTACACTCAGCGTGGAGCGGCGCGGGCCGGCACCTTCGGCAACGTGCATACCGCCAACTGGTTGCAAAGTCCTGTCTACGAGCATTCGACAGGCAGTCTGGTGCGGCTACGCGTAGTCAACACAGACACAGCTCGCATCTACAAACTGCATCTTGAGGGCGGCAATGCCCGGATCATCGCGTGGGATGGACACCCGCTTGAGATCGAGGTCCCAATGCCCAGTGCCGACGAACCGCTGTTGGTTGGTCCGGGTCAGCGCGTGGATTTTGCTGTGGCGATGCCCGCAAATGAGGGCAAGGCCGTCGCGTTGATGGCCAAGCTCCCTGGTCAGCCGCACAAAGCCATGGCGCAATTGCGGTCGATTGGTGCATCAGCGGCGCGGGATTTGGAAGAATTGCGGCCTCTGCCCGTTAACCCCATCGCCAAACCCGATCTGGCCAATGCCGAAGTGCATGATTTTGTTTTTGGCTGGACACCTGAGGGGGGTGAGCCGAATAACGGGTTCTGTGGCTCGTTGGGCTACAACTTCTGGTCCATCAACCGCAAACCCTGGCCGGGTGACGCCGCGCAAGGGGTTGGACCCCTGGCAACGCTGAAAATGGGCAAAAGCTATATCCTTCGATTGCGAAACGAATCCCCCAACCTGCACCCGATCCACCTGCACGGGCTGGCTTTTGTTCCGCTGCGGTCTAACCTGCGCCAACTGCCACCGCTGGTGACAGACACAATGCTGCTTTTGAAGGACGAAGTGGCCGAAATTGCATTGGTCGCCGACAACCCGGGAGACTGGGCTTTTCATTGCCATGTGATCGAACATCAAAAGACCGGGCTGACCGGATTTATTCGGGTCGTGTAACTCAACGGTTAAAGTCTCAGCCCCCTATGGCTAAAGCTGCTAAACTGCTGCGAAAATGGGGGCTGTGAACGAACCGGCTGACAAAACTGGCAATCCGCGTAGGGTGCGTCGCCCTTAGCACCGCAGCGCTGCACATTGGTGCCGCGCTTGTGTCATTGGCATTTCTGGCGGGTACAGCCCATGCGGACGACGTCGCTTTCAAAGTAACCGACAGCGTGTCGGTCAAAGGAAAAGACATCCCTTACTCGCTATACCTTACTCCCAGCGAGATGTCTGACACCCAACTGGGGGTAGAGGCGTTTTTGGACCTCAGATCGTTGGAAAAAAACGCCGTGGACTTTTCGAACATTCTTAAAGAAACCTGCAAACAGAAATTCGCTTTGGCCGATACCGAGACAGCTGCAGAGGGCGACGCCCTGACCGTCGACGGACAGTTTCAGGCCAAGTTCTATGCGTGCGACACAGACGATCCCAAGGTGCACTACCGGGGTGTCCTGCTGTTCGGCCAGAACGTTGACGTCGTGGTCAAAGCAGGCGCAGACGCCTAGGAGAATTGCATCCTCTTGCGTCTGGAGGATGTCGAATTGGACCTGCAGGGGTTTGTTGGCACCGTCTCCGACTGGATCGGCATCTCTGAAAATGCGCACGCGCTTATTCTGGAGAAAGGCGTCGAAGTTCTGGCCGAAAACCCGGTTTGTCCGGAACTGCCTGAGGAACTCGCCGGGCTTGACCCCAATTGCACATCCGGCGGAATACGAGAAATCGGCGCGGACGGCATCGGGACCGCACTGACCGGGTCGGTCGACACCAGTTCGACCACGTTATTGGAGCTTGTTGCATTGCTGCAGGATAAACGCGGGCTGGGGGTCAACAATTGAAGACTCACTTCATCCCATTGATCTGCGCACTTTTGTCAGTGGGCTCTAACGCGGGCGCAAAAGACGTCACGCTGGACTTTATTCAGTCCCTCACGTTGCAGGACACCGAAGCGCCCTACCAATTGACCCTTACATTGACGGATCAGGCCCCTACCCGTATCGGCATCAACGCCTTGTTGGATTTGAGCAAAATCCAGGCCGCGCTGCCCGCCGCCCTTGCCGACATCAGTTTCGCGGAGGGGTGTAATGCAGAGATCGACTTGGACACCATCGACGCAGTGTCGAACGGCCAGGAAATCTCCGTACAGGGGCGATTTGGGCTGGACACATTCAAGTGCAACCGGGCACTTGGCCAGACGCCCGAACGGCAGGAAAAAACCGTCTCATTCGCTTTGTTCCTTTCCACCACAGCTTTCGCCATCGAAAGGGATCAGTGTGTGTTCTTCGGACCGTCAGATTTGGAGCTGACCCTTGCGGATCAACGCCTGATCTCAGATGACGTGACGAAGATTCTTCAGGATACCCGCGCGATCTTTCTGAAAGCCGGCGATGCAATTCTAAGCAAGACGCCGATCTGCCCGACATGCCACAGGAATTGGCGTCTTTGTCGCCCAGGTATAATAGCGGCGGCACGTTGGAAATCGGCGACGGCGGCATCGGAGTCGCGCTTACCGGATCAATCGACGTCAGCACCAAGACCATCGTCAGTGTCATGAAGGTATTACAGCGCGAAGGGGTGCCGCCACCCGCCCCCTAGTTCGCTGCGTCCAACCGTGCCAGCATGGCCTTGGCCGCCGCTTGCTCAGCCTGACGTTTGGATCCGGCCGTCGCTTGCGCTTCGGTACCATCCTGCAGACGCGCGGCAATGGTGAAGACCGGAGCATGGTCGGGGCCACTACGCCTGATCTCAACATAAGAAGGCGGTTTCTGTCCCCGCGCCTGCGCCCATTCCTGAAGCGAGGTTTTGGCATCGCGCGCGTCAGCCTCGACGTTGTGGATGCGGTCGCCCCAAAGACGCAGGATCACGTCGCGTGCGGCCTCGAAACCTGCATCGCGATATACTGCGGCAATCACCGCCTCCATCGCATCACCAAGCAAAGCTTGCTTGCGACGGCCACCCGAAAGCATCTCGGACCGGCCCAGTTTAAGCACCGCGCCCAGATCGATCTGGCGGGCCACGTCGGCACACGCCTCTTTGCGGACCAGCGCATTGAAACGGGGCGCAAGCTGCCCTTCCGAA
Organism: Ruegeria sp. CE8; assembly: GCF_056537465.1. Lineage (NCBI taxonomy): Bacteria > Pseudomonadati > Pseudomonadota > Alphaproteobacteria > Rhodobacterales > Roseobacteraceae > Ruegeria > Ruegeria sp. CE8. The sequence continues at coordinate 29,746 of NZ_JBQFRP010000016.1, forward strand.
GCTTTCTTGTCGGCCTCCAGCAGTGCAGTGGCCATGACCAGTCCCAAAACACGGTCACCCAGAAATTCCAGCCGCTGGTTGTCGGGGCGTGTCGACGACGACACCGAACCGTGGGTCAACGCGCGGACCAGCAGCTCGGGTTTGGCAAATTCATACCCAAGCCGCTGCTGGAACGCCTTTATTTCAGACGATAGTTTCAATTGACCGCCTTAAAGAAACGGTCGCCGCGCCATGTCCAGAAGAACAGCATCGACCGGCCTGCGGACGAGAACAGAATGCGATCTGCCCGCCCGATCAGGCCATCGTAGGGCACATAGCCTACACCACCAGCGGATTGCGGAAGGCGGCTGTCGCTTGAATTGTCACGGTTGTCGCCCATAAAGAAATAGTGGCCTTCCGGCACGGTATAGATGCCTGTGTTGTCTGATGCCTGATTGCCGATGTTCAGCACTTCGTAGGACACACCGTTCGGCAGGGTTTCGATCATACGCGACTTTTCACACACGCCGCCAAAGCCAACCGGTCCGTTTTCGCAACGCGGGCGCAGTCCCTGCGAGCCTTGCGGAGCAGCAATCTCGGTGAACACACCATCGGGTTTCTGCGGGACCGGAGTTCCGTTCAGGATAATCTGGCCTTCGCGTATCTGAATGCGGTCTCCGGGCAGGCCGATCAAGCGCTTGATATAGTCGCGGCCGCTGACCGGATGACGGAACACGATGACGTCGCCGCGTTCCGGTTCGCCCCCCCAGATACGGGTGTTATCGCCGCTCTGCATCCAACCACAGATATCTTCGGCGTCAATGTTCAGGCCGACGCTTGGGACGATCACGCTGGGACAGGACGCGTAGGAATAGCCATAGGCCATCTTGTTGACGAACAGGAAATCCCCGATCAGCAAAGTGGGTTTCATCGAGCCGGATGGAATCCAGAAAGGCTGAAACAGGATCGTACGGAATACGCCCGCGATCAGCAGGGCATAGACGATGGTTTTGATCGTCTCCCAAACGGCATTACCTGTTTTGGCTTCCTCGGCCATACTGCTCTCCGGTCGTTAGGTTGTTGGGGTGCTACATGCGTGTCGGGTGGGGGCGAGTCAAGGCTGAGCGGGCGCATCGTGAAGCGGGCGCGCCTCGATCACGACAAAGGCTTGGGCCCAGGGGTGGTCATCGGTCAGGGTGACATGGATGATCGCTTCATACCCTTCGGGCGTCATCTCTTTCAACCGTTCCGCCGCCCAGCCTGTTACATGCATCACCGGCTGGCCGGTTTTCAGATTGGTGACGGCCATGTCCTTCCACGCAATCCCCATGCGCAGACCGGTGCCCAACGCCTTGGAACACGCCTCTTTCGCGGCCCAGCGTTTTGCATAGGTGCCTGCGGTGTCGTGGCGCCGTTCGGCCTTGCTCTGCTCGATTTCAGTGAAGACCCGGTTGCGGAACCGGTCGCCAAACCGTTCCAGCGTGCCCTGAATGCGGTCGATATTCGCAAGATCCGTGCCGATGCCCAGTATCATGAGAGCCGTACCGTCAGAATTTTGTAGCTCGCCAGCCCAAAGAACCCGGCGAACGCAAAGTCGAACCAGCGGCGGGCGCGGCGATAAGCCCGAACCATGCGCTCGGAAGAAAACAAGAAGGCATATCCGATGAAGATCAGCAGCGAGCCCGCGTAGAGAAGACAAAAGTAGCCGAGCAACATCGCAAGGCTCGCGTCATTCGGAGCGACAATCGCGTAGATGGATCCCCAGCTCAGGATCGCCTTTGGATTGGTCAGGTGAATGGCTGCGCCTTTGGCGAAGACGGTGCGTAGCGAGCCAGTAACAGGTTTACCCAAGGCAACCTCGTCCGAGGTCATCGCCCGCCGCAACGCTTTGAACGCGAGCCATCCCAGATAAGCCACGCCGATGTAGCGGATCACCTCGAACACCCAGACATTGGCAAGCATAATTGCCGACAACCCCAGCGCGGCAGCGATGCCCCAAGCGGCAGAACCCGCGCAAATGCCCAGCGCAAAAACCAATCCTGCCTTGCGGCCTTCGTTCATCGCGGTACCCGCGATCCCCATCGTCGCCGGTCCAGGAGAGCCCCCGGCCATCAGCCAGGCAAACCAGATGGCGACAAAACCGGGCGTTATCATGCCCGCGCCTCATCCATCATCCGGCGCATTTCCTTGATCGCGGGCGTGAGGCCGCGGAAAATCGCCTCGCCGATCAAGAAGTGACCGATATTCAATTCGCGAACCTCAGGAAAGGCCGCGATCGGCTGCACCGTGTCGTAAGTCAAGCCGTGGCCTGCGTGGACCTCAAGGCCCAGAGAATGGGCAAAGGCGGACATCTCGCGCAGGGCTTCCAGTTCGCGTGCGGCCTCCTCCATGTGACCTTCAGCATGAGCATCGCAATAGGCACCAGTGTGCAATTCGATCACTTCAGCGCCGATGCGGTGTGCGGCTTCGATCTGGCGTTGATCGGCGGCGATGAAAATCGAAACACGGCAGCCGGCGTCGCGCAGGGGTGCGATGAAATGGGCCAGCTTGTTTTCTTCACGCGCGACCTCCAGTCCACCTTCGGTCGTACGCTCTTCACGTTTTTCGGGCACGATGCAGACCGCGTGCGGTTTGTGCCGCAAGGCGATTTGCTGCATCTCTGGGGTTGCCGCCATCTCAAAATTCAGAGGCACCGAAAGCACCTCCATCAAACCGTCGATATCGGCGTCCGAGATGTGGCGGCGGTCTTCGCGCAGGTGTGCGGTGATACCGTCTGCCCCGGCTTCCTCGGCCAGTTTGGCGGCCCGCAACGGGTCGGGATAGGCCCCGCCGCGCGCGTTACGCACAGTCGCCACGTGGTCGATATTCACGCCCAGACGTAGGTGGTTGTCAGACATCGCTCGAATCCTTCTTAAGCCCTTGGCCCGAGCCTAGGGTATTCGACTGCGGAACGGCAGGATTTGTTTCAGCCAAGCGTTTGATTTCTTCAAACTTTGCCTTGATCTTGTCGCGGCGGCGCTGTTGATAAGTGCGGATCAGCGGCAGGCTGAGGTAGTAACAGATCGCCCCCGCAAGCAGGCCGGGCAGAATGCCGCCGATCAGGTAGGGAAAGAACACCTCGTCGTAAAACACGTCCAACCCGCGCCAATCGGCAACGCGGTCGGTGAAAAGGGCAAAGAAGTTGTTCTTGAGGTCACCCAGCGCGTCGACGAAGTTATCCATCAGGCCCTTGGTTTCTTCCTTTTCAAAACTGTCGCCCAAAAGGAAATGGCCGGTTTGCAGGCAGACAACCCCAATCGGAACATAGGTCAGCGGATTGCCAAAGAACGTCCCGCTGAGCGCGGCCAATATGTTGCCGTTGATCAGGCGCGCAAAAATCGCGGCGAAAAGAAAATGCAGGCCGTAGAATGGCGTAAAGGCCGTGAACACCCCGGCCCCGACCCCGCGCGCGATGCGTTCGGGAGAGTCCGGCAACCTGCGGACGCGGTGTTTGACGTAGTGAAAGGCACGCGTCCATCCCCCCTTGGGATAGACAAACTCAGACGCGATCTGGACAGGCGAGCGTCGATCTCGGCGCTTGAAAACCACTCCTGATCACCCCTTCTCAGCCAGCCGCAACGGCGGTTTTGGTCCTGTCCCGATAGCGTTCGACCGCGGCAACATCGCTTTCTGCCTCCAACATCAGCATCAGTGAATGCAGCTGTTCCAGGTCGCGCAGTTCAACACTGACCAGAAGACGGTAAAAATCCGGTTTGCGGTCCACGAATTCAAGGTTCGAGATATTGGCCTTTTTCTCACCGATCAATGTGCAAATGCGCCCCAGTACCCCAGCGTCATTGCCAATAGTGACGTCCAGGGTGGCCCCGTAGACGGCCGGGTGCGTGCCCGAGTGCCAATGCAGGTCGACCCAACGCTCAGGTTCGCTTTCGAATTCGGTCAGGCGATCACAATCGATGGCATGCACCACAACGCCCTTGCCGCGGTACGTGATGCCGACGATCCGTTCACCCGGCAATGGCTGACAGCATGGGGCGCGGTCGAATTTCTGGCCGGGCTCTAGGCCAATCACCGCGCGGCGCGGCGAAATGGCGTCGCCCTCGTCCTGCGTAAGCTCAGGATAGACCGCGCTGACAACGTCGTGCGCCGTCAGTTCGGCGCTGCCCAATCGCGCCAGCAACTCGTGCCGGTCCTTCAGGCGCAGGTGTTTGGCGGCCGTATCCAGCGCCTTTTCGGTGGCCTTGCGGCCGACATGTTCAAACCCTGAGCGCGCGAGTTCCTTGCCCAGCTTGATAAAGCGTTCGCGGTCCACCTCGCGCAGCGCTCTTCTGATGGCCGTGCGCGCTTTGCCGGTGACTGCGATCTCAAGCCATGTGACCTGTGGCGTCTGACCATCGGCGGTGATGATGTCCACCGATTGCCCGTTCTTAATCCGGGTCCACAGCGGGACACGGATGCCATCCACCTTGGCCCCGACACAGGCGTGACCAATGCGGGTGTGAATGGCGTAGGCAAAATCAATCGGCGTCGCACCGCGCGGCAGCTTGACTACATCGCCTTTGGGCGTGAAGCAGAACACCTGGTCCGAATACATTTCAAGCTTGACGGCTTCGAGGAAATCCTCGTGATCGTCCTCGCTGTCAAATTGCTCGGTAAGGTTTGCAATCCATTTGGCCGGATCGACCGCAAAGGGGTTTTCCGAGCGGACGCCGTCACGATAGGACCAGTGCGCCGCAACGCCGGTTTCGGCCACATCGTGCATCTGGCGGGTGCGGATCTGCACCTCGACCCGCTTACCATCACGTCCCGAGACCGTTGTATGGATCGAGCGATAGCCGTTCGATTTCGGCTGGCTGATGTAATCCTTGAACCGACCCGGCACCGCGCGCCATCGCTGATGGATTGCTCCGAGCGTACGGTAACAATCTTCTTCAGACTGCGTGATGATGCGGAAGCCGTAGATGTCGGACAGGCGCGAGAAGCCCTGATCCTTTTCCTGCATCTTGCGCCAGATCGAATAGGGTTTCTTGGCACGGCCGAAAACTTCAGCTTCAATACCCGCCTTTTCCAGTTCATGGCGCATATCGCCGGTAATCCGGTGGATCACATCCCCGGTTTCGCGCTGCAGGGTAATGAAACGGCGGATGATCGACTGGCGACCTTCGGGGTTCAGGACACGGAAGGCGAGGTCTTCCAATTCCTCACGCATCCACTGCATACCCATGCGGCCCGCAAGCGGCGCGTAGATGTCCATCGTCTCACGCGCTTTGACGATCTGCTTTTCCGGCCGCATCGCCTTGATGGTGCGCATGTTATGCAGACGGTCAGCCAACTTGACCAGAATGACCCGCAGGTCCTTGGACATGGCCATGAACAGCTTGCGGAAATTCTCGGCCTGCTTGGTTTCGCGACTGGAAAGCTGCAGGTTGGTCAGCTTGGTGACGCCATCAACGAGTTTGGCGACCTCTTCCCCAAACAGCTCGGACACTTTGCCGTAGTTGGCCTTGGTGTCTTCGATCGTGTCGTGCAACAGGGCCGTAATGATGGTCGCATCATCCAGACGCTGTTCGGTCAGGATGGCGGCAACGGCAACGGGGTGGGTGAAATAGGGTTCGCCGGAATGGCGGAACTGACCCTCGTGCATCTGCTTGCCGAACTCATAGGCCCGGGCGATGCGGTCAGCATTCGTCTTGGGGTTGTAGTTGCGGACCAGCGCAATCAGGTCGTCTGCAGAAATCATCCGGTCCGCACCTTCGTCTTTGGGGATTACCCCTGGCCTTGAGCCTCCATCAGAGCGCGCAGCAACTTCTCTTCCGACATGTCGTCATCGGCAGGTTTGTCCGATTCCGCACCCATCAGCAGCGCCATCTGATCTTCTTCCGGCTCGTCGACCTCGATCTGAGTCTGGTTAGCCTCGATCAGGCGCTCGCGCAGTTCGTCCGCGCTCTGGGTTTCGTCGGCGATTTCGCGCAGCGATACGACAGGGTTCTTGTCGTTGTCGCGGTCAACGGTGATCGCCGCACCAGCGGAAATCTCGCGCGCACGATGGGCGGCAAGCATCACCAGTTCAAACCGGTTAGGAACCTTGTCTACGCAATCTTCAACCGTCACGCGGGCCATTGGGCGCTCTCCGTTACTGAATCCATGTCAGGAAGAGGTTTATCTAAGGGCGAATCCTTGCCTTGACAAGCAAGAAATGCTGCAAATGCACCGATCACGCGGCCGTGACCGCCGCAATATCCTCCGCAGGAAGGTCGGCGAGCATTTCGGTCACTGTCCGGCCCAGCACCGGATGCCGCCAGTCTGGGGCGACATCGGCCATAGGAACCAGCACAAAAGCACGGTCCTGCAATCGCGGGTGTGGCAGGATCAGTTGGTCGGGCGCCTTTTGCTTTTGCTCCTCTGTCGGCAAAGCCAGCCAACGGTCAAACTCGGTGCGGTCCGGTAGTACCAGATCGTCATAACACACCAGATCCAGATCCAGCGTGCGCATACCCCAGCGCTGCACCCTTTCGCGACCGAATTCATGCTCAATCTGGTGAAGCAGATGCAGCAATTCGGGCGGCGTCCTATCCGTTTCGATCAATGCAGCCGCGTTAACGTAGTCCGGCCCGGCACCCACAGGAAAACAAGGCGTCTCGAAGAAGCGGCTGGTGGCGCGAATCACCACCCCTTGACGCAAAATCGCGTCAAGTGCTCTCTGAAGTGTCACCTCGGGCTCCCATTCTCTCATTTTGAGATTTGCGCCCAGCGCGATAACGGCTTTTGACATGATTTTGTGCATTCTACTCCCTATATTCGGCGAATTGCATGCTTGCGATACGTCCGAAATGGCCTAATTATAGGAATACCAGCGCGCCGCTTATTTCCAATACCCACTCACGTAACACCAAGGCGCTCTGTATTATACCGGAAGGACCTATTTATGTTCTATAAAGACGAACGGCTAGCGCTGTTCATCGACGGCTCGAATCTATATGCAGCCGCAAAGGCACTGGGGTTTGACATCGACTACAAATTGCTGCGCCAGGAATTCATGCGCCGCGGCAAAATGCTCAGAGCTTTTTACTACACAGCGCTTTTGGAAAACGACGAGTATTCCCCGATCCGTCCTTTGGTTGACTGGCTGCACTACAACGGCTTCACCATGGTGACGAAACCGGCAAAGGAATACACCGACAGCATGGGGCGTCGGAAAGTCAAAGGAAACATGGACATCGAACTGACCGTCGACGCCATGGAGCTGGCACCGCGCGTGGATCATATCGTGCTGTTCTCGGGCGATGGGGATTTCCGCCCGCTGATTGCCAGCCTGCAGCGTCAGGGCGTGCGTGTTTCGGTCGTCTCGACCATTCGCAGCCAGCCGCCGATGATTTCGGACGAGCTGCGCCGTCAGGCAGACAACTTCATCGAGCTTGAGGACCTGCGCGACGTGATCGGACGTCCTCCGCGCGAGGTACCAATGGAACCCCGCAGCGTCGCTGCAGGTGGGCAGTAATACCCGGCCACTCACTTACCGGGGGGGGGGGAAGAAATTGGCGCGGTCAGGCTTTATCTGCCTGACCGCGCTTCTTTAACTAAAGTCAGGTGCTGAAACACCCACTGGCTAGCACTGATTCATGTCAGATCAATGACGTCGTCCTGTCTGGACCATGACCGGGAAAAGACTTACCTGTGGCCTATGGAGACTGTGACATGACCAAGCCGCCCCTTACGCTCTACCTCGCCGCGCCACGCGGCTTCTGCGCCGGTGTCGACCGGGCCATAAAAATCGTTGAAATGGCGCTGCAGAAATGGGGTGCGCCCGTCTATGTGCGCCATGAGATCGTGCACAACAAATTTGTTGTCGATGGTCTGCGTGCCAAAGGGGCCGTATTTGTCGAGGAACTGGACGAATGCCCTGATGACCGTCCAGTGATCTTTTCAGCGCATGGTGTGCCGAAATCCGTTCCGACCGCAGCTGCCCAACGCGAAATGATCTATGTCGACGCAACCTGCCCACTTGTTTCCAAAGTGCATGTCGAAGCGCAGCGTCACGCGGATGCCGGTCTGCAGATGATCATGATCGGTCACAAAGGCCATCCGGAGACCGTTGGCACGATGGGCCAATTGCCCGATGGTGAAGTCCTGCTGGTTGAAACCGTAGAGGACGTCGCCACGGTTCAGGTCCGCGATCCGGACAAGCTGGCCTTTGTCACCCAGACCACCCTGTCGGTGGATGATACAAAGGACATAATCGCGGCACTCGAGGCTAGGTTCCCCGCGATCGTTGGCCCACATAAGGAAGACATCTGTTACGCCACCACCAACCGGCAGGAGGCGGTCAAGGCCGTTGCACCGAAATCGGACGCTCTGCTGGTCGTCGGTGCGCCGAACTCATCGAACTCGCGTCGTTTGGTCGAGGTCGCCTCGCGCGCCGGGTGCAACTATGCCCAGCTTGTGCAGCGCGCCGGTGACATCGACTGGCGCGCGCTGGATGGAATTTCCAGCGTTGCGATCACCGCTGGCGCATCGGCCCCCGAAGTTCTGGTCAATGAGGTGATCGACGGCTTTCGCGCGCATTACGACGTGACCGTCGAGATGGTCGAAACCGCCGTCGAGAACGTCGAATTCAAAGTCCCGCGCGTCTTAAGGCAACCCGCATGAGGGGCGTGCCAAGGGCTCCGCTGATCCTCGCACTGGCAGGCCTTATCCCATTCATCTGGGGCGCACTGACCTACTTGAATGGCGACCTGCAGGACTGGGGCAGACAGACGCTCGGATCACGCTTTGTCGGGCCGTATATTCAGCTGTTTTACGGCTCAGTCATTCTTAGCTTCATGTCCGGTGTCCTTTGGGGGTTCGCCACCAAAACCTCGGGCAGCAAAGCGGCGACATGTTATGTGCTGTCAGTTTTGCCGGCCTTGTGGGCGTTCTTCATGACAGGGGGCGGCCCCGTCACAGCGGGCATCAACCTTATGTATGGATTTGCCGGATTGCTGATATTGGACGCCATCTTCGCGTACTGGCGGCTGACGCCCACATGGTGGCTCAGGTTGCGCGTTTTGCTTACCGTTATCGTGCTACTATGCCTTGCCGTAGGAGTTTACCTGTGACCGACCGTAAGACAATCGACGCCTACACCACGCGCGTGGCCGAGTATCTGAGCATTCCCCTGCCCCCCGAACAGATCGAGGCCCGAATGGCCTTTGCCGAAGCTGTTGTGCCCGAGGGCTATGTTCTGGATCTGGGATCAGGCCCCGGCGCAGACAGTTCGTTTTTCATGCGCGAAGGGCTGCGGGTGCGGGCCTTGGATGCGACCCCTGCCTTTGTGGACCACGCGCGCGAAAACGGTGTGGACGCATATCTGGGCACCTTCGAAGACGTGACCGAAGTGGCCACGTATGACGGCATCTATGCCAGCTTTTCCTTGCTGCACGCGCCGCGTGAGGATTTCCCGCGCCATCTGGCAGCCATTCATCGTGCGTTAAAGCCAAAGGGCATCTTTTTCCTCGGTCTGAAACTGGGAACCGGAGACCACCGCGACGATCTTGATCGCTATTACACCTATTTCTCACAGACTGAGATCGAAGAGGCACTGGCCGTGGCCGGATTCACCATCGACCGGATCACAACCGGCATGGGCACAGGCCTGGCCGGATCTTATGACGGCTTTATTCTGGTGATTGCCCATGCCTGAGTTGTTTGCCTATACCGACGGCGCGTGCTCGGGTAATCCAGGCCCCGGTGGCTGGGGCGTGCTTTTGCGCGCAATGGACGGCAACACCGTCCTGAAAGAGCGCGAGTTGAACGGCGGTGAGGCCGAGACCACCAACAACCGAATGGAACTGCTGGCGGCGATCAGTGCGCTTGAAACACTGGAACGCGCTTCGAAAATAACCGTCGTCACCGACAGCGCCTACGTAAAGAACGGCGTGACCGGTTGGATTTTTGGTTGGAAGCGGAACGGCTGGAAGACCTCGAACAAAAAACCCGTCAAGAATATCGATCTGTGGCAGCGACTGGATGAAGCACAGACCCGCCACGACGTGACGTGGGAGTGGGTCAAGGGCCACGCGGGTCACCCCGAAAACGAAAAGGCTGACGAGCTGGCGCGCGCAGGCATGGCCCCTTTCAAACCCAAAAAGGCGCAGGCGTGAGCGGTCTTGCACTGCTCGATTACGCCTCGGTTCTGGTATTTGCCCTGACAGGTGCCCTTGTTGCCAGCCGGGCGCAGCTGGACCTTGTGGGATTCGCCTTTATCGCCTGCCTGACAGCGGTGGGTGGCGGCACCATCCGCGATCTGCTGTTGAACCGGCACCCGGTGTTCTGGGTCGGACAACCCGACTATATCCTGATCGCCTCAGCGGCGGCGGTGCTGGTATTTTTCACCGCCCATATGGTCGAAAGCCGGTATAACTTGCTGGTCTGGCTGGACAGCTTCGCGCTTGCCATCGCAGTTGCAGCAGGAACCGGAGCGGCCCTATCCATGAACCAGTCCGGAGTGATCGTCGTGCTGATGGGTGTCACGACCGGCTGCCTGGGCGGGCTGATGCGCGACGTGGTTTGCAACGAGGTGCCCTTGGTCCTGAAACAGGGCGAGCTTTATGTCTCTTGCGCGTTCAGCGGCGCGCTGGCCGCTGTGGTGGCAGACCGTCTTGGATTCGACGAACTGGCCACGCTGGCAGCTTGCGCCCTGATTTGCTGGGCCTTGCGGGCAGGGTCTCTGGTGTTCGGATGGCAACTGCCGGTCTACAAAAGCCGCCCGCCACGTCATTAACGTGACAACAGTCGCGCGCCGATCTCTTTGACGAACTTCGCGGCCACCATTGCGGTCATGCCATAGGGGTCCCGATGCGGGTTCAACTCGACAATATCCGCGCCGACCAACTGGCCTTCGAACCGATGGATCAGGTTGATGACCTCACGGGTGCTTAATCCGCCGGGCTCGTGATGCGAAACCCCTGGCGCAAAGGCTGGGTCCAGCGCGTCCAGATCCAATGACAGATATACTGGGCCGTCAAAGCTGATCTCAAGATCTGGCCGCCAGTTTCGCATATCGATCACCTCGACTCCGAACTTGTCGACTTGTTCCTGTTGATGCTTGTTCATGGTACGGATGCCAACCTGTACCAATCGGTTGATCTGGCAAGTTTCCATCACGCGCGCGAACGGGCAGCCGTGGCCCAGCGGGCCGATCTGCTGGCTGTCATAGAGGTCCGGATGCGAGTCGATATGCAGGATGTTCAACCCCTTATACCGTTCGGCATGGGCCTTGATCAGCGGAAACGCCACCGAGTGATCGCCCCCCAGCGACAAAAGCCGTGCGCCGGTTTCGATACGGGCGGCTGCCCCGGCCTCAATCCGGTCGATGGGTTCCTGCCCCACCATCTCGAACACGTCGAGATCGCCGGTATCCTTGAAACGATCCGTCGCGCTCAGATCTGTGCCATCCTCGGCGGTCAGATTGGCGGCACCGGAATGCAGCGCCTCGCGGATACGCCCCGGCGCAAAAGCAGGACCCTGCAGGAAAGACGAGTGCAGATCCAGCGGAACGCCCATCAGGGCAACGTCACCGGGGTTCAGATCATGTGGCATGAGATACCTATTGGGCTATAAGTTCCGGCGATCTGGCCGTTAACCCGCCCAAAGGTCAAGAGGTTAGCGGCGTAGGTAAGTCTGCCAGATCCAGATTACCAGCAGGGCGCCCAGCACCGCGCCGACAAAGCCCGACAGCCAACCCGCCACGGTGATTAACGCCCGCAAAAGGAATCCCCCCACCAGCGCACCAACGATGCCGATCAGCATTGTGGTGGGAATATTCGCCTCGATCCGCATAAGGCGCGTGGCCAGAAATCCTGCAGCGGCGCCAATGACGATCAAGGCAATGACGGGCATGTCACTTCCTCCAGTGCGTCGGCACGATGATCAACGCACCGATGGATGAGATTACGGCGTTCAGGCCCGGTGGGCCAAAACTGATGCCGAACATGATACGCACGAAATAGAACAGAAATGCGCCACCAACACAGATAATGATGGATGGCAGGTATCCGTTGTGCGTAAAGCCCGTCGCCTCGGACAGATAGCCGACGATCCCGGCGATCACGACAGTGCCCATAAGGACCATGAACATGGGGCGCTACTCCGAAGACAAGCGGCTGCCAGCCGGAATGGGCCAGCCCCGCAAAAAGGTTTCCTTATCCTGCGCGCCTTTTCCCGCCCGTTGCAAGCGCAACAGGTCTACGGCGCCCGTACCGCAGGCGACGGTCAGGGCGTCATCCAGAACCTGGCCGGGCATACCCTGCCCTTCGGATATCCGAGACGCCAGCAGCTTGATGCGCGCGCCCTCAAACTCGGTCCAGGCACCGGGAAACGGGGACAGTCCTCGAATCCGCCGGTCGACCTCAACCGCGGGCTGGGACCAGTCGATCCGGGCCTCGGCCTTGTCGATCTTGGCGGCATAGGTGACGCCAACCTCGGGCTGCGGTTCGGGCGTCAGGTTGGGTAAATCACGCAGCGCCTCGACGATCAGGTTCGCACCCATGACCGAGAGGCGGTCGTGCAATTGATCGGTGGTCTCCTCGATGCCGATATCTGTCGCCTCGCGCAACAGAACCGGCCCTGTGTCCAGCCCGGCCTCCATCTGCATGATGCAGATACCGGTCTGGGCATCGCCAGACATGATCGCGCGATGAATCGGGGCGGCCCCGCGCCAGCGCGGCAACAGGCTGGCATGGATGTTCAGACACCCTTGCTTTGGCGCGTCCAGAATGGGTTGCGGCAGGATCAGGCCATAAGCCACCACGACGGCCACATCGGCCTTCAGCGCCTCAAATGCATCTTGTTCCTCGGCCGATTTCAGAGAAACCGGGTGGCGAACTGTCAAACCTAACGATTCAGCCCGGGCATGGACAGGCGTCGGGCGGTCCTTTTTGCCGCGCCCCGCCGGACGCGGTGGCTGACAGTAGACGGCTGCAACCTCATGCCCAGCCTCGATCAATGCATCCAGAACCGGGACTGAAAAGTCGGGTGTACCCATGAAAATGACGCGCATCTTTAACCCTGTTTTTTCGCTTTACGCAGCAGCATGTCCCGTTTGACCTTGCTGAGCCGGTCGAAATACATCCGGCCATTCAGATGATCGATCTGGTGCTGGACGCTGGTGGCCTCGATCCCGACAAAGTCGCGACGATCCACAATCCCCTGTTCGTTCAGGTATTTAACGGTCACAGCGCGCGGGCGTTTCACCTTGGCCGATACACCGGGCAGGTTCGGGCTGGCCTCGTCATGTTCGCGCAGTTCGATCGAGCTGTGCAGGATCTCCGGATTCGCGAGACGCACCGCCTTGCCCCGTTCGGTCGACCCATCGACAACAGCCAGCCGCAGCATGACACCGATCTGGGTCGCGGCGAGACCAACACCGGGCATCGCTTCCATCGTGTCGATCATATCGTCCCAGATGGCGCGGATCTCATCCGTGATCTCGATAACATCCTCGGCCTTGGTCCGCAGGCGCTGGTCGGGCCATGGCAGGCAGGTGCGGACGGTCATGCGCGGGCCTGTTCGCGTTTCAGTTTCTGCATTTTGCGCGTGATCATCTGGCGTTTCAGCGGCTTGAGGTAATCGATGAAAAGCTTGCCGTTCAAATGGTCGATCTCATGCTGAACACAGGTTGCCCAGAGGCCATCAAAGGTTTCCTGCTGCGCATTTCCATCCCGGTCGATCCAAGCGACATCAACCACTTTGGGACGCGTCACTTCTGCGAATTGCTCGGGGATCGACAGGCAGCCTTCCTCGTAGACATTGGTTTCATCCGATGACGCAATGATCTCGGGGTTGAACATGATCAGTGGGCGCGGCGACTCACCCTCTTCCTTTACGCAGTCCAACACGATCAGCCGGTCAAGCACACCGATTTGGGGCGCGGCAAGGCCAATGCCCGGGGCATCGTACATCGTCTCCAGCATGTCGTCGGCCAGCTTGCGCAGCTCGTCGCTGATGTCGGCCACAGGCGCACAGACCTTTTTCAGGCGGGGATCGGGATGGATCAGAATATTGCGTTTCATGGGGTTGATTTAGGGCATCCCGTCCCGCGCCGCAACGCCCCCCTTGCGCCCGCCGGAATAGTGGCTAGCTTTCGATCCGACAGATGGAGCAGACATGACTTTCAACGACCTGATCGACCGCCGCGGAACCAATAGTTCAAAATGGGACAAGATGGAGCAGCTCTACGGCGTTTCGCCAAAAGACGGGCTGGCCATGTGGACGGCAGATTCTGACTATCCAACCGCGCCCTGCGTCATCGATACCGTCCGCAAAGCAGCCGATCACGGTGTGTTCGGCTATTCTTGGCTGCACCCGCATTACCTGGGGTCTGTCCAGTGGTGGATGAAAAACCGCCACAACTGGGACATCGACACAGATTGGGTCCTGACCTCGCAAGGCTTGGGCAATGCAATCGCTCTGTGCCTGGACGTCTGGACGGAACCTGACGACGGCGTGGTGATTTTTACACCCGTTTACCATGAGTTCGCGCACAAGGTGAACAAAACCGGTCGCCGCGTCGTTGAGTGCCCGTTGGTTCGACAAGGTGATACTTACGGCATTGACCTGGACGATGCGCAGGAACGTCTGGACGGGTCGGAAAAGATGCTGCTGTGGTGTTCGCCCCAGAACCCGTCGGGTCGGGTCTGGACACCGGATGAGTTGCGCGCCGTGGCTACCTTTGCAGAGCGCAACGGGCTGATCCTGATCTCGGATGAGATTCATCACGATCTGGTTTATCCCGGAAACACGTTTGTGCCGATGGATGTGGCTGCTCCGGACGCGCGTTCCTGGACCGTGACCCTGACGGCGGCATCCAAGACGTTTAACATCGCGGGGCAGCGGACGGGGAACATGATCATTCCCGATCCCAAGCTGCGCGCGGCGATGCGGCACCGCATTCATACGCTGGATTATGACCCCAGCGCGCTTGGCGTGGCCATGATCACCGCCGCCTATTCGCCCGAGGGCGCTGCATGGGTCGACGAACAGATCGCGCATCTTTCCGGCAACCGCGCCGTCTTTGATGCGGCCATCGCCGAAATCCCCGGCCTGTGGTCCATGCCATTGCAAGCCACTTATCTGGCCTGGGTCGATTTTTCAGGTACTGGGATGAATCACGACGAGTTTGTCCGCCGCCTGCGCGAGGATGCAAAGATCGCTACATCCTCTGGTCCCGGATTTGGCATAGGTGGTGAGACGTTCGAACGGTTCAATCTGGCCACCCAACGCGAACGGGTTGAAGACGCGTGCACGCGGCTGAAGCTGGCGTTTGCCGATCTACAGTAAGCTGTGCGTCGGTTTGCCCTCATAACGCTGCTTATCCTTGTGGCGGGCGCGGCGTGGTTTGGCTGGCACCGTTTCGGTCCACGCCCTCCCGCGCCGCCTATGGCGCCGCAAGCCGCATGGATCGACCACATTTTGATCGAAAAGTCCGCTCGTCGTCTAACGGCAACTCAAAACGGCGCGGTTGTGTTGCAAGCGGACATTGCGCTGGGATTCGCGCCTGATGGCGACAAGCAGCAAGAGGGAGACGGCAAGACACCTGTGGGAATTTTCAGGATCGACCGTCGCAACCCGCAGAGCGCATTTCACCTGTCAATCGGGATTGATTATCCGCAGCCGCAGGACATCGAGCGCGCCAATCGTCAGGGCGTTGACCCTGGCGGCGACATCTTCATTCACGGACAACCAAATGGCGTCACCGGTTTGACGCTGCCCGGTGACTGGACCGCAGGCTGCATTGCCTTGTCGAATGCAGAAATGGAGCGCCTTTGGAGCCTAACCCCCGACGGCACAGTGGTTGAAATCCGCCCCTAATCCTTATTCCCCAGCAGCGCGATCGGCGCGCCCGGCGCGCGATAAAAGTCGAGCGGCGCCTTGTCAGCGGCAGCGGTGCTACGCTTGAATTCATAGCGCATTTCACCCGCCTCTTCCTCATCCGCGATGATGAGGCACTGATACAGGTGATTGGCCCCATCATAGATGTCGACAAGCCCACGCAGTTGCGGCGTGGTTTCTGCCTCGACCGTAAAGCCATCCTTCCACAATCTCAGTATTTTGTAGGTATTGTCGCTGATTTGAACACGTAGGCGGCTGGTTTTCTTCAGCCCCGCGATTCGCGCCGCATCCAGTTCGGCCGTTATTTCCTTTGAAATATATGTCGTCATAAAACCTTCCCCCGGCAATGACTTATATTGTGAAGCCCTTATCGTAAAAATCCAATGAACGAGAGCGCTCGGATTTAAATTTGTTGCACAGAAATCCCAAGCTAACTGTGCATGTGCGCAGGCAACGTGCGCGCGCGCTCGCGTAGGAACCGCGCCTACGACCCATTATGTTTGGCCAAATCGCTATTCGGAGGACGAAAGATGGGCCTTTTGGTCGACGGCAAATGGCACGACACCTGGTATGACACCAAATCCACGGGCGGCGCCTTCAAACGCAGCGCTGCACAGTTTCGCAATTGGATGACAGCCGACGGCAGTTCCGGGCCTTCGGGTAAAGGCGGGTTCAAAGCCGAGTCCGGCCGTTATCACCTATATGTCAGCCATGCCTGCCCATGGGCACACCGCACCCTGATCTTTCGCGAGTTGAAAGGGCTGAGCGATCACATCTCGGTTTCCGTCGTACATCCCGACATGCTGGATCAGGGTTGGACTCTTGAGCCTGACGACCATGGCGCAACAGGTGACACTCTGTATGGGTTGAGCCATGCCCATCAGATCTATACCAAAGCCGATCCCTCCTATTCCGGTCGAGTCACGGTACCGATCCTGTGGGATAAAGAGCAGGAGACGATAGTCTCGAACGAAAGCTCTGAAATCATCCGTATGTTCAACTCGGCCTTTGACGGAATCACCGGCAACACCGATGATTACTGGCCCGAGGCGATGCGCGATGAGATCGAAGCGGTGAATGCGCGCATCTATTCCAACGTCAACAATGGCGTCTACAAATCCGGCTTCGCCACCAGCCAGCAAGCCTATGACGACGCGGTGAACCCGCTGTTCGAAACGCTGGATTGGCTCGAAGACCGGCTGGCCTCGAACCGTTACCTGATGGGCAACCGCATTACCGAGGCCGACTGGAGGCTGTTCACAACGCTGATCCGCTTCGATCCGGTCTATCACCTGCATTTCAAATGCAACCGGCGGCGTTTGATCGACTACCCGAACCTGTGGGCATTCACCCGTGAGCTTTACCAGTGGCCGGGCGTCGCATCGACTGTGAACATGCATCACATCGTGCGCCACTATCACTACAGCCACGACAGCATCAATCCGCACCGCATCATCCCGACGAACCCGGTGCTGGATTACATGGAGCCTCATGGACGCGGTCAGCGACCCGCTGCGTAGTGTTCGACCATCGCCGCCAGATCCTCTGGCGGCGTACCGCTTTGCACATATGCGCAGGCATTCGGGCTATGGGCAAAAATCGACCCGTCCGAAAAGAACGTGGTATTGGTTACAAAGATCACACGCGCTTCCGGGCGGCGATAGCTGGCGAAATCTGCCACGGCCAGAGCGCTGCCGGTTTCCAGAACCAGATCCAGCACAATGATATCAAAATCCGTGCCATAAAGCGCAAGAATCGCCGCCTCTTGCCCGGCAACAAGCGTCACCTCGGCACCTTGCCTCTCCAGATGCCTTTTCCAGACCCGACCAAGGTCGGGATTACTCTCAACAATCAGTACTTTCATTTGCAACAACCTCGGCACTTGATAGAATGACTGGTGCCGACCCCCGTGGTTTGTGATCACGCTTATTCCTTAACAAAGTGTTAACAACGCCGATCAACCGGGCTGCTCACGCGGATTTGCTTGTACAAACGGCAAAAATCCGCTTGAAGCGGGCCTAAACAGGCAATTCCGGCGAGAACCCCGATGGCAAGCCACAAACAAGACTTGAACCCTCGCGCCTCCCGTGACCACGGAGGTGGGTTGGACGGCGCAATCGCCCAATATGGCGGTGCGCGTGAGGACTGGATGGATCTGTCCACCGGTATCAATCCTCACCCGTACGCTGTGTCGGGCCTGACCTCGTCGGATTGGGCGGCGTTGCCCGATCACGGTGCTTTCGAACGGCTGTCCATCGCCGCGCGCCGTTTCTGGTCCGTACCGGGCAGCGCCGCAATATTGCCCGCACCCGGCGCATCAGCAGTTATCGCCCGAATCCCCGCTCTTGCAGCGACTGGACGCGTGCAAATCACTGCGCCCACGTACAACGAACATGCGGCCGCCTTTTCAGCGCAGGGTTGGAACGTACAGTCAGACGGACCAGCCGAAGCCCGCGTTATCGTGCACCCCAACAACCCGGATGGGCGCATCTGGAATGCCGCTGACGTGGATGCACCGTTGACCGTAATTGACGAAAGCTTTTGCGATGTCTGTCCTGATGCCTCATTGATCAAAATGGCTGAACGGCCCGGAGTGCTCGTACTCAAGAGTTTCGGCAAATTCTGGGGGCTGGCCGGGCTACGGCTGGGGTTTGCGATCGGTCAACCTGATCTAATCTCGCGGCTGAACGATCTAACCGGGCCATGGTCGGTCTCCGGCCCCGCGCTGCGGATCGGCGAACAGGCGTTGCGAGATACCGAATGGGCCGTTGCCACGCGTCAGAAGCTAAGCCAAGCGACTGATCGGCTTGATCGGATCGTCACAGCCAAAGGCGCTTCGCTGGTCGGTGGAACCACCCTGTTCCGCCTTTACGAGGTCGACAACGCAGCGGCATGGCAAGACAAGCTGGCCCGCAACCATATCTGGAGCCGCGTCTTCCCCTATTCGCAAACCTATCTGCGCCTCGGCCTTCCCTCGTCTGACGGCTGGGATCGGCTGGAGGCCGCGCTGTGAGCACCGCTTTCCTTCTGGTCTGCGCCATGTGTCTGGACGCAGCCTTGGGAGAGCCCGACTGGCTATGGTCACGCATCCGCCATCCGGCGGTAGTGATCGGCAAAGTCATCGGCTGCCTGGACAAGCGACTGAATCAGGGTACGCACCGGCGGCTGAAAGGAGCTGCGGTTGTGGTTCTGCTGGTCGTCGGAGCGTTGGTTTTAGGCCGCGCACTCTCTTTGCTTGGGCCGGTGGTCGAGGGCATTATCTGCGCAATCCTCTTGGCTCAGAAATCGCTGGTATCTCATGTCCGCGACGTGGGCGAAGGGTTGCGGGCCTCATTGCAAGAGGGCCGCGCCAAAGTGGCCATGATCGTTTCACGCGACACGCGGGACATGACCGAAGCGCAGGTCGCCCGATCCGCCATCGAGAGCGCGGCGGAAAACCTCAGCGACGGCGTCATCGCGCCTGCATTCTGGTTCCTGATCGCTGGCCTGCCCGGGCTGCTGATCTACAAGGCGGTCAACACCGCCGACAGCATGATCGGGTACCGCAACGAAAAATACCGCGAGTTCGGTTGGGCCGCAGCCCGTCTGGACGACGTGCTGAACCTGATCCCTGCCCGATTGACCTGTGTGATGATTGTCGCCCTGTCTGGCCAGTGGGAGCGCTGGTCCGAGATGGTCGCAGATGCGCGCCGCCATATCTCACCCAATGCCGGGTGGCCCGAGGCTGCAATGGCGCGCGCGTTGAACGTCGCCCTCGCTGGGCCGCGCAGTTATGACGGGCAGATCCGCGATCTGGCCTGGGTCAACGGCAAAGCCCCGCGCGAAATCGGCGCGTCAGAAGTTTTCCGCGCATGCGATATGCTGTGGAAGGTTTGGGGGCTTGCGTTGGGCCTCGTGTCGGTGTGGGTTGGGGCAAGTTTCATTTTCTGACGGACCCGAACATGCGTTTTCTCTCAGGCATCGTTGCCGCCGCCCTTTTTGCCTCTCCCGCTCTGGCCCAATGCGGCGGCGGGTTCAATTCCTTCGTGAAGGGCCTCAAGGCCGAAGCGATTGAACAAGGGTTCGACAAATCCACGGTAGACAGCTTTTTCAAAGGCGTTCAGCAGGACGGTGCCGTACTCAAGGCTGACAGGGCGCAAGGGGTGTTCCAGAAACCTTTTGTCGACTTTTCGCGTCGCCTGATCTCGCAAAACCGCATTGATCGCGGGCAGGCCATGTCTCGAAAATACGACGCCGTGTTTGACCGGATCGAGCAGGAATACGGCGTGTCGCGCGGTGTCCTGCTGGCCTTCTGGGCGTTTGAGACGGACTACGGCGCGGTGCAAGGCGATTTCAACACCCGCAACGCGCTGGTAACACTGGCCCATGACTGCCGCCGTCCCGAGCTGTTCCGGCCACAGGTTATCGCAGCAATCGAGCTGTACGATCAGGGCAATTTCGATCCCGCCCGCACAACCGGTGCCTGGGCGGGAGAGATCGGGATGGTGCAAATGCTGCCCCGTGACATTCTTGAAAATGGCGTAGACGGGGATGGCGACGGTACGGTGTCGCTGAAAACCTCGGCGCCGGACGCTCTGATGTCCGGGGCCAAGATGTTGTCGCATCTGGGCTGGAGACCGGGTGAACCATGGTTGCAAGAAGTGACAGTCCCCGCGCAGATGGACTGGTCGCTGTCGGGCCCCGGCAAACCGCGCCCGGTGTCAGAATGGAAAGCAATGGGCGTTCAGGCGCGCGGCGGATCATTGAGTGACTTGCCCGCCTCTCTGATCTTGCCCCAAGGCCATCAAGGCCCTGCATTTCTGGCCTATCCAAACTTCGACGTCTATTTCGAATGGAACCAGAGCTTTGTCTACGTCCTGACCGCCGCCTATTTTGGAACAAGACTTGAAGGCGCACAGATCTATGACGCAGGCAACACAGCGCAGGCGCTTTCGGGGGCTCAGATGAAGCAACTGCAAAGCAAGCTACAGGCGCGTGGCCACGATGTGGGCAAAATCGACGGGATTCTGGGGGCTGGAACGCGCGCTGCGGTTCAATCTGAACAAGCGCGCTTGGGACTGCCCGCAGATGCATGGCCGACTGTGGACCTGCTGAACCAATTATAGGGCCTACTCAAACGCTTCGATCGGCACCCTATGGTGCCGGTTGCGGCAATTGCAGCCGTGCCGATTGCAGAAAGCGTGAGATCTCCAGTCCAAGGCTGGCCTCAATTGAAATCTGAAGGTTCGTATTCTTCTTGAACTCGGCCTCAAGCTTTGAAAACTGCCAAACGAGGATGCGCGTCTCGCGGGTGGTCACAACCGTCACCGGGGCCGTGAACGTGGTGTGGTCGCTCAGAAATGCTGTTCCGCCCAGAAACCGGTCACTTCCCAGCTGGTCCACGTTTGATCCGTTCATCTCAACTCTGGCAGCGCCCTCAACGATGAGCGAAAGCTGAGTAACCTTGGCGCCTTGTGTAAGCAGGCTGGTCCCCGATGGAACGGTCTCATACGTGCCCATCCGAAGGAGCTTGAACGCCTCTTGTTCCGTAAAGTTGCGAAGCGCGGTTTCATAAAGATGCCGCTCTTCATCCGTGAAAGGCACAGGGCGGCGTTCCAGCATTATTCGAATAATCCAGTAGATATTGATTGCGGTGAAAAACAGATTCCACCCAATGGGCGCCCAAAGCGGCGCGCTTTGCAGGTAATAGTAAGGCAGCAGCAAACAGGCGCCGATGACGGACAGGACACGCAGCCAGAAAATGTCTTTTGCTGAATAGGACAAAAGATAGAAAATGTTCGCCGTATTGACCAACACGTCCAAGCCTAACATACCGTCACCTCGTTTCTGCGCGGATGTTGAACACCGTAAATGACTGCAGGCAAAGAGCAACGTGGGAGGTGAAAACCCGACAGCTGCCCGGAAACGGACGCCGAACCCCTAATGCTCTGATGTTGAAACGTGGGTCTGTTACTCGGGTCGCACCGGATACCGATCGCCCTTTTCGTCGATCAGGATCAACCGTTCACCGCTGCGGACATAGAGATCGCAGCGGCTGAAACCATTTCGATACTGGATGCACACGCTGCCGTCATTGGCGATGGAGAACGTGCCATAGGCTGTGCCGCCGCCGTTGATTGCCGAATAGGTATAGGAATAGGCTCCGCCCGCCGAGAACCGAGACTGTCCGTCGTCATAGAAGGTCAACGTCTGCCCCTCCAGAGCGGCCAGTTCCTGCTTGTTCAAGGGCACATCACCGGGCTTGGTGGCCCACTCAGCCGCCCAAAGCGGAGTCGCGACAAAGGTCGACAGTATCAGGAACAATCGGGTCATGCGCCCACCATAGCCTGCTACAGTGCCAAACCGTCATAACGTTGCGGTGAGCGGTCAGGCGACCATTTGCTCGGCTTTCTTCAGGTCAACCGAAACCAACTGGCTGACGCCCTGTTCCTGCATTGTCACACCAAACAACCGATCCATCCGCGCCATCGTCACCGCGTGGTGGGTGATGATCAGGAACCGCGTGTCGGTCTGGCGGCACATTTCGTCCAGCAGATCGCAGAAACGGGTGACGTTGGCGTCATCCAGCGGCGCGTCGACCTCGTCCAGCACGCAGATCGGCGCAGGGTTGGCGAGGAATACGCCGAAGATCAACGCCGTTGCAGTCAATGTTTGTTCTCCACCCGACAGCAGGCTGAGGGTCGAGAGCTTCTTGCCCGGCGGTTGGCACATGATCTCAAGTCCGGCATCCAGCGGATCGTCGCTTTCCACCATGACCAGATTGGCCTCCCCACCGCCGAACAAGTGCTTGAACAGCATGGCGAAGTTCGAGTTCACTTGCTCGAACGCAGTCAACAGGCGTTCGCGCCCTTCACGGTTGAGGCTGGCTATACCGCTGCGCAAGGCCTTGATCGCCTCTTCCAGATCGGCTTTCTCGCTGTTCAGCGTGTCAAATTCTTCCTGAACTTCCTTGGCGTCTTCCTCGGCCCGCAGGTTCACCGCCCCCATCGCATCGCGCTGACGCTTGTGCCGGTTTACTTCTGCCTCCAGTGCGTCTGCCGCCGGCATCTGATCCGGGTTCACGTCCAACTGGTTGAGCAACTGGTTCGGGGTCAGCTGCTGATCCTCAGCGATACGTTCCGCCGCCGCAACAACGCTTTCCTTGGCGGCGTCGCAACGTGCCTCGGCGGCCGCGCGGGTTTCACGGGCTTCCGACGCCATACGTTCGGCTTCACGTTCGGCCAGCACGACCTCACGCTGCTGAGTTTCGGCCTCCGATAGCTTGTCAGCAGCCTCGGCCCGGCGGGCTTCGGCCGCTTCGATCAACTCATTCAGTTCTTCGCGCGCCTCGGCGATCTCACCGGGCGCCGCCATCGCCTCGGACAGCTCCTCCTCCGAGCTTTCCTTGCGTTCGGCCAGTTCGGAGATACGTTTCTCAGCTGTCTCCAACCGATGTCGCCAACCGCTCAGGTCCTTTGTCACCTCTTGCGTGCGCCGGGTGCGCGCCTCGCCCTCGCGGCGCAGCTCATCATGGGTCGAACGATGGGTCAGCATCGTGATCCGCGCCGCCTCGACCGTCTGTTTGATGTCCTCGACCTGCGCGCGGGCGCTATCGAGATCGCCTAACTCGGTCAAAGCACCCTCAGCCTCGCGCAGTTGGGCGCGGGCCGACATGGCGTCTTCCTTGTGGCGATCAACCGCCAGGGTCAATGTCTCAAGCTTACCTTGCGCCAAGTTGCGATCAGCTTCGGCGCGGCTGAGTTGACGTGCAGTTTCAGCCATACGCTGATCGGCTGCGCGACGTGCTTCGCGCGCGCGGCGGTCTGCTTCGGTCACGTCAGCCAGTTGCTGCGAAAGGGCTTCATGGGCCGCGCGGGCGCCTTCGGCCTGCGCCTCCGTTCGGGTCAGCTCTTGCTTCAGCGCCTCCAGCTTGTTGAGCTGCTCCAGCCGCAGGGCCGCAGCGCTTGGCGCATCCTCAGCCCAGGCACGGAAACCGTCCCAACGCCACAGATCGCCCGAACGAGACACCAACCGCTGCCCCGGCTTTAGCGAGGCTTGCAATCGCGCGCCCTGATCCGCGTCGATCAAACCGATCTGAGCAATCCGACGGCTTAGCCGGTCCGGGCCAGAAACATGCAGCGCCAGCGGCTCAACCCCGTCTGGCAGCGGCTGATCGGCGTCATAACCTGCAACCTGCACCCAGCCGGACGGGCCGTCACCCTCGACCAGAGGCGCTCGCAGATCATCGGCCAAAGCCGCGCCCAGCGCCTTTTCATAGCCCGGCTCAACACGCAGCAGGTCCAGCACCTGACCACCTTCGGCCGTATCCCGTTCAACCAGTTTGGCCAAAGCGGATGTCTCGGCACGGATGGCCCCCAACTCGCCTTCGGCCTCGGATCGCTGAGCCCGCGCCTCGGCTTCGCGAGCTTGCGTGTCGTTGCGCAGTTCGTCGGCTGCGGCCAGAGCTTCCTCTGCCGCCTCAGCTGCCTCGCGGGCTTTTTCCTCACCCTCTTGCGCCGTTTCAAACGCTTCGCTGGCGCGAGTCAGCGCATCGCGCGCCTCGTTCACAGCGGCACGGGCTTTGTCTTCCTCGCCCTCAGACCTTGCCAGCGTTTTGCGGCTGTCCTCGACCAAGCGTTGCGCCGATTGGTGGCGCGCCACCAAACGGGCCATATCCTCGGTTTCCTGCGACAGATGATCTTCGCGGTCCTGCAGTACGGATGCGGCCTCGCGGGCGATTTCCGCGGCCTCAGCGACTTTGCCGTCATACCCTTCGGCGGCTTTGGCCAGCTCGCGGGCTTCCCATTCCAGACGCTCAATCATCTCGCCCGCGTCCCGGTTCAGGCCGGCTTCACGATCGATGTCGTTGCCCAGTTGCTGGATGCGGTTGGTGAGCGTCTCGATGGTCTGGCGCGCGCGGGTATCCTGATCGGCAAGTTGATCGCGTTGCACCTGCTGCCGTTGAAGGACAGCAGCTGCAATGGCCTCTTCTTCGCGCAGGGGTGGCAGAGTTTCTTCGATCTCAGCCCGTTTCGCGCTGGCAGCGCGGGCTTCGGCCTCGGCCCGGGAGGCTTCGGTGATCCGCTCACGCAGGATGTCTTCGGCCTGCTGGCGGGCCATGTCAGCCTCTTTCCAGCGGCGATACAACAGCATGCCCTCGGCCTGCCTTAACTGCTCGCCAATCTCACGGTACCGCGCCGCCTGACGGGCTTGACGGGCAAGTTGCGCCAGTTGCGTACCCAGTTGCTCTAACACGTCATCAACGCGGGTCAGGTTGGCCTCGGTACCCTTTAGCTTTAACTCGGCCTCATGGCGGCGCTGATAGAGGCCCGAGATTCCGGCGGCCTCTTCCAGTATACGACGACGGGCGCGGGGTTTGGCGTTGATCAGCTCGGCAATGCGGTTCTGCCCCACCAGCGCCGGCGAATGCGCCCCGGTCGAGGCATCCGCGAACAGCATCTGCACGTCACGCGCCCGAACGTCCTTGCCGTTTGTTTTATACGCGCTGCCCACGTCGCGTGTGATACGGCGCACAATTTCCAACTGATCGCTGTCATTGAAACCCGAAGGTGCCAAACGTTCTGAGTTATCCATGGTCAGGACAACTTCGGCGAAGTTGCGCGCCGGACGTGTCGCGGCACCCGCAAAGATCACATCCTCCATGGCGCCGCCGCGCATGGATTTCGGGCGGTTTTCGCCCATCACCCAACGCAGAGCTTCCAGAAGGTTGGACTTGCCGCAGCCATTCGGACCCACCACACCGGTCAACCCATCCGCAATGATCAGATCGGTTGGATCAACAAAGCTTTTGAAGCCGGTCAGTTTAAGTTTGCTAAAACGCAAAGGCTGCTATCCGTGATTCCTATGTCTGGAAGTCTGCGCAACCCGTAGGGGGTGAGTCAACGCAGTTACGCAGGATATGGGAATTCGCGCCAAGTTATCCACAACATCTTGCCGAAATGCGCAAGAAAGCGCGTATTTCAGTACGGCGTACACTCAAAAACCTGATAGCTGGTGTCGCCACCGACATTCTCGAACAAACCAAAATCGATACACTCATAGTTTGGTGTCGAGACGGATGTAAGCAACAGCCGTTCACCCGAAGCGCGGTCACAACCCAAAACGCCAACCGTCACCGCAGCATCGCCCAGAACATCCAAGATGGGACAACCCGACACTTGCGCCATCGCCAGCGCAGCCCGATCCCGGATGGGCCCGAGACGCGGGGCGTATTGCATGTTGATGCGAACGGCCTCAGCCAGTTCCCCTTTTATGCGAACATCAAAGATGCTGCCATTCACCGCCACGCGGGTCCCGGGCAGATCACGGAAATGGGGAGTGCCGGCCGAACAAGCGGCCAGCACCAGGAGGAACAGATAACGGATCATGCCTCAACCTTTGCGTCGGTAAGGTTAACAAAACCTTTCCAATGTTCAGGCGCGCAATACTTCCCCCAACCTCCGTACACCCTCACGGATCGCGTTCTCATCCGAGTTCGAAAAGCTCAGCCGGATGGTGTTGGCCCCTGTACCGTCCGGGAAAAAGGCCTTGCCCGGAACGAAGGCGACTTTGGCGGTTTCCAGCGCGCGGGCCAGCAGATCGGCCCCGTCCATGCCAACGAGCAGCGTCACCCAAATGAACATGCCCCCCTCGGGCTTGGTCCACTGCACGCCCTCGGGCATATGGTCCTGCAGCGCCTGCAACATGGCGTCCCGACGCGCTCCATAGACGCGGCGCAACATCGGGATATGCGTATCAAAACAGGCCCGGGCGACCTGATCTATGGCCATCTGGTTGATCGTCGCTGAGTGCAAATCGGCTGCCTGTTTCATCAGCACAAGCTGAGAAATCACTGGCTTTGACGCCACAACCCATCCAACCCGCAAACCAGGCGACAGGGTTTTCGAGAAGCTGCCGCAATAAACCGTGCGGCAATCTTCGATCGATCCTTTCCGCGCCAGTTCCAATGCCAGAATCGGGGGAATGGCGTCTCCGTCGTAACGCAAAGCCTGATATGCCCCGTCCTCGATCACCGCACAGTTCAGATCGTCGGCCAGATCCAGAATTGCCTCCCTGCCACGAATATCCACGGTCTCGCCGGTTGGGTTCGCGAAATCCGGTGAAAGATAGGCAAACTTTACCGCACCCGTGCCAGCCGCCGCCTTGTATTCTGCTGCCCCTCGGTTGCCATTGATGCTGAGGCGGTCAAAGCGTGGCTCGTAAGCATTGAATGCGGACAAAGCGCCTAGATATGTCGGCCAGCCAACCAGTGCGGTATCGCCCGGAGAAAGATAGAGCTTGCCCAGATAGTCCAGAGCCTGCTGTGAGCCCGACGTGATCAGGATGTTATCGAGCCCACAGTCGACACCGATCTCACGCATATGATCCACAAGCCACTCCCGCAGTGGCACATAACCTTCACTGACGGAATACTGCAGGGCCTGCGCTTGCTGTTCTGGCCCCAAGGCGGCCTGAAACGCCTCGGCAAACCCATCGACAGGAAACAATGCGGGATCAGGGATACCACCTGCAAATGAGATGATTCCGGGCTGATCCAGCAATTTCAGCAATTCGCGTATCTCGGATGCCTTCATCCGGGACGCGCGCGTGGCAAACAGTTCGTGCGTAGACATGAGGCTCCTCCCGTCTCAATCGCGGTCAGCCTAAACCGCCCGACAATAAAGTCAATAATCCTGACCTAAATTATCGACCCCAGCGATTTGGTCTCCTTGAACCACCCGGCAATCCATGGTCATATGATTTGACCAATTTGCAGAACGACACCCTCATGCCCTTTCAAAAAGTCCAGACCGAAAAGCTTTCGATCGCGGTTGTACGACAGATCGAACTGCTGATCCTTCGAGGCATTTTGCGCCCCGGAGAACGCCTGCCGGCCGAGCGGGAACTGGCCGAACGGCTGGGCGTATCCCGACCCTCCCTGCGCGAAGCGATCTCGATCCTTCAGGACCAGGGCTTGCTGACGGCCAAGGCAGGATCCGGCATCTATGTGGCCGAGGTATTGGGGTCGGCTTTTTCCCCCGCTCTGATCCAGCTGTTCGGCAGTCATGATGAGGCAGTGTTCGACTACCTCTCGTTCCGGCGCGACATGGAGGGTCTGGCGGCGGAACGCGCCGCGCGGCTGGGGTCAGAAAGCGATCTGAAGGTGGTTCAGACGATCTTTGACAAAATGGAAGCAGCCCATACGCGTAACGCGGCCGAAGACGAGGCACATCTGGACGCGCAATTTCACATGGCAATCATCGAGGCCAGCCACAACGTGGTCATGCTGCACATGATGCGATCCATGTTCGATCTGCTGCGGCAGGGCGTATTCTACAATCGTCAGATGATGTTCCAGCAACGGACAACGCGCGAGGCCATATTGGATCAACATCGCGCCATCAACACCGCGCTTCAGGCGCGCGACCCCGCTGCGGCCAGACAGGCTGTCGAGGATCACCTGAACTTTGTTGAAAGCTGCATGGCCGATCAGCAGAAAGCGGCGAAAAACGAAGAAATCGCCCAACAGCGATTGCAGCATGAGGCTGGCACGCCCTAACGGTCAGCGCTAATGCTGTTGCCCTTTCACGCGCTGCTTCATTTCTTCGTAGTCGTCTTGGGTCAGGCTTGAACCTCGAAAGTTCTTTTCCAGTCTACGGCGCTGCCAGCGCCGGGGCCATTTCAACTCGTCCAAGGTGGTAAAGGCGTAGATTTCGCCGCGCACATGAACTTTGCGCATTCCCATCTGCGCGGCCATGAAATCCAGGCATTGTTCGGAAAAGAAACTGATATGCTGGCCAGTTTCAAAGGCCCAATACCACCAATCAAGCCCCGGAACGTTTTCGGGATCGAAGCACGTGGCCGAGAAAAACAAGGTATCAAACCCGAACTGGGTTCGAGCTTTTTTGATGTGTGACAACGGGTCCGGCAAGTGTTCCAGAACTTCAAAGGCAGTGGCTACGGCATATTTGCCGTCGTCTGCTTCAAACCCACGCGCCAGCAAGTTTTCGGCGAATGGGTCGGACCAATAGAAATCTATCCCAACATCCCTTAGCCCCCGCACAAGTAGGCCGTACCCCCCGCCAAGGTCGACACCGCGCAAACCGGCCAGGCCATTGGCCCTGAGGGTCGCGGAAACGGTCTGGATGTTTCCAAGATTACGCGCGACAATCCCTGTGTCGGTCAAAGCAATCGCGTCGCTGTACGCTTCCTCAAGCCAGTCCGGACCATCCACCCAGATGTACCCACAGCTTTCGTCCAGATAGTATCTGGCGGCGTGACGCCCGATAACGTTCGCTTCGAAAAGGAATGTTCCGGATTGCCCGGTGAGCGGCGAGTTGGGCATCAGTAGTTGCTCCGGTCAGGATAGCGGAGAGCTCCCGCGTGGTTGCTGTCCGCCAAGACATAATCATCAGAGTTGGCCATGCACACACACCAGAAACCGATCAGGCGCGCCGATGTGAACCCTGTCAGGACCTCACACGTGGTCCGGACAATGTCAAATGCCGAGCTCATTGAGCTGAGCTGCAGCTGACAAGTTAACAATTTGTTTTCGGCGGTCAGGTCGGAGCAGTTCGATATGGAGCCACAAACTGTGCGTTTTCATGACCTCTTATCCAGGTTTGGCGCAATCAGAGATCCGAATGAACGCTAGCCAATAATCATGGCTCGGCACGAATTGAGAAAGATCCAATTTATCCAAATCGATGCCTTGAAGGATCAGTCCATCCGACCGAGAGGAGCGCATTTTGAACTGCCAAAGCAGGTGGTACGCCCCTTGCCCCGAACACATTGTGCATTAGCCCAGTAGGCTTTGTGGAATTCGCTGCCCGCTTCCGGGGCCCAAATGCTCGGTTGGGGCAGTAATCAAAAGGCCCGGATCAATGAACAGCCTCTTGTTTTTTGCGCGCATCGCGCTGTGTAGCATGACGTGTTCGCAAGTGATCCGCCCGGCGTTATCGCGTGATGTGTACTCCACGGATTTCAACGCATCCGTCTTGTAGAGCCCAAGCCCGCCAAAGGCGCTATCGACCTCGATTAACGGGGCATCAATTGGCACGTCGTATTGCCGGTCGTAGATCATTCTTTGCAACCTCCGTTTTCTCCAGTAGCTGCGCAGAATTGGTGGGAGCTTTTTCGCCCTGATCTGTTGCCAGACATCAGTTTCACACCAGCCCGCACACCTTAGCGCGTAAAGATCGTAATAGGCCGGGCGCGGATTGCCAAAAACAGCGTCCCAGTGTGGGGATTGGCGCGAGGCGGCATGCAGAACCTGCGCCGGGTCCAAGCCAGTGTTGGGACCATCCATATCGAGGATCAAGGTCAGCGGATACACCGGCCCGCTTGCAAATACTTGCTTCAGCAGGGCATTTCTGGCTGCGGTTATACGGTCCACCCGTTCTGCGTAGCGGTCCGCCAACCCCTCCAGAACCAATATCTCTACATCTGAATGTTCTTCAGCAAATCGGGCGAGAACTCCGTCTGTGTCGTCCGTGTTGTCATTTGTCGCAATGATGACACGGCTGCCTTCTAGGTGCTGCCTCAGACTTTCGATACGAGCCAGCGTTGCGCGCAGCGCGTCGCCACCATTGCGGACGGTTCCAAGGATATTCATCTGATCACCAATCGGCAGAGAAACGGGGCCGCCAGAAACACTTTGACCCGAAAGCAAGCTTCCGGGTCAAAAAAGTGCATTGGCCATGCAGGTCAGTGCAGTTTGTCACCGACATCTGCAATTGCAGCATCGATTAGCTTGTTCGCTTGCGCCGCTGTCATCTGCTTGGCCAAGACCGCGTTGGCAGCCGAAACCGCAACGGTGATCGCCTGATCACGGACTTCTTTGACAGCCGAAGCTTCTGCCGAAGCGATCTGGTCCTGAGCCGCAGCCAGACGGCGGGCGATGGATTTCTCCAGATCGGCCTTTGCCTGTTCTGCTGCCAGCACAGCATCTTCTTTCGCGGCCGCTACGATGGCGTCCGCCTGGCCTTGAACTTCACGCTGCTTGCGCTCGTACGAGGCCAGCAGGCTGCGCGCTTCTTCGTGCAGGGCGCGGGCTTCGTCCAGTTCGGACTTGATGCCCTCGGCACGGTTGTCCAGCGCGCCACCGATCATCGACGGCACCTTGAAATAAAACAGGACCGCAATGAAGACGATGAAGCCCAGGAGGACCACAAAGTCGGTGTTGGCCAGCGAGAAGAACGGGCCTTTGGCTGCAAAGGCCGGGCTGGCTGCGCCGAATGTCAGGATAAGGGCAAGAGTGTTCCGCATGTCACTTATCCTTTCATCCGCGTGTCAACGGCGCTGTCGATGGCCTTGGCATCTGCCTCGCCGCCCAGTGCGGTAACCAGTTCAGCCGCCGTGTCCTTGGCAACCACTTGAATGCTTTCCAGCGCACCGGCACGGATATCAGCAATCGCCTTCTCCGATTCAGCCGCCTTTGCAGCGATTTCCGCATCCGCCTTGGCAATTGCGTCATCCAGACCAGACTGGATTTCTGCGCGCGCTTCAGCAGCGATACGCTGCGCTTCGGCACGGGCATCGGCCAGCGCCTTGTTATAGGCCTCTTCAGCCTCGACCGCCTTGGCCTTCAGATCTTCGGCCGCAGCCAGGTCATTTGTAATGGTCCCCTGACGTTCAGCCAGGATTGCCGCGATGCGCGGCAGGGCCACGCGGGACAGGACCAGAAAGATGACGACCAGCGTAATGACCAGCCAGAAAATCTGGTTGGGGAACCAATCGAAGCAGAGCTGCGGCATCCCGATGGCCGAACCACCGGCATCAACGCACGAGCCTACTACTTCTTCGCTAATGGGTTCAGTCGCCATGATGTCCTCCGTCGGAACGTTGTCTTTACAACAGGTGGGCCGCTATGGCTTGGGCCCACCTGCGCGTAAGGATCAGGTTCCGCAGATTAGACGGCGAACATCAGCAGCAGCGAGACCAGGAATGCGAAGATGCCCAGCGCTTCTGCGAATGCGATACCGATGAAGAGGGTTGCGGTCTGCGAAGCAGCCGCCGAAGGGTTGCGCAGAGCGCCGGCCAGGAAGTTGCCTGCAACGTTGCCCACCCCGATTGCGGCTGCGCCGGAACCGATTGCTGCCAGGCCTGCGCCGATGTGTGCGAGATCGCCTTCCATGATGTATCTCCTTACGAATTGGAAGTTTCGATGTTGGGGTATCAGACCTTAGTGCGAAGGATGCAGCGCATCTTTCAGGTAAACACAGGTCAGAATGGTGAATACGTACGCCTGGATGAAGGACACGAGGACCTCGAGGCCGTACATTGCAGTGATCGCCAGCACGGACACGGGCGAGATCGCGGCGATCGCAGCAAAGCCTGCGAAAACCTTGATCACGGCGTGACCGGCCATGACGTTACCGGCAAGACGAATGGAGTGGCTGACCGGGCGCACGAAGTACGAGATCAGCTCGATGATCGCCAGAACGGGACGCAGTGCCAGCGGTGCGCTGGAGACCCAGAACAGGCCCAGGAACGCGGCGCCGTTCTTGACGAAACCCAGAACGGTCACAGTCAGGAACACAGCCAGAGCCAGCGGGATGGTTACGGCGAAATGCGATGTGGTGGTGAAGGACATGGGGATCATGCCCAGGAAGTTCGCGCAGACGATGAACATGAACAGCGTCATGACATAGGGGAAGTATTTGACGCCTTCCTTGCCGCAGATGTCTTCCAGCATCTTGTAGATGAAGCCATAAGCCAGTTCAGCAATCGACTGCATCCGGGTCGGAACAATCGCGCGTTTCGAGGTGCTGAGCACCAGCAAGGCAAAGACGGCGGCAATCGCCAGGAACAGCCACAGGGTCACGTTGGTCGGCGTGTACCAGGCAATCGTGTCACCACCGAAAAGCGGCTTGACGATGAACTGATCCATCGGATGAAAAACCAGGCTGCTGCCTTCTGCTGCGGTGGTCTCGGTCGCCACGTTCAGTCCCTCTCGTCCTTCTCGGCCGCCTCAGCCGCCGCTTGTTTCTCTTGAACCTCTTTCGCGCTGCGGAGCATAACCTTCACGCCCGCGACAAGGCCCAGCAATGTGAACAGCACCAGAAAGATCGGGATGGTCCCGAGCAGGCTGTCCAGCCCGTATCCGATGCCAAATCCGATCCCCAGACCGGATACCATTTCGATGACCATCCTCCAGGCAAGCTCGCCCCCGGATACGTCAGCGTCTGCCCGGGGCTTCGGCGTTTTCGCCTTTTTTGCCGCTTCGATCTTGGCCTCCAGCTGCGCCATACGCTGCTTTTGGTCGTCATCGGTCACGGGCACTTCCCTCGCACAGTCTTGGGCATGGTGCTAAGGGGCGCAGGGCACAGAGTCAACGGCGTTGAGAGCCCGAATTGACGCACGTTAAGACATTGTTATTTATATACTTTTTGGCGCGCTCGGAACCCCAGGCCACCAGCCGCATTTCTCGACCTGTCCCAAAACCGCCGAATTCGCATATTCAACCAAATGGTTGACCAAACTGCGGCGCTGTGGTTCAGCGAAAGCATGACCAATGATCTCGACACCGTTTTTGCCGCCCTTGCAGACCCGACGCGCCGCGCCATTCTGGCGATGCTGCTTGAGGATGACATGGCCGTCACGGATGTGGCTGATCCGTTCGAGATGTCGCTGGCCGCGATCTCGAAGCATCTGGTCATTCTGACCAAGGCTGGACTGATCAGTCAGGAAAAACGCGGCCGCGTGAAATGGTGCAAGCTGGAGCCCGATGCACTGCGAGCGGCATCGGTCTGGATGCAGGGGTTCGGGCAGTTCGAGCCGATCAACCTGGATGCGTTTGAACGGTTTCTGGAGATCGAACTTCCCACACCGGACGAAGCCTGAGCCTATCTGACCACGAACACCGAAACCTTGGCGTGTTTGGCCAGATAGCCCGCGTGGCTGGAAAAGATGTGGTCCGTAATCCGCGGCGCATGAGTTCCGACGACGATCAGATCGGCACCGATTTCTTCGGCGGCGCGTGTCAGATCTGCGTCGACCTCAGCCGCCACATCGACTGAATGAATGTTGCGAGCGTCGACGTCGGCACCGCTTTGTTCAGCGAGCTGATCCACGATGCTTTGCAGTTCTGCATTGATTGCCGAACCGGACTGGGTGACGTCACCCGGTTGGGTTCCGGTCACGCTGACGATAGTGATCCTTGCCTTCTGCCACTTCGCCATCGCGGCCGCGACATCCAGAGCTTTGCGGATTTCCGGCGGCAGGTGAATATCGACCGGGATCATTATGTGACTGAACATGGTCTCCTCCTTCTCCTGCAAACGATGTTAGCGTTTGCTGGGAAGGCATGCCTTGATCTGCCTCATAAACGGTAAGGCGCGGTTAGCCTTCCTGGCTGTATTCGACGCCGATCACCACACCGGTGGCATCCGCAAGACACAACCAGGGTGCTTGCGCGCCAGCAACCTCGACCGTCGTGATTGTGCCGGTCGGAACGGACTCGGTCGAAACCGCGTTGACGTCGGCGGCCTGAACGCCCGTCTCGGCCGAGATCAGTGCCTCACAACTGGCTTGCAAAGCCGTTTCCGCCGAACCTTTTCCCCCACCCTGAGTACAGGCGGCCAGGGTCGCACCGGCGACAATTAGCATCACTTGCTTCATTTTTCCCTCCCGATTGGCCTGCAGATCCCGAAGGTTGGTGCATAGAGACCAAATAGCAAGAGTCATTCTGGCAGCGGCGCGGTTCCGTTCGCGGGCTGGACTTCGCTTTTGAGCAGAAGGATCAAGGCTATTGCCGCCAGAAGAACGCCGAACAGAACCAGTACTGTTGGCGCGGGCCGCCCAAGCGCGATTTCCCAAAGGATTACCCAACTGGGGATCAGGTACGTGTACGCCATGACCTTGGCCGACGGCAAACGCAGAGCCGCGAACTGCACCAGCACGAAGCTGGCCGCTGTTGCGAAAAACGAAAGATAAAGAAGGCTGACCCAAACGATCAGTGGCAGGTTCGCCCAATCCGTGGCGCGGATGTCTGACCAACCGATCACCGTCAGGATAATGCACCCGGCAACCAGCGTACCAAAAGTGAAGACGACGGCGGGTTCACCTCGGTTCAACCTGCGCACCATCGGCGTATAAATGGCGTGCGCCATACAACCCCAGAAAAAGATGATTTCTCCGCCGCCTATCTCAAAAGCGCGAAAAGCCTGCCAATCGGCGCGAAAAATCACCCAAAGCGCCCCGGTTGCACCGACCGTCAGAGCCAGCGCCATGCGCGGCGTCGTGATCTGACGCAATAAAATCCAACCGGCGACGGCCGACATCACAGGCGTCAGGGTGAACACGGCAGATGTACTGACCGGGTCGGCTGTTTTCAGGCCATAGAACATCAGCACAAAATAGGTCGCGAACAGCCCACCCAACACAGCATAACGCCAAGGCGCTTGCGCCGCACTGCGCGGCAAGCCAGTTGTGGCCAGTGCCGCGACACCAATGATGACGGCTGCGATCAAAAAGCGCCCGGCTGTAATCGCCAAGGGCGCAATCTGATTGGCAACGATCGACCCCAACGAAAAACTGCCCGCCACCAGAAGCGAAAAGGTGATCATGGCGAGGTGGCCACGTGCCTGCGGTGTCACGAAAGCCAGCCCTTGGACTGTTCTTTGAGGAATGACAGGAACGCCTGCACTTTGGTTGTGCGGTGCAGATCCACATGTGTCACCAGCCACAGTTTGCCGAACCATTCGGGCAGCGGCTCTATGACTTCGACCAGATCCGGATCGCGGGATGCCTCCCAACGGGCCATGAAGCCAATTCCGGCCCCAGCCAAAACGGCTTCGCGCATGCAGAAATTGTTGGTGCAGCGGAACGCGATGGCTTCGGCTGGCACGGTGGCGCGCAACCACTTGGAAAACGGCGCGCGGCTGTTCTCATCATCGGTGCTGACAAACAGGTGGTTGGCGAAATCGTCAATACTTGCAGGTTTCCCCCGGCGCTCGACATACGACGTACTGGCGAACAACCCGACCTCTTGCTCGATAAACGGTTGCACCACATTGTCGGGCTGATCCGGGGCGGCACCGGCGCGAATGGCCACATGAGCCTCGCCATATTCCAGACGGAACAGCCGGTCACCGGTCAGATAGCGCACGATCAGACCCGGATGCATCGTCTGGAACTCGGACAAGGCAGGGACGACCAGTGGCGCGAGCGAGGCCAGCGAGGTCACCACCAGTTCGCCCGAGACGTCATCGCCGCGCCCTTTCATCCGGCCGACCAACTGATTGAACTGATCCTCGGTGGCCTGAGCCACGCGCAAAAGATCTTCTCCGGCATCCGTGGGCGTATACCCGCGCGCGTGGCGCTGGAACAGTTTGACACCCAGCCGCGCTTCGATCGCATCAATGTGGCGGATCACAGTGGCATGGTGCACACCCAGAATCTCGGCCGCGCCGCTGACAGTACCCATTCTGGCAACCTGATAGGCGGTTTTGACTTCGTCCCAGTTATCCATTGTGCGCCCACTGTGCAAATTCCAACAATACCTGTTGGTATATCCGTGTTTCGTTCGCTGCCGCAACAATCATATTGGAGCCAGAAACAGATTCCCTGCTAAAAAAGGACCTCCTGACATGACCAAGACCATTCTGCACATCGACGCGTCGGCTCGCCGCACCGGCTCTGCAACCCGCGACCTTTCCGGCCAGATTGTCGGACATTTGGGCGCCGAGCGCATCATTCGCCGCGACCTGGCCAGCCCCCTGCCCCTGCTGACCGAAGACTGGATCAACGCCAACTTCACCCCGGCCGATCAGCGCGACGAAGTTCAGCGCGATCTGCTTGCCCTATCCGACGAACTGGTCAGCGAACTGCAAAAGGCTGACACGCTGGTCATCGGACTGCCGATCTACAATTTTTCTGTTCCCGCCGCATTCAAAGCCTGGATCGATCTGGTTGCCCGCGCTGGTCTTACCTTTGCTTATTCGGAGGCCGGCCCCAAAGGTCTGCTTGAGGGCAAACGCGCCATTCTCGCCATCGCGTCCGGTGGCACCGAAGTCGGATCCGAGATCGACTTTGCAACCAACTATGCCAAGCACGTGCTAGGCTTTATCGGCATCCATGACGTGGACGTCGTCGCCGCTGATAAAATGGCACTGGACGCGGAAACCGCACTGGCCAACGCCAAAAAGGCAGTGCTGGAACTGGCCGCCTGATCTGGCTCTGGTATTTGACCTTTGAAACGTCCAGTCTGCGCCTGAACCGGATTTGGCAGACTGGGCGTTTATTATGAAGAAAATCGGAATTTTGGGCGGTGTCGGCTGGGCCTCGACCGTGGACTACTACAGGGCCATCGCTGAAGGCGCCAGTCGGCACTTTGAGGAACGCGGCCACAGCTCGCCCCTTCCCATCCCTCCGATGACCATCGAATCTGTTACGCAATCCAAGACCCGCGCGTTGCGCGGCACGGACGGGGACGAGACCAGTTGGGCCGGGTTTGATGCAGTGTTTCGCGACGCCTTGCTGACGCTCGAAAACGCGGGGTGCGATTTTGGCATCATCGCCTCCAACACACCGCACGCGCGTCTGCATGCGATTCGGCAGGGCGTCACCATGCCCATTCTCAGCATATTCGATGCTACCGCCGAGGCGACCGCGTCCACTGGCGCAACCAAGGCACTGGTATTGGGAACGACCGTGACCATGCAGGCGACCAACTACGCGGACAGGCTGGCGAACGAGGGCATTACCGCAAATGACCGCCTGCCTGAACCAGAAATTTCTGAGATGCAGGCCATGATCGACAACGATTTCTATGGCCGCGCCTCAGATACGGCGCGCGCCAGGCTGCTTGACTTCTGTAACAAGCACGCCAGCCCCGGAGCCGCGATTTTGCTGGCCTGTACCGAACTGCCGCTGGCCTTCCCGGATCATCTGGATGACGCTGTGTTTGAGGCCGACGGGCACCTTTTCATAAACCCATCCGCAGCCCACGTCGCCGCCGCATTGGCCGAAGCACTAGACGACTGATCAGGGCAGCCAGTTTACATCACACCCAACGCGATCAAAGAATGCCATCAGATCAGTGCGAGGCATCGCCACCGTCCGGTCATTGACCAGCGGGTGCATATTGATGACTTCTGCCTGTTGCGCCGCGGCATCCATGAAAAAGCGCACATTGTGCTCTACACCGTTTATCATGGCCAACGGGCTGACCGCACCGGGGCGGATACCGAGGTTTTGAAACAACCGATCCGCCGACCCAAAGGACAGGTTACCGATCCCCAGCTCTGCTCCCAACGCTTTGAGGTCGATCTCACGGCTTTGTTCCAGCGTCACAAGATAGTTCCGCTTTTTCTTGTCCCGTAAATAGAGGTTCTTGAGCCGCAGGACGTTTTCACCCGGCACTAGGAATTGCTCTTCGACGCCTTTGGCATCTTCTACCGTACGCAGGGGGATATGCGTGTGCAGCCGATAGGTCAGCCCCCACGCGTCCAGTTGCGCCAACAGCGCGTCAGAGCTGAGCGGCAACGTGTCCTGGAAAGCGGATGATGCGTCCATGGGAACCTCCTGTTTGGCGCGCTCATCGCGCAACATGGCGATAAATTCAAGCCACGACAGTTCCAGATTTCGGTGTTAGCGTGCCGCCATGAAAGTGACGCGCAATACACCCGACCAACTGATCCTGTCCAACACGCCCTGGTTCATCGGCATCTCGCTGGTCTTCTTCATCCTCGTCTTTGTCGGTGTCGGCCTGTTCATGGTCAGCGAAGGCGGCGAGGGCATTTTGTTCGGCCTCTTCTTTGCCCTGTTCGGTGGCGGGATGGGGGTCGGCGCTTTCTGTGTCTTTGTGCGCCGCGTTCAGGTCATATTGGACCGCAAGAGCAATAGCATTTTGATCCGCCGCCAATCGGTCTTTGGATATGACACCGTAGAACATGAGCTGTCCAACCTGTCCCATGCCGAGGTGGAGACCGCCACCTCAAGCCGCGACAGGACAACATCCAAGATGCATCGCCCCGTTCTGATCCTGGAAAAAGGCATGAGTGCCGGTCGCCACCCGATTGTCCAAGCCTATGTCAGCGGTCGCGGTGCGCATCGGCTGGTTGATGCAGTCAATGACTGGCTTCCGGCGCACAAGGTTGACTCTGCCAGCCAATCGGCCTAAATCGCCGCAAACATCCGGAAGCGTCTGATCTTCCGGTCCCTTGAGTCGTTCAGGGATCGCCCCCCACCAGCGAGTTTCGCCCGTGGGGGCAATTGTGTATTTAACCGGTGTTTCCTACCTAGGAAGTGCCACCAGATAACCGGCATAGGAGGCCGAAGGCATGTTTGAAAATCTATCCGAACGCCTCTCTGGCGTCTTTGACCGGCTGACCAAACAGGGTGCTCTGTCTGAAGAAGACGTCAAAACCGCCCTGCGTGAGGTCCGGGTCGCGCTACTTGAGGCCGACGTCTCGCTGCCTGTGGCGCGCGAATTCGTAAAGAAGGTACAGGAGCAGGCCACCGGTCAGGCTGTCACCAAGTCGATCACTCCGGGTCAGCAGGTCGTCAAGATCGTACATGACGCTCTGGTTGACACACTGCGTGGCGAGGAAGACCCGGGTGCGCTGAAGATCGACAACCCGCCTGCCCCGATCCTGATGGTCGGTCTGCAGGGTTCGGGTAAGACCACCACCACCGGTAAGCTCGCTAAGCGCCTGAAAGAAAAAGAGGGCAAGAAGGTCCTGATGGCTTCGCTCGACGTCTATCGCCCGGCGGCGATGGATCAGCTTGCGGTTCTGGGCACTCAGGTCGGCGTGGACACCCTGCCGATCGTACCGGGCCAGAAACCCGTCGATATTGCCAAGCGCGCCAAGCAGCAGGCAACGCTGGGCGGCTATGACGTCTATATGCTCGACACAGCGGGTCGTCTGCACATCGACGAAGTCCTGATGGACGAGGTCGAGCAGGTCCGCAACGCTGTTGACCCGCGCGAGACCCTGCTGGTCGTCGACGGCCTGACCGGTCAGGTAGCCGTTGAAGTGGCCGAGGAGTTCGACGCCAAGGTCGGCATCTCGGGCGTGGTCCTGACCCGGATGGACGGTGACGGTCGCGGCGGTGCCGCCCTGTCGATGCGCGCGGTCACCGGCAAGCCGATCCGCTTTGTCGGTCTGGGCGAGAAGATGGACGCGCTCGAAACCTTCGAGCCGGACCGGATCGCCGGTCGTATTCTGGGCATGGGCGACATCGTTGCCCTGGTCGAAAAAGCCCAGGAAACGATGGAGATGGAACAGACCGAGCGCATGATGAAGCGCATGGTCAAAGGTCAGTTCAACATGAACGACCTCAAGATGCAGCTGGAGCAGATGATCCAGATGGGCGGCATGCAGGGCATGATGGGAATGATGCCGGGCATGGGCAAGATGGCCAAGCAGATGGATCAGGCCGGGCTGGACGACAAGATCCTGCGCCAGCAGATCGCCATGATCCAATCGATGACCAAACGCGAACGCGCCAATCCGCAACTGCTGCAGGCCAGCCGCAAGAAACGGATTGCTGCCGGTTCGGGGATGGAGGTCAGCGACCTCAACAAGCTGCTCAAGATGCACCGGCAGATGTCGGACATGATGAAAAAGATGGGCAAGATGGGCAAAGGCAAGATGCTGAAACAAGCCATGAAAGGCATGTTCGGCAAAGGCGGCCCTTCGCCCGAAGAGATGGCAGCCGGCATGGACCCCAAGGCGCTGGAACAGGCGGCCAAGGCGATGGGCGGCAAGATGCCCGGTGGAATGCCCGGTCTGGGTGGTGGCATGGGTCTGCCCCCGGGGCTGAGCGGGTTTGGAAAGAAAAAGTGACGTCAGCACGCTGCACCCAGCCCCCGTCCGGAAAGGCGGCGATGGCAGCAGCGCAATATCGCGCGGCCCTGCCGGTTCTTGAGACCGAGCG
This sequence comes from Ruegeria sp. CE8, assembly GCF_056537465.1. Classification (NCBI taxonomy): domain Bacteria; kingdom Pseudomonadati; phylum Pseudomonadota; class Alphaproteobacteria; order Rhodobacterales; family Roseobacteraceae; genus Ruegeria; species Ruegeria sp. CE8. The sequence goes on from NZ_JBQFRP010000016.1 coordinate 70,453, forward strand.
GTTGGTTCTGCGTGCGCCCCGTCTTGAAGACTTGCCGCTTTGGACCACAGTTTGCCACGAGAGCTTCGGCAGTTCCGAACAAGAAGCCTGGACCGAATTCTCTTTCTATACGTCCGGGTGGCTGTTGCACGGTCACGGCTTGTTCACGGTAACCCTAAAGAACGACGACCAAGCCGTCGGTTTCGTCATGTTAGGGATAGAATGGGACGACCACGAACCCGAGCTTGGTTATTTGTTCGGCGCCGAACACCGCAAGCAAGGTTACGCAACCGAGGCCTGCACAGCCGTGCGAGACTTCGGGTTCGACTTGCTCGGGGCGGGCCAGTTCGTCAGCTATGTCTCGCGGTCCAACACGCGATCGAATGCACTGGCGCAACGCCTCGGCGCATCTCGCGATGCCGTGGCCGAGACTGCCTTTGACGCAGATCAGCATGTTTGGCGCTATGGCGAGGTGTCGGCATGACCCTTTCGATGGCGATCCCAAAGTTGGAAACCGAACGCCTGATCATGCGGGCCCCGTGCGAAGCGGACTTCGAAGCCGAAGCAGATTTTTTTGCCAGCGACGCGTCAAAATTCGTCGGCGGCCCCTTGCGCCCTGATGAAACTTGGCGTGCCATTGCCATGCTACTGGGCCATTGGGCCATGCGCGGTTTTGGTTTTTGGGGCGTTGAGGAAAAGGACACCGGCACCTATGTCGGCCATGTGGGCCTGTGGTTCCCGCATAGCTGGCCCGAGCCCGAAATCGGCTGGACTTTGATGAACAATGCCACCGGCAAGGGATATGCAACCGAGGCCGCGCTGGCCGCTCGCGCGCATGCCTATGACGTGCTGGGATGGGAAACGGCGATCTCTCTGATCGACCCGGACAATCTGGGCAGCAAGGCCGTGGCCGAACGTCTGGGCGCACAGTTCGATTATACCTATGAGCATCCGGGTTTCGGTACAATGCAGGTCTGGCGGCACCCTGCCCCAGCCGATCTTGTGAACGGCGGGATGGAGGCCTACGCATGACCTCGTACACCATCCCTACCGTCGAAACCGAGAACCTGATCCTGCGGGCACCGCAAGAAGGCGACCTGCCCGCGATGATAGAGTTCTTCGCGTCGGAACGCAGCCGTATGGTCGGTGGCCCAAAAACGCCGCTGGATGCTTGGCGGTCCCTGTTGGGCCGGTTCGGGCACTGGGCCATCATGGGGTACGGAGGCTGGCACATCGTCGAAAAGGCCAGCGGAGCATTTGCAGGCTGGACCGGAATCATCAACGCACCGGGCTGGGATGAGCCCGAGCTGGGTTGGGTTATATTCGAAGGTTTCGAAGGTAAGGGAATTGCGTTCGAGGCCGCGACAGCCGCTCGCGCCTATGCCGCCCGGCACCAGAGGGTGAACGGCCCGATCTCATACATCGCTCATGAAAACAACCGCTCGCGCGCGTTGGCCGAACGTCTTGGTGCCACCTATGAACGCGAGGGCGAAGTTGTTGGCAAACGCTGCCAGGTCTGGCGGCACCCGAAACTCGACATATCTGACACCGCTTTGACCACCGAAAGGACCGGCCAATGAACAACCCCGTGACACGGGCTGCGACGTTGCTGAAAGAGCATCGCGAAAGCATCGACCGGCTGGACGCGATCCTTGTCTACACGCTGGGCGAGCGGTTCAAGCACACCCAGGCCGTTGGCAAGCTCAAGGCCGAACACGACCTTCCCCCGTCCGATCCCTCGCGCGAGGCAGCGCAGATCGCACGGCTTGAAGACCTGGCGAAAGAGGCCGATCTGGACCCCGATTTCGCCAAGGCTTTTCTGAATTTCATCATTCAGGAAGTCATCCGACACCACAAGAAACACAAGAACTAAACCGGCACCTACGCCGGACACGCCATTCAAAGGAGATACCACCATGGCAATGAAAATTCGTCTCGCCCGCGGCGGCTCGAAAAAGCGTCCATTCTATCGCATCGTGGCTGCTGACAGCCGCATGCCGCGCGACGGCCGTTTCATCGAGAAACTGGGCACCTACAACCCGCTGCTGCCGAAAGACAGCGAAGAGCGCGTGAAAATGGACATGGAGCGCGTTCAGTACTGGCTGGACCAGGGCGCACAGCCCACCGACCGTATCGCACGTATGCTGGAAGCAGCGGGCACCCGTGAAAAAGCCGAGCGCAACAACCCCAACAAGGGTACCCCGGGCAAGAAAGCTCAAGAGCGCGCGGAAGAGAAAGCGGCTAAGGCTGCTGAAGCCGCTGCTCCGGCTGAAGAAGCTGCAGCAGAAGAATAAGCAAGGCGGGCGCGTGCAGGATCAGGCTTTCACCGACGATTTTCGCACGCAGTTCGAACTGCTGATGCGGCTCCGGCGCGACGTGCGCCGGTTCCGCACCGATCCTGTGGACGAGGCGGTGCTGACGCGCTGCCTCGACACCTTTCGACTGGCCCCTTCGGTGGGGCTGAGCGAACCCTGGCGCGTCATTCGCGTCGAAAGCGAGGCGGCGCGGGCCGCAGCGCTGGAGAATTTTCAAAACGCCAATGAACAGGCCCTTGCAGGCTATTCAGGCGACAAGGCACTGAAATACAGCCGCCTGAAACTGTCCGGCATGCAGGAAGCGCCTGTTCAACTGGCCGTTTTTTCCGACGAGTCGACCAACAAAGGTCTGGGGCTGGGTGCGGGCACGATGCCCGAAATGCGCCGCTATTCCGTTGTTGCTGCAATCACCCTGTTCTGGCTCGCCTTGCGGGCCGAGGGTTTGGGGCTGGGCTGGGTCTCAATCCTTGATCCTGAACGTATGAAACGCGACCTGACCGTGCCGGATGACTGGTCACTGGTCGGTTATTACTGTGTAGGCTGGCCCGAAGAAATGTCGGAAAGGCCCGAGCTTGAACGTGTCGGCTGGGAGCAACGCAGCGCCCGATTGCATATCGAAACGCGGTGAAATTGGATGTTCGGGCTGATACGACTTCCCATCCTGTTGATGATCGCCTTTATTGTGGGCGTGTTTTTTGAACGCTCGAACCAGCGCGAGGCTTGTGCCGCGCAAGGTGAATGGCAAGACGGACTATGTATGACGACGGAAGGACCAAATGAGTGATCTGATCTGCGTGGGCAGCATTGCAGGGTCTTACGGCGTACGCGGCGAAGTGCGGCTAAAAAGCTATTGCGCCATCCCCGAGGATATCGAAGCCTATTCGCCCCTGACTGACGAGCAAGGCAACGAACGCTATCCATTGGTTTTGACCCGGACGATCAAGAACGGTTTTGCCGCGCGTGTGGGCGGTGTCGAAACCAAGGAACAGGCCGATGATCTGAATGGCCTGCGCCTTTTTGCGCGACGGGATCAATTGCCGTCTCTGCCCGATGATGAATTTTATCACACCGACCTGATTGGGCTCGAGGTCTATGACACTGGCGGCACATTGCTGGGCCGCGTGAAATCGGTGCAAAATCACGGCGCGGCCGACCTGCTGGAACTGTACGGGCCCGGATTGAAATCCACCGTGTTGCTGCCGTTCACGCTTGAAGCCGTACCAACAGTCGATTTGGACAAAGGCCGCATCATCGCAGACCCGCCTGAAGGTCTGATCTGATGCGGCGCGTTCTGCTGCATCTGGGGCTACACAAGACCGGCACCACTGCCGCACAGTCATTTCTGTACGAAAATCGCGAGTTGATTTGGCCGCATTTTGCGCTGCTTTTACCCTACAAAACCCGCAAGCTGGGATTGGCCGATGCCGCTACACGGCACTCCATCTACGGCACCGTGGGTACGTTGTCCGATTTCAGCACCCAGACCCGAGCCTTCTTGGCGACGCGAAACTTCGGCACTCGGCGCGGTTTGATCGTCAGCGAAGAGAATTTCAGCGGTCTGCGCCCCAGCCGCAATATCGAACAGGGATATGCAGCAGCGCCAGATCTTACCGCCTGTCTTGTTGACGCGGTTCGCGACCGGTTCGCCGGTGAAGAGGTCGAGATCACAATATACGTGTCCCTGCGCCAACGCGGCGCTTGGTTGCGCAGCCTTTGGGCGCATGACCTTCAAAGAATTCGCCAGGTTCAGGACTTTGAGACATTCCGCGCGAATATGGACCGCTTGCCGTCGCTCGAGGACACGGTCTCGGAAATCCGGGAAAAGCTGCCTTCGGTTACCGTGACCGAGGAATGGCTGGAAGAGATGCAATTGCGACGCTTTGGTCCCGGCGCACCCTTTGCCGAATTCCTGGACTTGCCCAGGGAAAAACGCAAACTTCTGGTGCCGCCAAAGCAGAAAAACACCCGGCTTCCCGAAAGTGTGCTGGCTGAATTGCTATCCCTGAACCGATCCCGACTGGACGAAACAGCTCTGACCCGGCAAAAGGCCCAGGTAATTGAACGGGCGAAAAGCGCGATGGTCGGCACTACATGACAGACAAGCCAAGTAAATCCCACGGGCGCAAGGCAATCCGTCCCACCCTGAAGCCACGAGAATTGATGACACCGACCCCCGATCTGCACGGGGTCTGGAAGGCCAAGATCATAACTCTGTTCCCATCGACCTTTCCCGGAGTGCTGGGCGAAAGCCTGACTGGCAAGGCGTTGCAAGAGGGGCTGTGGCAGCTGGAAACCGTGGACCTTCGCCAATTTGGGGTCGGCAAACACCGCAATGTCGACGACACGCCCGCTGGCGGTGGCGCAGGCATGGTGTTGCGCGCCGACGTGTTGGGCGAGGCAATCGAACACACAATGGCGGGCGTACAAGGCAACTGGCCCCTGATTTACCTCAGCCCGCGCGGTCGCCGGATGGATCAGCGCATGATGCAAAATCTCGCACGGTGCGATGGCATGACGCTGCTCTGCGGCCGGTTCGAAGGGGTCGATGAACGGGTGCTGGAACACTATGGCGTTCAGGAAGTCAGCCTTGGCGACTTCGTCATGACCGGTGGGGAAATTGCTGCACAAGCCTTGATTGACGCCACCGTTCGGCTGATCCCCGGGGTGCTGGGCAATCAGGCCTCAGCCGAAGAAGAGAGCTTTTCCTCGGGTCTGCTTGAGCATCCGCAATACACACGCCCGGCAGAATGGAAGGGCCGTTCGATCCCGGATATCCTGATGTCAGGCCATCACGGCCGCATTGCCGAATGGCGCCACGAGATGTCCGAAGAAATCACCCGCGAACGGCGCCCGGATCTGTGGGAGCGCTATACAAAATTAGAAAACGATAAGCAGGGCTGACATGCCTTGTGTGGCTTGCATGTCGCACGCCCAAGCTTTTGGCGGGCACCACTTGCGGCTGATTTCTTACAAATCTAATCATTCAAAAGATGTTGTGAAAAGCGCATTAGAACAAACACATAACAGGCCGCCGAATGAAGAAGATCATATGCATTTCTGTGCTTGCCCTTTCGGCTTGCACCACCAAACCTCTTGAGATGTCAGTGCCCACTCAGGCGGGTCATAACCTGCACTCAGCAAAGATCGCCGTGCAATCATGCGCGGCTGAGGAAGATATTGGGGGCAACAGCGCGGTGATTGGCGGATACGCAACGAATATCGTGCTGTGGGGCGTGATCCTGGGTCCGATCATCACCGCCCCCTTCGACGATAAGCTTCGCTCTCAGGGAGAGATCGACCAGGTACACCGGTGCTTGGCCGAACGCGGGTTCGAGCGCCGCGAACTGACGGATGGAGAGCGATTCTGGCTGCATCACTCATCTGGTGACGAACGGGTACGTCGTCTGGATCACGTTGTGGGTGGGGGCACCATGGAAACCTACGGGGTACCGAAAACTTAGGGACCCCCTGCTTTCCACCTGGCCCATATTTCTGGCGGACCGTTGAAGGTGTTGATATCCACCTTTCCCTGAACGCCGGGAACCAATCCTGTGCCAGTGTATTGCCAGAACCGCCAAACGGCCTTGGGGTATACATTGCGCGGGTGTCCTGCGACCGACCGCAGCCAGAACTCTGTCTTTGGCAGGCGCCCGATATCCGTGTCGCCGTAGAAATCCACAGTCGTATAGACAATTGGTCTTCGACCGTAGTGACGCTCGAGCATATCGAGGAACCGTTCCGCCTCGGCCCGAACAGTCGCGCCATCGGGCCTTATGGTGCAGGTCTTGGAATGCGGCGTCCACTCCATGTCCAACACATGGGGCAGATCCGCCCCTCTGGGCACGTTCTCGATGAACCATCTCGCCTGTTCATGCGCCGGCCGGCAGAAATAGTAATAGTGATATGCGCCCCAGGGCACGCCCGCCGCGCTTGCGCCCCGGCGATGATCCTCGAACATCGGGTCGGCAACGTCGCCGCCCTCGGTCGCTTTGATGAACACGAAACTAACGCCGGAAGATTTGGCCGTACGCCAGTCGATGGGCCCCTGCCATCGCGAAACATCGAGCCCATGAACCGGGTAGTGACCTGGGTGCCTGCCTTCCCACTCATGCGGCTTGGCATCCCCGAAGCTGGGGAAAATGACCGAAGGCGATGTTGTATCCAGAAAAGCTTTCGCCTCGACCTGTTGAGGCGGAGGGCTGCTACGACCGCAGGAAAGGGTCGCAAAGGCCATAACGGCCAGCATCAATGCTGCGCGCATGATATGTTCCTGTTCTAAATTTCTGCTCTTGTAATTTCCCCCAGAATGCCTGATCCGGCTGACAAGGCAACGGTGTTGTTGGCGGATGGCGAAAACCCACCGCCCGCCCCTGTAACTCATAGCGATTTAGGCTTGATCCCAACGCGCAAAGCCCGTAAAGCAGCGCAATCCGGTGCCGCGTCATGCGACTCCGGTGTTTTGGTTTGCATCATGGCGCAACACCCGGCTTTCTTCGGCCACGGCGCGGCAGGGCGGACCAGACCAAAGGAACATTCGATCTGACCTCTGGCGGGCTGTTCGCAGGACCCGATGAAGACCAAGAGCTCTCAGGCCGTGCCCAAACTTCGTGGACCAACCACGAGCAGATAGGAGTAACTGCGATGGACCTGATCGCACAGCTTGAGGCGGAACAGATTGCCGCCCTGGGGAAAGACATCCCCGATTTCAAAGCCGGTGACACCATCCGTGTCGGCTTTAAAGTGACCGAAGGGTCGCGCACCCGTGTGCAGAACTACGAAGGCGTCTGCATCGCGCGCAAAGGTGGCAGCGGCATCGCCGGTTCGTTCACCGTCCGTAAGATTTCGTTTGGCGAAGGCGTGGAGCGTGTGTTCCCGCTGCATTCGACCAACATCGACAGCATCACCGTTGTCCGCCGTGGCCGCGTTCGTCGCGCCAAACTGTACTACCTGCGCTCGCGCCGTGGTAAATCCGCGCGTATCGCAGAAGTCACCAACTACAAGCCCAAGGCTGGCGCCGAGGCGTAAGGAGCGGAAAGATGAAAAAAGACATCCATCCCGATTATCACGTCATCAACGTCAAAATGACCGATGGCTCTGTGGTTCAGATGAAATCCACCTGGGGCGCCGAGGGCGACCAGCTGGCTCTGGAAATCGACCCCTCCTCGCACCCCGCGTGGACCGGTGGTTCGTCGCGCCTGATGGACGCTGGCGGCCGCGTGTCGAAGTTCAAGAAGAAATACGAAGGTCTGGGCTTCTAAGCCGGACCCGACTGAAAGATGCGAAAAGGCCGCCCACCGGGGCGGCCTTTTTTGTTTCCTGCCCGCGCGCAGATATCCGTTCGAATTCAAAATCGTGGCCGCCCAGGTTTTTCGTTGAATGCAAATAATCATGTATGATCATGTTGTGGTCGTGGCCACATGTGCTGGTTAGCGATCAAGGTCACTGACAGCCAAGTGACCGGCGGCGCAGAGTTAGTTTGGCGACATTTCTGTCATGACGGACCGTCGCCTTGGACTGAACGGGAGGGGGAAAGGACAATGAAATGGGTGGAGACGTTAAACAGTCTGAGTGTCGATATCATTCTGATAATCGCGGGTGTTCTTTTTCTTGTGATGTCTGTTGCTAACAAGGTTTCGGGAAGTCTGGAAATCCCAGAGTCCCGAAAAAAGCAGGCGCTTGTGCTGGGCTCTGTTCTGCTGTCGATGGGCGTGGCTTACAATCTGATGGCGAGAACGGAGTCGGTAGACTGCCCGTCTCATGACATGTCTTGGACCGAACTGACGTCTCAGCAGCAGTCGCTTTGGGAAACTCTAGGATGGAACGCAAGAGCCTGGGACAATGATGAAGCGCCGGAAGCCGATGGCAAGCCCTTTGATGAACTAACGGCAGAACAGCAGAACGCAGCCCAGGCGCTCGGGTTTTCAAGGGATGCTTGGAACACCTGCGAATAGCAGGAACGGCGACCTGCCGTCGAACTTCACTTTTTGCCCTGGGTCAATTCCGCCGCGCTATGCACTGGCGGCACCGGCCCCCGCAGTAACATCAGGGCTAAACCCATCCCAATGACGGCGGCAATTGCCGCGACAAGCATAGCGCTGTTGAAGGCGTTGTCCTGCAGGTCGCGTAGCGCATTTGCCAATGTGGCACTGGTCTCGGGGTCCATTTTTGCGATCAATTGCTGAATCTGGCTTGGCGTTCCGTGCGTCAGGGCATGGGCCAGATCCTCACGCTGCGCCGACCCGGTGGGTAAGGCATCGATGACCTCGGAAAGACCCCTGCGTATGGTGATGGCCTCGGCCAACCCGCCGACCACGGCGCCCAATGTGGCTCCGAAATAGAGGCAGGCGTTGATGACACCTGATCCCTGCCCCACATGTTCCTCGGGCAACAGACGTAGACCAAGGCGGGGCAGCAGGGAAAAACAGATACCCATCCCGATCCCGACAATCAGCAGTTTCCACCAGATTTCAGCATATTGCGTGGAATTGGTGGTCGTCATCAACAGCACGAACCCACAGGCCATCGCCCCCAGACCAATCGCGACCGGCCATTGAAAGCTGTAGGGTGCCAGAAACCGCGGTGCGGTCACCGAAACAACAAACATGCTGAGGCTCAGCGGCATGATCGCCAGACCCGCGCCTATGGACGAGTATCCAAAGGCGTCCGGAGATTGAACGAATGTGTTGAAGTAGACGAAAAAGCAAAACAGCGTGAAGCCGGTAAAGAACATCCCGGCAGCGGCCATGAAGTAACGCGGATGCTTGAAGTAACGCAGCTCGATCAGTGGGTCGTCACTGCGTCGGGACACAATGACAAGGATGATTGTCGCCACGGCCGCAACGCCCAACGGCACCAGAGTCATCGGTGTCGCCCACCCACTGCTTTCACCGTTACTGAGCGCAAATGACAGCGGTCCGAGAAACAGCAGCAACGCACAAGCGCCCGGATAGTCGAACTTTGCCCCGGCAAGGCGCGTATCGGGCACGTAGCCGCGCCTGCTGACCTGCAAGCCTATGAGAAAGGCGAAAACCAGCAGCACCAGATCGGTCGCAAACACGGCTCGCCAGCTGATGTAGTGGGCAAATGCCCCGCCGACGATGGGTCCCACGCCAATCGCAAGCCCCACGATCGCGCCCCATGCACCGGTCACGCTGGCACGCTGTTCCTCGGGCGTAGCGGCGGTCAGAAGCGAAAGGGACGTACCAAACAAAGCCGCTGCCCCTGCCCCCTGCGCTCCGCGCCCAAACAGCAGCATGGCACCGTCTTGCGCAAACAGGACCGAAGCAGACCCGATGGCAAAAACGATCATGCCAAAGAAAAACACACCCATCTTACCTGTGATGTCACCCAACCGGCTGACGATTGTGACGAGCGTTGCGCTGGCCACGGTATAAGTCGCCATCACCCATTGCAGGCCGGATGGCGTCAGATCGAACTCGGATTTCAGGTTGGGCAGAATGGTCGCCACGGCAGTGGTGTTGAAGCCGACAACCATCATGCAGATGGCCGTCATCGCCAGCACAACGCGGGCACCACCTTTTGGGGTTGACTCCACAGATGTCTCGTCAGTCATCATTCCACCTTAAATCTGTTGATCTTTAACGCAATTAATCAGCAGTTTAGCGATTTTTGCTGCTGCGCATAGGGTGCGCCTCAGATCCAGTAGGAAAGCGCGACCGGCAGTACAATGATTGTGGCCAGCGTCGACACAAGGATAAAGCCCGCCACATCGGGCCCGTACTCGGGCACGTGTTGATCGATAAACAGGTATGTCGCCACCGAAGACGGCATCAGGCAACACAGGATCAACGCGCCGCGCTCGGCCCCGGTGAAACCAAACCCCCAGACCAGGGCGGTGGCAATCGCAATCGCCATAACCAGGTGCAAAACCGTCAGCATTACCGCCCGCTTCATGCTCTCAACCCGCAAGGTCGCCAGCGTGTGCCCCAATGTCAGCAACATCAAAGGAATTGAGAGGCCGCCAAGTATGTCAAAGGACTTTGCGATGGGCTGCGGCAAGCTCAATCCCGTCGCCAGCAGGACCAGAGACAGGATCACCGAATAGATAATCGGGGACGTGGCGAGTTTCCTCGGTGAGAACTCACCCGCCGGAATCCACATGCCGACCGTGAAGATACTGATCAGCACGACAACCACGAAGCCCATCGTGTAGGCCATTCCAGCATCGCCCAGCGCAAGCAGTGTGATCGGCAATCCGATGTTGCCAACATTTCCGTGCATCAGAGGTGTCAGAAAGGCGCGCACCGGCAGGCGCATGGCCTTGAGCACCACGAACCCAAGCACGCCAAACCCTGCGATGGCCAGCACTGCGGCGGCCATTACGTCCAGAAAAGTTCCAATGGCGATCTGCGTGGTGGACAGGTGCGAGATGATCAGGGTCGGGTACCCGACCCGTGAAACGATCCCGCCGATGACCTTGTTGTCGAATGGTGCCTTGGTCACGGCAAGGGCATAGCCGATCCCGGCGCAGATCAGCACGGGCAGAACCACGTTCAGAACGTTCAGAAACAGATGGTCCAAACGGCTCCCCTATCGCAAAATCCCGATTTGAACAGTGAAACAGCATCTCAGTTTTGGCAAGCACGCGGTCTAACCAACCTGCTTGGTTGAGTTTTCCAAATTAGAGCCTGATATTGCCCCACGATGGCGCTTGGGGTTCTTCCATTCCCGGCCTCCACAACATATAGTGGTCGGCAACAACGTGTGGGTAAGCACGGCGGGACATGGGAATACAGGCATGGCACATATCATCGTAGTGGGGAACGAGAAGGGCGGCGCGGGCAAATCGACCGTGTCGATGCATGTGGCCACCGCGCTGGCGCGGCTGGGGCATAAGGTCAGTACGCTGGACCTGGACCTGAGGCAGCGTAGCTTGGGGCGCTACTTCGAAAACCGCGGCAATTTCCTGAACGGATCCGAGGTGGCTCTGCCCAGCCCCCGCCATCACGATCTGCCCGAGATCGATGCAAGCAAGCTGAAGCCCGGCGAGAACATCTATGACCACCGATTGTCAGCCGCCGTGTCCAAGTTGGAGAGCGACAGTGATTTCATCCTGATCGACTGCCCGGGGTCGCACACCCGCCTCAGCCAGGTGGCTCATTCGCTGGCGGATACGCTGATCACCCCGCTGAACGACAGCTTCATCGATTTCGACCTGTTAGCGCGCATTGACTCGAAGGGTGAGAAGATCCTTGGACCGTCGGTTTATTCGGAAATGGTCTGGAACGCGCGGCAGCTGCGTGCGCAAGCAGGGTTGAAGCCGATCGATTGGGTCGTCGTGCGCAACCGGGTGGGCACCCAGCGCATGGTCAACAAGGAAAAGATGCAGCGCGCGATCGAGATGCTATCCCAGCGCATCGGCTTCCGCGTCGCCTCGGGCTTTTCCGAGCGGGTCATCTTCCGCGAACTGTTTCCACGTGGCCTGACCTTGCTGGATCTCAAGGATATCGGTGTCAAACAGCTGAACATCTCGAACATCGCCGCACGGCAGGAGTTGCGCGACATGATGAAGGAGCTGAACCTGCCCGGCGTCGAAATCGACTTCTGAGAAACTGGCGTCGGCTCAACAAATCAGGCTCTGTGCCGAATTTTCGTTCTTTATATTCGGCAACGTTTACCGTCACTGCGGAGGCGGACAATACCCGTACCAGGCACTCCCCAGGGCCTCGGATTCCAGTTGTCTGTTGAAGATGTACATCTGGTTGCCGAAGTCAAAATGCCAGTATTCCGAAGGATAATTGGTAAAGCCGACGTGCCGCATGACCCAATACAGTAATCGCCGGTTCAACAGCGCAGGGTTGTCGTGTTCAATCCGTCCGGCAATCAGTTCTCGCTCAAGATGGTCGGTATGCGATATGGCGTTCAGATCGTCGAAGGCAGCGCCCATGTCCAATTCCTCACCTGTTTCCAGCGCACGAAGAACAGCATCAACTGCGGCGCCGGTTGAGTGCGTCGGCCAGGTCGCTGCATCGGCTGGATCGAATTTTCTGGGGTCTGAACAATATTGGCGCGTCCGGATCTCCAACTCGGGCTGAGAAAGGCTCGGGTTCTCAGATGCGGCCTTTTTCATCGCCCAGCCCCACAAATCCCTCTGCGTGGAAATTGTGCGATACGCATCATAAACGACAAGCTCGCACCCGTGATCCGCCAATGCGTTATTGGCCGCTTGCAGCATCGGCACAAGACCAGCCCGACACCACGTCTGAGGCATGCTTCCTTTAATTTGCCGCCCATAGGGTGGGTTTGAGCCGTCCGAGAGATGATAGTAGGGAACAACCGCTATTCCCTGCGAACCAAGATCAACAAGCGGTTCAGACGCGCGCGGATCCGTGTCGTCGATTCCGACACCATGATAGCCCCGCGTATCCAGGCTATCGTCTCCGATGGGGATTGGCTGAAACTCCGTTTTGTCCACGATATCAACGCCTCCAGTCAGCACATTGAGCTAAGTAAGAGGCAACACCTTGGGCAAGTCAACTTTGGCCGGCGTGCCGATGGCAGCCGGCCATTACAGCGTAGTGAACATTCAATCTTGGTTATTACAGAATGAAAATCCTTCGCTGTTCTCTGCCCTGTAGACCGTAAACAGCTCCTTCGGTTCAGGCACACCGCGCAACATATATCGCCCCACGGAAACCAGTTGCGAGGCACAAGGTTGGGCTGCCCGGGCCACATCGTCCGAGATCAGAATCCGCTGCCCCAGCGACCGATGCATCCCGGCAATCCGGGCGGTCTGGTTGACGGTTGGACCGATGACGGTGAAGTCCAAACGGTTTTCAGATCCGATGTTGCCATACAAGATTTCGCCCGCATGCAGGGCCAGCGTATAGTTCGAAACCGGCAGCCCATCTGCCGTACGTTGCGCGTTCAGCTCTGCCATTCTTTCCTGCAATTCGACCACTGCAGCCAGAGCGGCGCGTGCATCCGCATCAATTTCGCCGACATCGAACATCGCCATCAGGCCGTCGCCCATGAACTTCAGGATACTGCCATCGCATTTGTGGACCACGTTGACAGCAACGGCCAGGTACTCGTTCAGCATCTCGATGAGATCATCGCCCGGCAGCTCTTCGGACAGGCTGGTGAAGCCCTCCAGGTCAAAATTCCAGATCACAGCATCGATCTGCTGCAGCGATCCGCGCCGTATCTCACCTGACAGAACGCGCCGACCAGCGTCACGCCCCAGATAAACACGCATCAGGTCCTTTGATATCCGGGCATTGGTCGCCGATTTCAATGCCAGACCCAGATGCGGCAGGGCCGTGTTGATCAGCGCAAGGTCACTTTCGCGAAACCCTTCAGGGGCATCCGAGGTCCAGGACATCAGCACGCCATTCACCACTTTTTCCGCGTCAATTGCACCATTGCTCGCCGGACTGTCAAAGGACACGCCGGTTGCGAAATACTCGGTGGCACCATGCTCGCGCAGTTCGTTCAGCAAGGGATAGCGGCTGGGCTCGTTCTGTTCGATCAGCCGTTCATGCACGACGCTCAGACCTTCGTTCAGCACGGCATATAAAGGGCTACTACGCCATTGCTCGCTGGGCTCTTCTGAGTATTCGAAGTTCTGGTATTCACCACCCCGCCCCTGATACCAGCTATACCCGACTCCGCCATATACCGGATGCAGCAGCGATTGGGCCGCGTGAAACCGCATCAACGGTACGCCCATGTCCACCAACCTGTTGCAATAGCCCTCCAGCAGCTCTTCTTTGTCTACGCCTTCCAGCCCGCGCGTCACCAGCCAGCTTATGAGGTCGCTTGATTTTGCCTCTTCAGAGTTCGAGGTCGTCATATTTTGTCCCGTTTTTGTTCTGCCCTTCATCTGGGAACGCGGGCAGTCAATTACCAGTGCTCAAGTCATACGCGCCAGACGCCGGAGCATTTTGCGCAGCAGGGCCGTTTCTTCATGGGTAAACATGCCCGCAAGCTTTGTGTCATACTGTTTTGCGACCTCGCGCAGATCCAGGTACACGGTTTGCCCCTGGGATGTGAGCGTCAAATGTTCAACCCGCCGGTCCGACGGGCTACGCGTGCGGGTCAGATACCGCCGCTGTTCAAGCTTGGATACGGCGCGGCTGATCTTTGTCTTATGGATTCTGGCGCGTTCCCCGATCTCCTTCGCGGTCATCTCGCCATAGTTACCCAAGTGAAACAGAACACGCCACTCGGTTCGGAGCATCCCGTAGCGGTCTTTGTAGACCTGTTGAAACTCCAGCGAACTTTCTTCGGCAGCCCGGTTCAGCAGGTAAGGCAGGAAATCTTGCGGATAAAAGTCATCTTTTTTGGCGGAGTCGTCTTGAGTCATGCTTGTTAGTTACAAAATCAACTATTATCCGACAAGCAGCTTATGGAGGAACACAGGATGAACCATCCGACTGATCCGCACAAAATGACTAAGGCCAGCACACCTGTGGGCACCCATGCAGATTACATGCCCGGCTTTGGGAACGATTTTGAGACCGAGGCATTGCCGGGTGCGTTGCCGCGGGGGATGAACAGCCCGCAGCGGTGCAATTACGGTCTTTATGGCGAACAGCTGAGCGGC
>NZ_JBQFRP010000017.1:0-77212 GCF_056537465.1 Ruegeria sp. CE8
AGACGGCGACACGCTGACACTGCGCGGCAGCGCAAAGGGAGACGGCTATACCATCGGCTTCGGCGACTGCATCGGAACCGTCCAACCACCGATCGAAAACCCGTTCAAACGGTGATGGAAATGGGCCAAGGCGTATCGTATGTCGGATACATCGCAATGAGCCTCGACGGGTTCATCGCAAATGAGAACGGCAGCGTCGACTGGCTCAACCCTTTCAACGAGAAGCTGGCCGCCGACGGGGACGACGGCGGCTATGGTGACTTCATCAGCGGAATTGACGCGCTGATCATGGGCCGGTCAACCTATGAGCAAGTGCTTGGCTGGGGCTGGCCCTACGAAGACCGCGCTGGATACGTGCTGACGCGGCAAATGGGTTATCAGGGAAAGCACGTTGCTGCTGCAGGGAATATCGATGCGCTGCGAAATGCCATTGAACAGGCCGGGCATCAGCGCGTCTGGGTTATGGGCGGCGGTGAAACGCAACGTGCGGCTCTGGAAGCCGGGATGTTCGATAAAGTGCGTGTTTTCATTATGCCTATCCTTTTGGGTCGGGGTCTTCCCTGCTTTGCGCCCGGAGATCAGCGATATCTGGATCTGAACGAAGTCTCGCAACACCCAGGCGGCATTTTACAAATCGACTACAGCATCAAGCATTGAACTGAATGGCCAATACCTGTGCGTCCCAGTGGCGGGGACATGTAGGAAAAGACAGTCTTTTTTTTCGAAATCGGCAGCGGGCAGTTCGTCGATTGGTGTAATCAAAAACACGCGCGACTTCGTAGACAGCACCTATCGGCTGGTGCGATCCCGAGATGTGGGAGGCCCTGCACGGCTGAAGAAGTCGTGTAAACTTGATCCAGATCGTTTTGCGCCGCGGAAATAGGTGGAATCATGACCTGAAGCCCTCGGCATGACCATGCCGAAGGACAGGATCGTGTGCGCCGTCGGCGCCAGAGTATCGGGGGAGAACCCATGAACAAGATCTTCGAAGTTCCACTCTATGCCTATGAACGCAGCCCGGATCAGGATGCGGCAAGCTCGGTGCGGCACAAAGTGATCGTGATCGGTGCGGGGCCAATTGGCCTGGCCGCGGCAATCGATCTGGCCCAGCAAGGGGTCGAGGTCGTTGTGCTGGACGACAATGACAAGGTCAGTTTCGGCAGCCGCGCGATCTGCTTCTCGCAACGCACGCTTGACATCGCAGACCGTCTGGGCGCGGGCCAGCCGATGGTCGAAAAAGGCGTATTCTGGGATGCCGGAAAGGTCTATTTCGACGACCGGCAGGTCTATGAATTCAACCTGCAACCGGACACGGGCTACGCCAACCCGGCTTTCATAAACCTGCAGCAGTATTACTTCGAAAAAGCCCTCGTCGATCGTATTCGGGAATTGCAGGCCGAGGGCGCGCCTGTTGAAATCCGCGGACGCAACAAGGTCGAAGCCATTGGCACCCACGACGACCACGTCAAGCTTGAAGTCCAAACGCCAGAAGGCCCTTACAACATTGAAGCTGATTGGCTGATCGCCTGCGACGGAGCGAATTCGCCGACCCGCCGCATGCTGGGTCTGGATTTCGAAGGCCGCGTGTTCGAAGACAATTTCCTGATCGCCGATGTGGTGATGGAGGCCGATTTCCCAAGCGAGCGCTGGTTCTGGTTCGATCCGCCTTTCAACCGGGGACAATCCGCATTGCTGCACAAACAGCCTGACAATGTCTGGCGCATCGATCTGCAATTGGGCTGGGACATCGACAAAGAGCAGGAAAAGCGGCCCGAAAATGTCATCCCCCGCCTCAAGGCGATGCTGGGCGAAGACGTCAAGTTCGATCTGGAATGGGTGTCGATCTACACCTTCCAATGCCGCCGGATGGAACGGTTCCGTTACGGGCGTGTGCTGTTCGCCGGTGACAGCGCCCATCAGGTCAGCCCGTTCGGGGCCCGTGGCGCCAATTCCGGACTGCAGGACACGGACAACCTCTGTTGGAAGCTGAAACTTGTAATCGACGGACAAGCGCCCGAGCTTTTGCTGGATAGCTACAGCCGCGAGAGGGTGGAGGCCGCAGATGAGAACATCCGCATGTCCACACGCTCGACCGAGTTCATCACGCCGAAATCCGATATGTCCCGTCTGTTGCGCGACGCGGTTCTGGACCTCAGCGAACATTACGAATTTGCGCGACCGCTGGTAAATTCAGGCCGGCTAAGCACCCCTTGCGCCTATAGCGCATCGTCGCTCAGCTCGGCGGATGCGTTGAACGGGCCGGACATCACGCGCCCCGGCTCGGCCTGCCCGGACGCGCCGTTGGGCGATGAGTTCCTGTTGCCGAAACTGGCGGGTAAATTCACGCTGCTGACAATTGATGCGGATGCTCCGGACAGCATCGAAGAAGGCGGGATCAAGGCCACGCGTCTGGCGCTCTCGGTCAAAGACGATCCGACGCTGGAACTGAAACGCCGATATCTGGGTGATGCTACCAGCGCGGTTTATCTGATCCGTCCGGATCAACACGTTGCCGCGCGGCGTGACACGTTCGAGGAAAACGCATTCCGGCAGGCAATCCGCCGGGCAACCGGTAAGGAGTAAGCGACATGACCGATCTGATCCTCACCCCCAATCTGGACAATGCCGATGGGTTCTATGCCGATCTGGTAGCAGCCCATGAGGGGCTGGACAGGCCTGAAAGCGACGCCCTGAATGCGCGTCTGGTGCTGATCCTGGCCAATCACATCGGCAACGAGGACGTCTTGTCACAAGCTCTGAAAGCCGCCACGCTGAAAGACAGCTGATGGATTAAGGAGAACGGCCTGGGTGGCGTGGTGCTGTATGATTTCTGGCGGTCATCGGCCAGTTACCGGGTCCGAATTGCGCGAAACATCCTGCCTTTATCGCAGCACACCCAGATGCCAATGCACCGCCTTGAACAACGCACAGCGTCTGTGTTTGGGCGCAAGTGGTAATGCCCGTCGTACCAGCCTAAATTCGTCGAAACGAAGGCAGGAGGTCTTTATGCCTGAAATCACCGGCTATCACGCCCACATCTATTTCGACGCCGAAACTCAGGACATCGCCCAGCAGGTCTGCGAAGAGGCGGCGCGCCAGTTTCCCGTGCAAATGGGACGGATGCACGCCCGCAATGTCGGTCCGCATCCCCGGTGGAGTTGCCAACTGGGCTTTGGCCCAGACGCATTCGATCAGGTGATTCCGTGGTTGATGCTGAACCGGCAGGGCCTGACAATCTTCACCCACCCGGAAACCGGCGACCATCTTGCGGATCACCGGGATCGGGCCATCTGGATGGGTGAAATGCTGGAACTTGATCTGTCGATCTTTGACAAGTTGGGCGCTTAAGTCAGCGCCCGCGCCTGATCCCGCAGTTTGAATTTTTGAATCTTACCGGTCGAGGTCTTAGGCAAAGGTCCGAACACCACCGTTTTTGGGGCCTTGAAATGGGCCATGTTATCCCGGCAGAACGCGATGATCTCAGCATCGGTCGCCTGCGCATTTGGCTTTAACTCGATGAACGCACAGGGCGTTTCGCCCCATTTCTCATCCGGACGCGCGACCACGGCGGCTTCCATCACGGCAGGATGCTTATAAAGAATATCCTCGACCTCGACCGATGAGATATTCTCGCCCCCCGAGATGATGATGTCCTTTGAGCGATCCTTAAGCGCGATATAGCCGTCCGGGTGCATCACACCCAGGTCGCCCGACGCAAACCAGCCGCCCCTGAATGCCTTGTCCGTGGCATCGGCATTCTTCAGGTAGCCTTTCATGACGACGTTGCCCTGCATGAAAATCTCACCCATCGTCTCGCCATCCGCGGGCACAGGTTCGAGCGTGTCCGGATCGGCAACCATCAGCCCTGACAAAGCCGTGTAACGAACGCCCTGACGGACCTTTAGCGCAGCGCGTTCTTCGGCCGCTTTGTCGTTCCACTCGTCTTTCCAAGCGCAGACGACGGAGGGACCATACGTCTCGGTCAGACCGTAAACGTGCGTGACCTCTACGCCCATGTTCTCCATGCTTTCGATAACGGCTGCGGGCGGAGGGGCACCGGCTGTCATCACTTTGATCTCATGATCGAAATCCTTGAGGTGATCGGGCGCATTTGCCAACATGTTCAGCACGATCGGCGCACCGCAGAAATGGGTCACTTTCTCGTCCCGGAACGCCGCATAAATCGGCTCGTCCCGAACGGCTCGCAGACAGACCGAAACGCCGGCGTTCGCGGCCATCGCCCACGGGAAACACCAACCATTGCAATGGAACATCGGCAGCGTCCATAGGTAGACCGAGTGCTTCGGCATGTTCCAGTCCAGTAGGTCCGACTGCGCATTCAACGTGGCCCCCCTGTGGTGGTACACGACTCCCTTCGGGTTGCCTGTGGTGCCGGACGTGTAGTTCAGCGTGATTGCGTCCCACTCATCCTTGGGAAGGGACCAGTTGAACTCAGGGTCGCCTTCGGCCAGCAACGCGTCATAGGTCAGGTTGCCGAGCCTCTCGCCTCCGTCAAAGCTTGGGTCCTCAATATCGATAACCAACAGGTCGTGATCGACCTGTACCAGCGCCTCTTTTACCACCCCTGAAAACTCGGGATCGACGAACAGAATCTTTGATTCTGCGTGATTCAGGATGAAGGCAATGATAGGTGCGTCCAATCGGGTGTTGATGGCATTCAGAACAGCACCTGCCATCGGCACTCCAAAATGCGCCTCATACATTTCCGGAATGTTGGCCGCGATAATTGAAACCGTGTCGCCCGCGCTGATTCCACGTGCGGACAATGCGCCTGCTAGTCGGCGACAGCGGGCATAGGTTTCAGCCCATGTATAGCGACGCGCGCCGTAAACCACGGAAGGATAATCCGGGTAAATGTGCGCGGTCCGCTCGATAAAACTCAGCGGCGACAGCGGCGTGTAATTTGCCCGGCATTTGTCCAAATGACGCTCATAGATGTTGGCTAGTGTCATTTGCTGATCCTCCCTCTTCAATTCCGGCGAATTGAGCACAAAGTCGTTCATCTGACAAACCCGTAAAAATACGTCGCGGCCATGGACTGGAATTACGGGATGGTGCAATCTGGCCCTATCTCCGACAGTGCTTTCGCGGTGATCTGAGCCATCGAAAACAAAAGGCCGGGACCGCCGATTTATGGCAACCCGCGCACCAGCCATTCTGAAAGGACATGTCATGGACGGCACGTTCAACGAAAACGATCTTTCCCACGTAGTCGAAGCAGACCGCGCCCATATCTGGCACCACCTGCTGCAGCATAAGCCATTGGAAACCAATGATCCGAAGATCATTGTTGAAGGCAAAGGCATGCGTGTCTGGGACCAGAACGGCAAAGAGCACCTGGATGCCGTGTCCGGTGGTGTCTGGACCGTAAACGTCGGCTATGGCCGCGAATCGATCTGTAAGGCGGTTCACGACCAGCTGATGAAACTGTGCTATTTCGCCAATACCGCGGGTTCGATCCCTGGTTCGATCTTTGCTGAAAAGCTGATCGACAAGATGCCGGGCATGAGCCGGGTGTACTACACCAACTCCGGTTCTGAAGCCAACGAGAAGGCCTTCAAGATGGTTCGCCAGATCGCGCACAAGCGCTATGGCGGCAAGAAAACCAAGATCCTGTATCGTGACCGCGACTATCACGGCTCGACCCTGGCAACCATGTCGGCAGGCGGTCAGGACGAGCGTACGGCGCAGTATGGCCCCTTCGCACCCGACTTCGTCCGCGTTCCGCACTGCATGGAATACCGCAAGCACGAGCTGGGTATGGAAGACCTGTCCGGCGAGGCATTCGGCAAAGCAGCCGCTGACGCCATCGAAGAGGTGATCCTGCGCGAAGGTCCGGAAACCGTTGGTGCGCTGTGCCTTGAGCCGGTAACCGCAGGCGGCGGCGTGATTGAAGCGCCAGCAGGCTACTGGGAGCGGGTACAAGAGATCTGCAAAAAGTACGACATCCTGCTGCACATCGATGAAGTTGTTTGCGGCGTGGGTCGTACCGGCACGTGGTTCGGCTATCAGCAGTACGGCATCAAGCCCGACTTCGTGACCATGGCCAAAGGCGTTGCCTCGGGCTATGCCGCAATCGCCGTTATGGTCACCACCGAAGAAGTCTTTGACATGTTCAAAGACGACATGTCGGATCCGCTGAGCTATTTCCGCGACATCTCGACCTTTGGTGGCTGCACCGCCGGTCCGGCTGCCGCGATCGAGAACATGCGTATCATCGAAGACGAAAATCTGCTGCAGAACTGCACCGACATGGGCAATCGCATGATGGGCAACCTGCAGGCGCTGATGGAAAAGCACAAAGTCATCGGCGACGTGCGCGGCAAGGGTCTGTTCCTGGGCGCAGAACTGGTCGCTGACCGTGCCACCAAAGAGCCGATGGACGAGAAAAAGGTTCAGGCGGTTGTGGCTGACTGTATGGCGCAGGGCGTCATCATCGGAGCCACCAACCGCTCGATCCCAAGCCGCAATAACACGCTGTGCTTCTCGCCTGCGCTGATCGCCACTGCGGACGATATCGACCAGATCACCGACGCGGTCGATGGCGCACTGGGTCGCGTATTCGGCTGAACCTAACTGAATACATCTGCCACCACTCACGCACTTCCGGCAGATGAACTTGAACCGGCGCGCCCACCGCGCCGGTTTTTTTGTGTTTTCTGACACGGGTTTGCCAATTCCCACACCTCGAGTACCCTATACCGACCACAC
The DNA here is from genome assembly GCF_056537465.1 of Ruegeria sp. CE8. Lineage (NCBI taxonomy): Bacteria > Pseudomonadati > Pseudomonadota > Alphaproteobacteria > Rhodobacterales > Roseobacteraceae > Ruegeria > Ruegeria sp. CE8. The sequence goes on from NZ_JBQFRP010000017.1 coordinate 6,733, forward strand.
CCCATGCAGGAGACGTGTCCAATGGTACTCAATCTAATCCGGAGCCTTGCCACCCTTGCCCTTATCGCGGTCGCCGCCCCAGCCAGCGCCGATGATGGCAGTGGCTTCCCCCAGATCGTCGGCACTTGGCACGGCACTTACCTGGTGGCCTTCGCCAAATCGAACCCGAACCACGAGAAAGGTCTGTTGAAGACAGAAATGGAGCTGGAGATCACCAAACTGGACGGCAACCTGATCACCGCCACCAACCGCTGGCGGCGGATTGGCGACACGGAATGGATTGTGGAAGAAGCCATGGGTACGTTCAGCCTGGACGAACCGACCCGCTTTGTGTTGGCCGAAGCTGGGATTTCAGGCGAGGACGTTTCGGCCGGGATTTTCAACGGCGTTTATCTGGATGACGTGATCATGGGCACCTATGCCGGACCGGGAACCGGCGTGTCCTTCGCTGCGCAGTTGGTGAAGAAAGGCGCGGATCAGTAATCCGTCTTGACGAAACACATCAGTTTGAACAGATCACGGCAGCGCGTCAGACGCTTGATAGAATACAGTTTAACCCTGGATTTAGCCCGCAGCAGCGACGGCTGACTATTGAGTGATTGGCGTTTCCACCGCTTCACCGGCGCCCCGAATTGCCTCCAACGCCTGTTGATAGGCTGGTTGATCTCTGATCACATCCATATAGGTCTCGCCCAAAACCTGGCCGGAAACAACGTCCATAGGATAGTGCACGCCTCCGATAACACGTCCGTAACCGATTTCGCGTCCTAGCTTCTCAAGCGTCTCTGAATGCTCGGGGAAGACATCCGAGAGGACCGACGTATAGACAATGGCGCGGATTGTATGCCCGCTGGGATATGACGTGACCGGGAATGCCGTAGCGACAGGTTCAACAGCGTCGTTGATCACGAAAGGCCGCGGTATGTCATATGTCGCCTTAACCAAGTTGTAGTCGTCACGAACTTCATTGATAATTTGATCCAGCGTCTCACTCAAAAGCTGTGTGTCGACGTCCAAAAGTCCCGTTGCAACGATGGATGCAAAGCGCTCCAGATCTACCGATTGTTGGACAAAGTCAATTTGTTCGGCCGTCCGGCTTTCCTGCAGCCACATGACGGTGAACATTTCCTTTTCGAACGCCGGCGAGCCGGGTTCGGCAGGCGGGCCAATCAGCCCCACGGTATCGACGCTGTTCGCAGGGTAGAACTCGCCTGATATGGCGGGGCCGGACAGGGCAACGAACGCAACTACTGCAATAGTACTCTTGAACATCGTTACTTCCCCCTCAGGCTAAACAACGCGTACATCTGAAAAAGTATCAGGCTTCGGCGATCAGGGTTCCCCAGACCGAGGTTTCACCGCCCGTTTCACAGATGATTGTCTCCATACCTGTCACTTCATCAGTTCCGAAAGTACAGGCTGCAGACGCAGGGTTGCTTAGAAAAGCTAAATTTAGGGCCACAAGGCCCAAAGCAGCGGTGCGTATCATCACATCAACTCCAGATAGGTGACCTTCACGTGTTGATGGATTCTGGCTTCAAAAACTGTGCTTCGATTAAGTTTGCTTAACGTACTGATCGTCAGCCCGACTTAGCGTGTAACCAAGAACCCAACCTGCAGGGCCGGATGTCGGGAACAAGCAGGCGAAAGTACAAAAGCCCACGACAGATACACACAACAAAAAAGCCGCCCCAAGCGGGACGGCCCTTCTTTCACTGTCTCTTTTCAGAGGATCAGGCAGTCAGAGCAGCCTGAGCTTTGGCGACGATCGCGCCGAACGCTTCCGGTTCGTGCACGGCCAGATCGGCCAGAACTTTGCGGTCCACTTCGATACCGGCCAGGTTCAGGCCGTTGATGAAGCGGGAATATGTCAGTGCTTCGTCATGCGAACGGACAGCAGCGTTGATACGCTGGATCCACAGCGCGCGGAAGTTGCGCTTGCGGTTCTTACGGTCGCGGGTTGCGTACTGATTGGCCTTGTCGACGGCCTGACGGGCAACCTTGAAGGTGCTCTTGCGGCGGCCATAGTAACCTTTGGCGGCCTTGATGACCTTCTTGTGACGGGCGTGAGTTACGGTTCCACCTTTAACGCGGGACATCTCTTAATCTCCTCTTAGCGGTCGTAGGGCATGTAGCCCTTGACGATCTTGGCGTCGGGGGCGGACAGGGTGGTGTTGCCACGGGCATCGCGGATGAACTTCTTGGTCCGCTTGATCATGCCGTGCCGTTTGCCGGCTTGGCCAGCAAGGACCTTACCGGTCGCAGTCACCTTAAAGCGCTTCTTGGCGCTCGACTTGGTCTTCATCTTAGGCATTTCCGTCTCCTTTCAGGGTTCGGTACTAAACGCGACTCGGCATGCCATCTCGGCCGGTCACGCGATCAGAAGCGCCGTTTACGCAAGTTCAGTCATACTGGCAAGGGGGTTTGGACCAGAATCTGCGCTTTTCGCAGCTTGGTCTGGCACCGGGGCGACATCGCCGCCCCGGTGGATTGGTTTAATGTTCGAATTTGCGGATTTCACCGCTCTTCAGCCGCGATGCGTAAGATGCCAGTTCTTCGCGTACCACTTTCATCAGGAAGTAGAGCGCAAAGACATTCACGACAGCCATCGCAAAGATCGCCGCATCCGAGAAGTCGATGACCGGGCCGAGGTTGGCGGCCGCGCCGATGACAACGAAAATGCAGAAGATCACCTTGAACACCAGCTCCTTGGTGTGACCTTCGCCGAACAGGTAGGTCCAGGCCTTGAGGCCATAGTAGGACCAGCTGATCATGGTCGAGAAGGCAAACAAGACCACCGCAATCGCCAGCACATATGGGAACCAGCTAAAGGCGCTGGCAAAGGCCGCCGAGGTCAGGCTGACGCCCGAGTTACCGTCGACAGTTGCAATCGCGCTGCCATCTTCGGTCAGCATGTAGAGACCGGTTTCCGGATCGATGATCAACTGCTGGGTGATGATGATCACCAGTGCGGTCATGGTACAGATCACGACCGTATCGATGAACGGTTCCAGCAGGGACACAAAGCCTTCTGTGATCGGCTCACTGGTCCGCACGGCCGAGTGCGCGATCGCCGCAGAACCCACGCCCGCTTCGTTCGAGAATGCCGCACGACGGAAGCCTTGGATCAGCGCGCCGACCATACCGCCAGCCACGCCAAGCCCCGTGAAGGCGCCCTCGAAAATCTGACCAAAGGCCCAGCCGATCTGGTCTGCGTGCATGATGATAATCACCAAAGCGGCCAGCACGTACATGACGCCCATGAACGGAACGACCTTTTCGGTCACGCGTGCGATGGACTTCAGGCCACCGACGATCACTGCAAACACGATACCGGCGAAGACAAGGCCTGTGATCCAGCCGGGATAGTCGCCGGTGATACCCGCGATCTGCTGGTGCGCCTGATTGGCCTGGAACATGTTGCCGCCGCCCAGCGCGCCAAGGATACAGAAGATCGAGAACAGAACCGCCAGAATCTTACCGCCCGGCAGGCCCAGTTCTTTAAACCCTTTGGACATATAATACATCGGGCCACCCGAAACGGTGCCATCCTCGTATTCATTTCGATATTTCACACCCAGCGTACATTCGGTGAATTTCGACGCCATGCCCAACAGGCCGGCGACGATCATCCAGAAGGTCGCGCCTGGCCCGCCGATACCGACGGCCACCGCCACGCCGGCGATGTTGCCCAGGCCGACCGTACCCGACAGCGCCGTGGCCAGAGCCTGAAAGTGGCTGACCTCTCCCGCGTCGTTGGGATCAGAATAATCACCTTTCACAAGGCTGATTGCGTGGCCAAAGAACCTAAGCTGCACAAAGGCAAAATATAACGTGAAAACAGAAGCGGCGATCACCAGCCAACACACGATCCACGGCACGCTGGTGCCGGGAAACGGGGCAAAGATGAAACTGACGAACGGCCCGGTGAAGTCGGCGAATGCCTGATTGATTTTGTCGTCCAGACCGACGGCCTCTTGTGCCATTGCGGGGCTGGTAAACAGGGCGGCCGCCGCAGCCAGACCAAGATGTTTAAGCATGTTCATTCTTGTCCCTCCCCTCAGTTGACGACGGTGACCGGCACGTCGGCGTGCATGACCAGATTCTGGGTCGAGCTGCCAAACAGGCGTTTTTTGAATCCATCCGCCGAGGCGCGCCCGACGATGATCTGCGAACCGCCGTTGTCGACCGTGATCGTGTTTAAGGTTTCAGCGACGTCGCCGTGGCGCACTATGCCCTTTGCCGTAAACCCGTCCGCAGTCAGCCCATCGACGACAGGAGTGACGATGCGGTTGGTCGCCAAGGCGACCTCTTCTTCACGCCGCTTGTGCCGAAGCGCGTTTTCTTCCGGCGTCTGAAATGTGAATGGGGACCATTCGATGACGTAGACCACCAGCAATTCACACGTTCCGATGCGTTTTGCCAGATCCTTGGCGAAGGCAACGGCGCGTTCGCCGGTTTCTGTCCCGTCCAGTCCAATGACAATTTTTGTTGTCATGTCGTTCCTCCAATATTTTTTTGGTTGTCCGGGGCCCGTGCCCCCGGCAGGGCAGCCGGAACCTGGAACTTATTGAGTAGACCGCCCTGTGGTTAAGTATCCCGGAAAAACACGAAAAAATAGAGGGTTATCTTCCAAATTCAACCAAGAATTCGGTTTTACTTTGAAATTATTGTATATTTTCTGCGTAAAAAATAGGCGCGCCATTAAAGGCACAGGCTTGTGGCGCACCTAAATTCTCTCAGATCAGCCGGGATCTGTATTGTAGATCAGACGCTCATCGCAGGGTGCGATGCGCAGAATATTGGTCGTTCCCGGGACGTTGAAAGGCACGCCAGCGGTTACAACGATCTGATCGGCTTCGGATGCGAACCCACCGGCACGGGCCGCACGGGCCGCGTTGACGACAGCCCCTTTGAACCGCTCCAGTTCAGGCGTCATCACGCAATGGCACCCCCAGCTCAGACACAGACGCCGCGCAGTTCCGGTGGCTGGCGTCATCGCGATGATAGGCACGCCGGGACGTTCCCGAGCAGTCAGCAATGCGGTGGTGCCGCTTTGTGTAAAGCAGCAAATCGCTTTGATATCCGTCTTTTCCGCGATCTCACGCGCAGCGGCCACAATGCCATCCGCGACGGAGTGCCCCTTGGCCGTGCGGGAGGCCGCGATGATCTGCGTATAGGTCGGGTCGGCCTCGACCTCGATGGCGACCTTGTTCATGGTCTGCACTGCTTCGATGGGATAGGAACCAGCGGCCGATTCAGCACTGAGCATGATCGCATCGGTACCTTCATAGATCGCCGTTGCGACGTCCGAAACCTCAGCCCGGGTGGGCATCGGGCTTTCGATCATGCTCTCCAGCATCTGGGTGGCGACGATGACCGGCTTTGCCGCTGCACGGCATTTCCGGACCAACCGTTTCTGAATCGGCGGCACCGCAGAAACCGGCAGCTCAACACCGAGATCGCCGCGAGCGACCATGATCCCATCCGACGCATCCAGAATGTCGTCAAACGCCTCAACTGCGGCAGGCTTTTCGATCTTGGAAAGGATAGAGGCGCGGCCATCCGCCAACGCGCGGGCTTCGAACACGTCCTTGGCACGCTGCACAAAGCTCAGCGCCAACCAATCCACACCCAGTTGGCAAACAAATTCCAGATCGTCGCGGTCCTTGGCGGACAAGGCCGCCAGCGGCAGCACCACGTCGGGTACGTTCACGCCCTTGCGGTTCGAAATCGTGCCGCCGACCTCAACCGTGCAATTGGCGAAATCCTGGCCACAGTCTTTCACGATCAGGCGGATTTTGCCGTCATTGACCAACAGACGCGCACCCGGCTCCAGTGCGGCGAAGATCTCGGGATGTGGCAGGCACACGCGGCTGACGTCGCCGGGCACAGGGTCGAGATCCAGGCGAAATTCAGCCCCCTCCTCCAGTTCCTCGGCATCATTGGCAAAGACACCAACCCGCAATTTTGGACCCTGCAGGTCAGCCAGAATCGCAATCGGGCTTTCCAAGTCCTTTTCAACCTGCCGGATAATACGGTGCCGTTCACGGATCTCGTCATGGCTGCCGTGGCTCATGTTCAGGCGGAACACATCCGCTCCGGCCTCGTGCAAAGCACGAATGGTGTCATAATCGTTCGACGCCGGTCCCAGCGTCGCCACGATTTTCACATTTCTCAGGCGTCGCATCGGTCTTGCTCTCCTAACGTCTTATCTTGAGTCGGCAACAATGTTACCGCAAACATTGCTCAGGCCGCTTATTGCGCAATTCCCTTTTCAAAGCAACTGCCCTACACCTGCGACAAACTAGATGACAGGCTTATGACGTATTCCCCGTTTTTTATCCACGGCGCCGATCGCCCCTCGCGCTGGCTGATCACATGCGACCACGCAACCAACACGGTTCCGCCCGAAATCAACGGCGGCGACCTGGGACTGCCGCGCGAGGATATGGAGCGCCATATCGCTTATGACGTCGGGGCCTATGAGGTGTCGAAACATCTGGGAGAGATCCTGAACGCCCCGGTGATCGCCGCCAATTTTTCTCGGCTCGTGATCGACCCGAACCGAGGTGAAGATGACCCGACCCTGCTGATGAAGCTTTATGACGGTTCGATCATTCCCGGCAACCGCCACGCCGACGCGGCCGAGCGTGAACGACGTCTGAATATGTGCTACCGCCCCTATCATGAAGCACTGGCACAGATGGCCGCGCTGCCCCATGCGGTGATCGTTTCCATGCACTCGTTCACACGGCAGCTGCGGGGACGAGAACCGCGCCCATGGCACATCGGAATTCTGCACACGCCGGACGAACGCTTCTCGCGCCCCCTGATCAACCGGCTGAAGGCCGAGGGCGATCTGTCCGTCGGCGTCAATGAGCCGTATACCGGTGTTCTGCCGGGTGATGCGATTGACAAGCACTGCACCAGCTTTGGACGGCCTAATGCGTTGATAGAACTGAGAAATGACCTGATTGCAGATAATGCAGGGCAGCGAGAATGGGCAGAGCGTCTGGCACCGATCCTGCAGGACGCACTGGACGAAAGCAGGTTGTGACGTAAGGTCAATGCAGGTCGTTTTCGGCGCTCACGTCATTGTGAGCGCATCTCCTGATCCCCATATATTTCAGGAAAGGAGACGACCATGACTCAGGAATTCCTGACGACCGTCTTCGGCTGGATGACGGTTCTAAACATCGCCCTTCTGCTTTTTACCACGCTGATGATCATAGGCTTTCGGGACTGGATCGCCGGAATACACAGCAGAATGTTCCAAATGGAACGTGCAGAGGTCAAAAGGGCCTACTTTAGGTATCTTGCCAACTACAAGATCCTGACAATCGTGTTCTGCATGATGCCATGGCTGGCACTTAAACTGGCATAGGACCAATGTCCAAAGCCGCGAAGGGCCGCAAGGCCCTTCGTGTTTGTTGTAAGACCGCGTTTGGATCGTTAAGTCAGGCTCAGAACGCCAGAAAACCAGTCGGAGCCAGACCATGGACAAGCAAACCGAAATCGAACTTCAGGCCGCCGCGTTCCGCCGGTTGCAAAAGCACCTGATGGAAGACCGCAAGGATGTGCAGAACATCGACATGATGAATCTGGCCGGGTTCTGCCGCAACTGCCTGTCGCGGTGGTATCAGGAAGCCGCCAATGAAAAAGGCATTGAGATGGGCAAAGACGAGGCCCGCGAGATTTTCTATGGCATGACGATGGATGAGTGGAAGGCCAAATACCAGACCGAGGCGAGTCCCGAAAAACAGGCCGCTTTCAAGGTCGCGTTCGAAGAGAACGTCACTGATAAGGGCTAGTCCTGAAACGAAGAAGGCCCGCCAGATCGGCGGGCCTCTTTCTTTAGATTGCGGCCTTGCGGCTTTCGTCCAGGTAAATCTCGCGCAACCGTTTCGCGATTGGGCCGGGCGTTCCGTCGCCCAAGGTCACGCCGTCGATCTCAACCACCGGCATGACAAAGGCGCTGGCCGAGGTGGTGAAGGCCTCGTCTGCCTCTTTCGCCTCTTCAATGGTGAACAGGCGTTCTTCCACTTCCATTTGGGCCTCTGCCGCCATGCGCAGAACCGCCTTGCGGGTGATACCGTGCAGAATGTCGTTCGACAGCGGGCGGGTGACAATCTTGCCGCCTTTGACGAAGTATGCGTTGTTGCTGGTGCCTTCGGTCACATAACCGTCTTCAACCAGCCACGCGTCGTCACAACCTGCCTTCTTGGCCATCATCTTGCCCATCGACGGGTACAGCAACTGCACGGTCTTAATGTCGCGACGGCCCCAGCGAATATCCTCGATCGAGATGATCTTGGCACCCTTCTTGGCTGCGGGGCTATCGGCCAGGCCCGGCTTGTTCTGAGTGAACAGAACGAGGCTGGGCTTGGTATCCGCCGACGGGAATACAAAGTCCCGATCGCCATCCGAGCCACGGCTGACCTGCAGATAGACCAGACCTTCTTCGATGCCGTTCAGCTCCACCAGTTTGCGGTGAATCTCCAGCAGTTCTTCCTTGGTGCAGGGCTCGGCCATCTCCAGCTCGTCCAGCGACCGCTTCAGGCGCACGGCGTGGCCTTCGAAATCGATCAGCTTGCCGTCCAGAACGCTAGTGACTTCGTAAACGGCGTCTGCGAACAGAAAACCACGGTCAAAGATGGATACCTTGGCCTCGGTCTCGGGCAGGTAGTCGCCGTTTACGTAAACGGTGCGGGTCATGTCTTGTCTCCTCAGCCCCAAAGTGCCGCCACAGGCGGGTGCACTCCGGCGTCATCAAAAATCAGCGGGGTGTCGCGGTCTTCGGCCAGCAACAGCGGGCCGTCAAGGTCTGTAACCATTGCGCCCTGTGCCAACAGTGTCGCAGGGGCCATAGCCAAAGAGCTGCCGACCATACAGCCGACCATGACTTTGTAGCCTTCTGCCAAGGCAGCTTCACGCAATGCCAGCGCCTCGGTCAGGCCGCCGGTTTTATCCAGCTTGATGTTGACCACATCATATTTGCCTTTCAGCTTTGGCAGGCTGGTGCGGTCGTGACAGGACTCGTCCGCACATACAGGCACCGGACGATCCATCCCGATCAGCGCGTCGTCTTCCCCTGCAGGCAGAGGTTGTTCCACCAATGCAACGCCCAGTCGCACCAGGTGCGGAGCCAGATCGGCATAAACCTCGGCCGACCAGCCCTCGTTGGCGTCCACGATGATCTTGGCGTCCGGCGCGCCTGCGCGCACGGCCTCGAGCCGGGGCATGTCATCCGGAGTACCAAGCTTGATCTTCAGCAAGGGACGATGCGCATTCGCGGCCGCCTGCGCCTGCATTTTCTCGGGCGTGTCGAGCGACAGAGTATACGCCGTGATCTCGGGACCCGGCACCGGCAATCCAGCCAGTTCCCAGGCCCGTTTTCCAGCCCGTTTGGCCTCCAGGTCCCACAGCGCACAGTCCACCGCATTCCGCGCAGCACCTGCAGGCAACAGGTCCATCAAGCTGTCTCGGGTGAACTCGGCAGGCAGCGCGTCGATCTCGGCCACGACCGATTCCAGCGTTTCGTCATATCGGGCATAGGGCACACATTCGCCCCACCCCTGATGCATTCCGTCAGACACCCGTACCGTCAGCACTTTTGCTTCGGTCCGAGACCCGCGCGAGATGGTGAACACCTGCGCCAGCCGAAACACGTCACGAGAGACTTCTACCTGCACGCGCCAGCTCCTTCATCTTTTTAAAAATACTCCCGCCGGAGGCGGACAACCCCGCCTCCGGCGCACCGCTTAGATCACATTGCGGCCAGTGCATCCACCAGTTTGCCCGAACCAAAGCGGAATGGGTCTGTGGCAGGCAGTCCCATATCGGCTTCGATCTTCGCCAGATAGGCAGTGGCGTCGGCTTCACTCATGTGCTGCGTGTTGACCGAAACGCCCACAACCTGACAGTCCGGGTTGGCCACCTTGGCCAGTGCCAGCGCCGTATCCCGCAGGGCTTCCAGTGTCGGCAACTGATACGTCGGCAGACCGCGCATATGCTCGCGGGTCGGTTCGTGCGACAGGATCAGGGCATCCGGTTGGCCGCCGTGGATCAGCGCCATGGTCACGCCCGAATAGGACACGTGGAACAACGAGCCCTGCCCTTCGATCAGGTCCCAGTGGTCATCGTCATTGTCAGGTGTCAGCCATTCGACCGAGCCTGCCATGAAGTCCGCGATGACAGCGTCCAGCGGCACGCCGTCACCAGTTATCAGGATGCCGGTCTGTCCGGTGGCGCGGAAAGTCGACTTCATGCCGCGCTTGCGCATCTCGGCATCCATCGCCATGGCCGTGTACATCTTGCCAACCGAGCAGTCGGTGCCCACGGCCAGACAACGCTTTCCCTTGCGCTTGATGCCATTTGCGATCGGATATTCGACTTCGGGAACGCGAACATCGTGCAGCTTTCGGCCGGTAGCTTCGGCGACGGCAACCAGATCGGGCTCGTCGCGCAGCAGGTTGTGCAGGCCCGAGGCCAAGTCAAAACCTTCCTCCAGCGCCATCACCAGAACCTTTTTCCACTCTTGGCTGATGACGCCGCCACGGTTGGCCACGCCGATGACCAGAGTCTTTGCGCCAGCTTCTTTCGCTTCGGTCAGGCTCATGTCGGTCAGGCCCAGATCAGCCTTGCAACCGTCCATACGGTACTGGCCCACGGCATTTTCAGGACGCCAGTCCTTGATGCCAACTGCCACTTTGGCCGCCAATTGGTCGGGCGCATCGCCCAAAAACAGCAGGTACGGTGTCTCGATCATTGCGGTTCACTCCTTTGATTCCGACGCAGCCTAGGGGACGAATTCCACGAGTGTTTCGCGTTTTCGACCATCGACGCCCCATCGTGCGGGAAAATTTTGCGCAGTTTACATATTTCGCGCATCAATTTTTCAAGTTTTCAAAGCGATTAAACTTTAATCACTGTTTTGCTCCTGTTTTTCGGCGATTGCTGCGATTGCAATGCCGCAGCTGCACAAAGATACTTGCCATGCCCTGCGCAATTTAATACCTCATGAGGCAAGAAAATCGTAATTTCCTTTCTCGCACGAGGTCCAGATGAGCTTTCGCATTCAACCCGCCGCCCCCGCGCGCCCCAATCGCTGCCAATTGTTCGGACCCGGATCAAACACCAAGCTTTTCCCGAAAATGGCTGCTTCGACTGCGGATGTGATCAACCTTGATCTGGAAGACTCGGTCGCGCCTTCGGACAAGGATGTGGCGCGCGCGAACGTGATCGAAGCGCTGAATACCGTCGACTGGGGCAACAAGTACATGTCGGTCCGCATCAACGGGCTGGACACACCCTATTGGTACCGCGACGTGGTTGATCTACTGGAACAGGCTGGCGACCGTCTGGATCAGATCATGATCCCCAAAGTGGGATGCGCGGCGGATGTCTACGCCGTCGACGCGCTGGTCACGGCCATCGAACGCGCCAAGGGCCGCACCAAACCAGTCAGCTTTGAGGTCATCATCGAATCCGCTGCGGGTATCGCCCATGTCGAAGAAATCGCAGCCTCTTCCCCCCGTATGCAGGCGATGAGCCTCGGTGCGGCGGATTTCGCGGCCTCGATGGGTATGCAGACCACCGGGATCGGTGGAACGCAGGAAAACTATTACATGCTGCGCGAAGGCGAAAAACACTGGTCTGATCCGTGGCATTGGGCGCAGGCGGCCATCGTTGCCGCCTGTCGCACTCACGGTGTGCTGCCGGTGGACGGTCCGTTTGGCGACTTCTCGGATGACGAAGGCTATATCGCGCAGGCAAAACGCTCGGCCACACTGGGAATGGTCGGCAAATGGGCAATTCACCCCAAGCAGATCGCGCTGGCCAATCAGGTCTTTACCCCGTCAGAAGAAGCCGTGTCCGAAGCGCGCGAAATTCTGGCCGCGATGGAACAGGCCAAGGCCAACGGAGAGGGCGCGACAGTCTACAAAGGCCGCCTGGTCGATATTGCGTCGATCAAACAAGCTGAGGTCATCGTGGCACAGGCCGAGCTGATCGCAGCAAGCTAAACACAAAATAAAGGCGCCCACCGGGCGCCTTTATTCTTAGCGGCCAAACACGTCGTTGGGCGTCCAGGTGACCCGCTCGCCCTGCTTGCCCCATTTCATCATCAGGCAGGATGTTCCGTATTTCTGAAAATACTTGATGTTCAGCGGATACCACCCGGCCTGCGGAACCTCGACCTCAGTGCGCTGGTTGGCCTCGCATCCCTGACGCCCATTGACATATCCGATCTGCTGGCCTCCGACATAGGCGTCGATACCGTCATTGGACCAGGTTTCCAGCTCGTAAATTCCGGGCGAGTCAAAACGGATGTAGCCCGTGATCTCAGCAGCAACGTTATAGGCTTCGTTGAACGTCAGGACCGGGTCGCCCTCAGCAGTGTCGCGGTAGTCCAAACCGCGCAAAGGCTGGCCAGCCTGCGCCTTTTTCAGCAAGTGCTTAACCTTGGCAAGGTTTTGAATCTTGCGCGGCGGGTTTCCTTCCCACGCATATTTCACATTCAATCCCGCTTTGGGGCTGGGCTGCGGGTTAGCAGGTTGCAATTTCAGCGGCGCGGACATGGCCACGCCTGCGATCAACGCCATAGCCGTAGCCAGCGTCCCGATCCGAATGAGTTTCATAGTCTTCTCCCTGTGTGCGGCCCATTGAGGTTTCCCCTCACTTCAACCGGACCCTTGAGAAGACACTAGGCCCTGAAAATTCACCCTGCAAGGCAGTTAAGGTTCACAATCCCAACGTCAGGCGCGCGTATCCTTCGGCGAATCCATCACCACGTATGAGGTAATCGAGGTCACATGCGGCAGCGTGCCGAGTATTTCAGTGTGGAAGGTTTTGTATGACGGAAGGTCGGCACATTCCACACGCAGCAGATACTCGATCGTGCCCGTGATGTTGTGACACTCGACCACTTCGGGCGACAACTGCAGAGCACGCTCGAACCCCTCCTGCGCGGCCTTGGTATGTTCGCCGAGCCCAACACCGATATAGGCCACAAAACCGACGCCCAGCGCCGTCGCGTTCAAAACCGCACGATAGCCCGAGATAACGCCCGAACGCTCCAGTTCCTGAACGCGGCGCAGGCAGGCAGACGGCGACAACCCTACCCGATCCGCCAGATCCAGATTGCTGATGCGGCCATCATGCGAGAGCTCTCGCAATATTTGCCGATTTATATGGTCAATTTTCGTCATTAATTGCGACATTAGCGAAGAAGCGCACTAAAACGCAATTTCATTTGTTGAATTTAAGGCAATTATCCCGCTCATGACCTATGATATCCTTCTGGCCCTGATCACCTTTGCCTTTGTCTCCTCCATTACGCCGGGCCCAAACAACCTGATGCTGATGGCATCGGGGGCGAATTTCGGATTCCGCAAAAGCATCCCGCACATGCTGGGGATCGGGCTGGGGTTCACATTCATGGTGCTTTTGGTCGGTACAGGTTTGGTACAGCTGTTCGATATGTATCCGGTCAGCTATACGTTGCTGAAGGTCGCCTCGGTCGCGTATCTGTTACTTCTTGCGTGGAAAATCGCAAACGCTGCCCCGGCCAAGGGGGCAAGCGACACGGGCACTCCGATGACGTTCCTTCAAGCGGCCGCATTTCAGTGGGTCAATCCCAAGGCCTGGGCCATGGCCCTGACGGCAACCACAGCCTACACGCCGGATCAGACCTTGCAGGCCATCGTCGTTGTCGCCCTGGTGTTCGGAGCAGTCAACCTTCCCTCTGTCAGCACATGGACCGTCCTGGGACAACAGATGGCGCGCGTCCTGACGAACCCGCGCCGGTTGGTTGTGTTCAACTGGACAATGGCGGCGCTGCTGGTGGGCTCGCTTTACCCGGTCCTGTGGCCAAACTGAGTTACTTCAGCGGCAGGCAGATTTCCGTCAGCAAATCTTCGGGCGCCGTATCACGCGGGTTGTTCAGGTAGATTTCGTAGCACGGCTGATCCGCGGGTTCTTCACCCGACTGGGGCAACCAGTTGCCAAACAAGCTGTGGTAAGCGGCGCGAATGCCAAAGTACGGGCCCTTATAGGTCAGAACCGCGGTTCTCCCGCCCGGAATTTCCAGGCTTTCCATACCTTCGGGCGTTCCGTCGCCATGATATTCGGCACCGGCCAAGCTGCGCAATTGCTCCTCTGGCGTGTCGTCCGGGCTATCCAGATACACAGCAAGAACCGGGCCAACCTTGGGCCACAATTGCCGGGACTCACACAGAGCGCCAAAGGCCTCAAAACTTTTGCCGATTTGCGAATAATCACCCTTGTGCGGCAGAGCGATAACACGTCGGGCTGGTTCAGTGCGGGTTTCAACGGGGTGCATTGGATAATCTCCGGTTTTGAATCGTGGATTGGCCGGAAGGAACTGTCCGGCTTGACGAAAAGCGGCGGGGCTACTGCCGTAGGCCTCAGCAAAGGCCCGCGCAAATGATTTCAGGTTTGGATAGCCGACATCGGTCGCGATCTGCACCACAGGTTTATCGGTCATCACCAACCAGCTTGCGGCGCGATGAAGCCGAACCCGACGCACTGCCTGCGCGCAGGTCTCGCCAGTAATCGCCCGAAACACGCGGTGCCAGTGGAACCGGGACATCGCCGCGACATCCGCCAACGCGTCCAGCGACAGGTCTCCGGCGGGGTTGTCGTGAATATGGACCAACACGCGCAATACGCGGTCTTCATAGCTGGCTGCCATCTACATCCTCCCTTCGCTCTGCCCTCATGAAGATGCATATTTCCCAGCCACAAATCTTGCTGAATTTGCATCGGAATGCCCATGCAAAAATGTTACACTTGACGCGTTACGCACATAGACAAATCACTATTCAACACGTGAACTGAGGACTGTCATGATCACCCTGTCTTTCCCGCTCCGCCACATTATGATTGCTGCCTTCATTACTTTAATGCCTGCAATTGCGCAGGCCGATGACGTCCAATCCCAAACCATGATTGCCGAACGCGTCAGCCAGCACAGCCCGACCGCTGAAACCTACATCAAGGATCGGCCAATCCTTGGCTGGCAACTGACCAGCGATGATTTCGACGCAATTCCCCAAGCGATCCGCGACAACCTCGGTTCGGTCGATGGCACAAGCTACGATCAGGCGTATCTGGCCGAGAACACCGGTTCGATCATAGCTCTCCAGTTCCGCAAGGATGGCCCGGACTTCTACATCATTGGCAAGAACACGTTTGACGAGGCTTACGAGCTTGTTTCACTGGACGATGTCGCACTGAAAAATACGCGACTGATTGAGCGGCTGGATATGGCCCCTGCGGTCAAGGCGATGTTCGAGGATCAAACGCCCGGTATTGTCGGTGCGCTCAAGACAACACCGGTTGAAATGCTGCGCGTGTCCGATCTGGGATATGCGACAAACGAAGCTTTGACCATTCAGGCCCCCTGGGGCGAACAGACCAAACCTGAAGGGGCTGACGCCTTTCTAGTTTGGGACAGCGGCGAAAACCAATACTACATGGTCAACGCGGATGCGGACGGATTGCCGTCCAGTTATGTCCCGGCAAAGTGACCTATACCGGCGCAGCCGCCGAACGGGGCTGCTTTGCCTTGTGTTGCATTCCTCCGACAGCAAGTTCATATAGCGAAGAACTTCCGCGTTGAGAGGCGTCATGACCCAGTATCTGGATTTCGAAAAACCCCTGGCCGAGATCGAAGGCAAGGCCGAGGAATTGCGCGCGCTGGCTCGCGCTAACGAAGAAATGGACGTGGCCGAAGAAGCCGCCGCGCTGGACGCCAAGGCCGCCAAGCTGCTGGACGAACTGTATGGTGAGCTCACCCCGTGGAGAAAATGCCAAGTGGCGCGCCATCCCGAGAGGCCGCACTGCAAGGATTATGTCGAGGCTCTGTTCACCGAATTCACTCCGCTGGCGGGTGACCGGAACTTTGCCGACGATCTGGCGGTGATCGGCGGTCTGGCCCGGTTCAATGACCAGCCCGTTATGGTGATCGGGCACGAAAAAGGTTCCGACACCAAGTCGCGGATCGAACGGAATTTCGGCATGGCCCGACCCGAAGGCTATCGTAAGGCCGTACGCCTGATGGAAATGGCGGGCCGGTTTGGACTGCCAGTCATCACCCTGATTGATACAGCGGGCGCCTACCCCGGCAAGGGCGCCGAAGAACGTGGCCAATCTGAAGCCATCGCGCGATCGACCGAAATGTGCCTTAAGATCGGCGTGCCGCTGGTGTCCGTGATTATCGGCGAAGGTGGCTCGGGTGGTGCGGTCGCGTTTGCAACGGCAAACCGTGTCGCGATGCTGGAGCATTCGGTTTACTCGGTGATCTCGCCCGAGGGCTGCGCCTCGATCCTTTGGAAGGACTCGGAAAAGATGCGTGAGGCGGCCGAAGCCCTGCGTCTGACGGCACAGGACCTGCACAAGCTGGGTGTCTGCGATCACATTATCACCGAACCCAAGGGGGGTGCGCATCGGGATCGCGAAGCCACCGTCGAATCCGTGCGGAACGCCATCGATGCCATGCTCAAAGAGCTGGACGGCAAAGATGCAGCGGCCCTGATCAAGGACCGCCGTCAGAAATTCCTGGATATCGGCTCGAAAGGGCTGGCGGCCTAAACCGTCAGCCGCCAAGCTGGCGCAACAACGCCGCCGAAGGCTCTCCGGTCACAGCCTGCCCATTGGCGCGCTGATACGCACTGATGGCGGATTTCGTGTTGTTGCCGATGACACCGTCCGCGCCTTGTGTGTCGTGGCCTGCGGATGTCAGGCGTCGCTGAAGCTCCTTACGATCCTCAAGCGTCAAACCGGTCGCGTCCGGCCCGAATGACGCCTGGAATGGCGTGGCGCCCGCAATCCGGTCGGACAGATGTCCGACGCCAATCGCGTAACTGTCCGAGTTGTTGTAGCGCTTGATCACCTGAAAATTGCGGAACACCGCAATGCGAGGCCCGGGTGTCTGCGGCTGTAACACCGCGGTCGGGGTGCCGGACACGGTGCCAACTTCTCCGCCCCACGGCTGCCCGCGCACCCATCCGGCACGCGCCAGGTAGGAAGCTGTTGAGGCCAGCGAATCCGTCGGGTCTTCGGACCAAATGTCTCTCCGCCCGTCTCCGGTGAAATCGACCGCGTAGGCCAGATAGGACGTGGGAATAAACTGGGTGTGCCCCATGGCCCCGGCCCAACTGCCGGTCATATTCGAGGGTGTCGTATCGCCCTCCTGAATAATCTTCAGGGCAGCTACCAGTTGCTTTTCAAAAAACGCACCGCGGCGACCGTCATAGGCCAGTGTCGATACGGCCGACACCACCGGGACGTCCCCGCGGCGGGCTCCATAGCGGCTTTCCAGGCCCCAGACGGCCACGATGACCTCTTTGTCGACACCATATTGCGCCTCGATCGCCGAAAGGGTGCCAGCATGGCGCACCATCATCTGTTTGCCCGTGTTGATCCGTTCATCTGACGCCGCAATCGCCAGATAGTCCTCTAACGAGCGTTTGAATTCGACCTGATTGCGGTCACGCTCGATCACGTCAGGCAAGTACCCTGCCCCCTGAAAGGCTCGACTCATGGTCGTCTGCGAAATTCCTTGCGAGGCTGCACGCGATTTGAAACCGGCGACCCAGGCGTCCCAGCCTGCATTGGGGACGGTCCGCATCCGCGTTGCAGGGGCACTGGTCGGAGTTCCTCCTGAACACGCGGCCAGAAAGGTCGATCCGAGTCCAAGCGAAAACAGGCGTCGATTGATCATGTTTGAAATCTGCTCTTGTTGTGATTTGGCTCAGAGTATCGCAGACGCGACGCTCAAGCCAGCGCGGCGACACCCCACAAAAGCAATCCGAGCCATTCGGCAACAAGCCGCTCAGCTGACCAGCATCCGAAGCCCCTGGGTCACATCCGAGCGCACCGCCAGACGCAGCCCGGGTTCGTCCCCTGCTTTCAACGCGGCAATGATCAGCTTGTGGTAATGCGGCGGCTCTGTCCGCCGCAACCGCCCGTAAAGCGCACGCATGGTTGGCCCCAATTGCAGCCAAACAGTCTCGACAATGGCCAGCATCGCGGGCGCCTGCGCGCGCAGATACAGTGTCCGATGAAATTCCAGGTTGGACCGGATATAGCCGACCGCATCCCGCTTGGTGACCATTTCAGCAACGTTCATGTTGATGCTTTGCAACCGGTCAATCAATGCCATGTGCGCGCGGGGCAAAGCGCGGCTGGCCAGTTCGACTTCCAACAGGGCGCGTAATGCCGCTAGTTCTTCAATACGGTCATTGGTCAGCTCGGGCGTGGAAACGCGGCCGGACGAAGACAGGAACAGTGCCCCTTCGGCCACCAACCGCCGAACAGCCTCACGCGCGGGCGTCATCGAGACGTCGAACTCCTTGCCGATCCCTCGCAGGGTCAACGCCTGCCCCGGTGCCATCTCACCGTGCATGATACGTGAACGCAGGGCTCGATAGACCTGATCATGGGCGGCGGGCTGAGAGTCGGTTGGACGGGCACTTAACATACCCCCATGTGATCACATACTACCCCGGGGTCAACTCGCGTCAGCACCAAATCTGTACTGGTGAAGCTGCGCCCCGTTGTCGCGCAGCCAGCGCCTCTGGTCTTTGCACGGGCCGAACAACCGCTCAACCTGCGCCCAAAACGCGGGCGAATGGTTCATCTCAGCCAGATGCGCGACCTCGTGAGCAGCGACATAGTGCAGAATGTCCGGTGGGGCGAGGATCAGACGCCACGAAAACATCAACCCACCGGTCGAACTGCAAGACCCCCAGCGCGAACGCGTGTCGCGCAAGGTCAGGCTGGAATAGGGCCGGCCTAGCATCGCCGCGTAATCGTCGCAGGCCTCGGTCAGACGATCCCGCGCCAGTTCTTTGAGGAACCGGGCCAACCGCCGGGCTTCGGCTCTTTCGGGGACCGCAACCTCTGTATCCCGCAGCAGGACACGCCGACCTTCGGCGGGTACGATTCGCCTGTCCTTGCCCTCAACGGGGATCGTTTGGCCGAATTCCACAGCTGATGGACTTGGGCGGTCCTGAAGATGTTGGCGGATCCAGTCCTCTTTTACCTTGGCGAAATTCAACGCCTCAGACTCGGCCACGCCCTTTGGGTAGGTCAGCGTAACCCGCCCGTCCAATTGGGAAATCCGCAGACTGATGCGCCGCGCCCTGGCCGATTTGCGCAGCGTCAGCGGCACCGGCGGTTTTCCGGGCAATGCATGATCCCCCATATGCCTGTTTCTCCTGCTCAAAGGCTTTGACAGTGCCCGCTGCATGTGGCACGTGACCTGAATCATTATTACGACTCACCTGATATCAAGGGGATTTGACATGCCCAAGGAAGAATGGGGCGTAAAGCGCGTTTGCCCGACCACCGGAAAGCGCTTTTACGACCTGAACAAGGACCCGATCATCAGCCCCTACACTGGCGAGATCGTGGAGCTTGAAACCGGCAAAAGCCGGATGATCGCCGCAGACGCGGAAGATGCCGCATCGGCCAAAGCACGCGAGAACGCGTCGGATGACGATCTGGTTCTGGATGATGACGACAATGTCGACGTCGATCTGGACGATGATCTGCTGGACGATGATGACGACAGCGACGACAACGTCTCGTTGGACGATATCACCGACATGTCGTCGGAAGACGAAAACTAAAAGCGGTCCGGGGCGGCCCTGTCGCCGCCTCAAACCACCCTCAGATGCGGGTCAGAAACTTTTTGGCAAAATCCAATTTTGGACTTGCACTCATCGCCGCCGTCTCATAAACGTCCGTCCACCGCAGCAGCGGCACTTGGAAGGGGCCTTAGCTCAGTTGGGAGAGCGCTTGCATGGCATGCAAGAGGTCAGGGGTTCGACTCCCCTAGGCTCCACCAAATCTCCATAAGTTGTTGATTTGACCTTATCCCCTTAAATTACAAGGGCTTAAAAACGAGTCTGTTACAGTGAGGTGTTACAGTGAAGGCGCTTGAGAAGATGCCCGGACACCCCCGACTCTATCGACGTGGCGACGTCTATTATCACCGTGCAGCCATCCCTGCAGACATCGCAGCCACCTACCCGAAGACCGAAGAAACGTTTTCGCTGAGGACTAAGGACCACGCGGAAGCCGTGCGTAACCGCCACCCGTGGCTGAAGCTGATTGTTCCCTTTGTTCGTACCCCCACCAACATCATCGTCCAGTTTGCCCAGACCACACCGGGCCTGCAGTACGCTTCCAAGACGTGGCGCGAAGAACTGGCGGCGGGCGGGTCTCGTGCAGCTACAGCTCGCGGGAAACAAGTCGTTGGCGGTCTGATCTGGGGTAGCGCCATCATGGCCGCACTGGACGGGCGTATCACTGGAACCGGGCCGAAAGACCCGCAACAGCGAGCGCGGTTGATGGAAACCGGATGGCGTCCCTACAGCTTCCGCATTCAGAACGACGACGGCGGCATCAAGTATGTTGAATACAAACGATTGGACCCGTTCGCTATGATCTTCGGCATCGCGGCTGACGTCGCGGAGATCGGCGGCGAGCTGGACGAGATGACCATGAAAGACGTCGCTCTCGCTGCTACTGTCGGTTTGATGCAGAACCTCGGGTCCAAGTCTTACCTGACAGGTATCCAGACCGCTGTTAAGGCAATGGAAGACCCGACCCGGTGGGGTCAGTCCACAGTCAACAGCTACGGCTCGTCAATGATCCCGTTCTCGTGTGCCATGCGGGAAGCGCGAAAGCAGCACGACCCTTACATGCGGGAAGTTCGCAGCCTAGTGGACAGCTTGCGCAACACAGTGCCGGGTTTGTCCGAGGACCTGCCAGCGCGGCGCTCGTGGATCACTGGCGAACCCATTGCGTACCCGTCAGGCTGGGGTCCGTCCAGCTTGTCAGCGATTGGTGAAGCTGTTGCCGCATCCAACCCGTTCATCACCAGTGACTGGAAACAGGACAAGGTGCTGGATGGGCTGGCGGGGTTGCAATACGGCTTCAGCGCTCCCACAAGGAAGGTGCAGGGCGTCGAACTGGACAGCGAGCAGTATGCACGGCTCAATGAGCTGCACGGTACTCTCAAGATCGGCGGTGACACACTGCATGGGCGGCTGCAAAAACTGTTCGAGAGCGACAGGTATCGGCGGCTTCCCACAGACGTGTCTGACCCCACTGTCGATCCGCGCATCCGGTTGGTTCAGAAGGTCATCACGGGTTATCGAGAGAAAGCCAGAGCTGAGCTACTGAAGGAGTATCCTGAGATAAGGCAACAGGTGCGGTCGCAGCAGCAGGAGCTGTCACGCAATGCGCGACGACGGCATTCAGGAATGGAAGCCTACGGCAACCTCGCCAATCAGTGACCCAATGCGGCCACGATAACAACAGGGCCTCCCGCTTTTCGGCGGGGGGCTTCAGCTCATCGCAGGTGGTTTTCGACGGCGGAACACGGCGGGAATTCGGGCGCAGAATTGAGGAGAGTAAAATCGTTTAAAAACAATGCTTTGCAAATAGGTTCCACCATTGATAAATGCCGCCGCTATACTATAGCTATCCCAACGCCTTGAGTGTAGCTGTCTGTGGCTAACCCCCTCCCCCGTTATATCCCATAGTCGTAGTCCCTATAGCTACAGCCATAGGGGATGACCTAGCCTCCGTGGCTGGGTATTGGCATTTAGCTACACCCTCCAGCGTTTTTCGTTGGGGGGCTTTTTGTTTGATGTGGTGGGTGTCTTGTCGCCTGCACCAGCTTCAGCCCGTACGCGCCGCTTGGCGATGAGGCGAAGACCAAAGTGAAACGGTCTCACTTAGGTATGACGCTGTGTGCTACGCCTGTGAACCGGATGAGTTCAAACAGGTCAGCCGCTCTAATGTCGTTTCAACTGACGTTAGCTTCCCCAACCGTGGGATGCTTTGCGTCACTGAGCGCCACATAGCTACCGACCCAGTCAACACTTCTCGGATAAGTGTTAAGGCCCCGACAAATGGGAAATGCACTGACCACCTTTGATTTCAACAGCAACAGCATCCGCGTTATCGACATGGATGGCGAGCCTTGGTTCATCCTGCGTGATGTGCTGACTGTGCTTGGTGTCTACCTCGGACGGACCTCGAAAGCCCCGAACGTATCAATGGCAATCAAGGCGCTGGCTCCCGATCAATTCCAGTTAAATCCGATTGAACTGAACAAAGGCAACGGCACCCGGAAGGTCATGCTTGTTTCTGAGAGCGGCCTGTACCGCTTTGTCATGCGCTCGGACAAACCCGAAGCCCGCGCGTTCCAAGACTGGGTCACTCGTGTGGTTCTTCCCGCCATACGCAAGGACGGGGCGTATATCGCAGGCGAGGAGAAGGTAGCGTCAGGGGAGCTGAGCGAGGACCCGGTATTTTGGGGGTCAAAAATCTGAACGCCTCAATATACATCCGGTGACAAAACGTTCCCCCCTTCGCCTCCGCGCCATGGGTGTGGCTGGGAGAATTAACCAGAGGTGGGGGTAGCGTGGCGGTCTATTGCCAGCCACCCACGAGGGCTGTTACGGACTTGAGGGAGAGGGGAAGCGCACCACCCCTCACAGCCTCTATGCGCCTCAGACAGCGCGTTGATAAGCCAACCAGTGAGTCAGGTGCAGCTTCACTTTCCCAGTGCACAGCGTCAGCTCTCCAGCGCTTGAACGCTCCACCTGCGGGCGACAGTACGGCAGCAGTGAACTGTTGTTTTCAATCGTGATGGCACCAATGAATGGCAGCGCGACAGTGTAGGTATTCATGGGTCTTCCTTCGTTCGAGTTCGATTGCTTTGGACGCTATGTCGCACGGTCCAGAACTGCACTGAGTCAGAGTGACTCACCCTCAGTCTAAGAAAGTGAATGCCTCTGTTACAGCTATCAAGTCATTGACACTCCAGTGAATGCTGTGTTCTCCCTAGAGCATTGCAGTCGCATGATTTTTCACAAGCATATTGAGATGAACTGGCGGGATGCGGTCGAGCTAGCGTTGAAGAACTTGGACGGTAGTGCCAGCCTAAATCACCTGTATGACGAAGTTCGCACAATACGCCAAACTCACAAAGACTCGCTTCCCAAATCCTTCAAAGCTATTGTTCGAAGGGAGCTTGAACATAACTCTTCAGACTCTACGAATTGGCTGGGTGAGAGAGACCTATTCTATAGCGTTCATGGGATAGGCATGGGTGTTTGGGGTCTCAGATCGTTCATTTCGGAATCTCCGTTGGCCTTCGACATTGAACTGCCGAATCCTGCTGGCAAAGCAGACCGCTCTGAAGTCACATCCAACCGCATCATCCGCGATACAAAAATGACCAAGAAGGTGAAGGCGCTGCATCGCAACGAATGCCAGATTTGCGGTGGCTTCATCGAGTTACCAAACGGGAAGAAATACGTCGAAGCGCATCACATTGTCCCCTTAGGCACCCCCCACAATGGGCCGGACACTCCAGAGAACATCATTGTGGTTTGTCCTAACCACCACGCCATGCTCGACTTTGGGTGCGTTACTCTGTCGAAGTCACTCTTGAGACAAGCAGTCGGCCATAGCATTTCCGACGAAAGCCTCAGCTATCATAACAATACTATTGTCGGGCCTGCCTGATAGCTAATCAACGGCCAACTTTTGTCCGCAAGGGTATACCTCCACGTACACCATCGGCATTGCGAGAAAGGCCGTCCGTAAGGGTTGACTTATATCAACGTACACCCCTATCAACGTACAGCACCCAAACGGACACGAGGACACCATGAGCAAGACCATCCTGTACGCACGAGTTTCGACCACTGACCAGACGCTTGACCATCAGCGAGCGCAAGCTGAGGCTGCTGGGTTTGAGATCGACGAGGTAGTATCCGACCACGGGGTTTCGGGTGTCAGCACTACGCTGCAAGAAAGACCTGAGGGGAAGCGACTGTACGACAAGCTGCGCCACGGGGATACGCTGGTGGTCCGCTGGGTGGATCGCTTGGGACGTAACTACCAAGATGTAACTGACACGATCAGACACTTCATGCGACAGGGTGTTGTCGTACGAACAGTGATCAATAACCTCACCTTCGACGGGGCAACAACAGACCCAATGCAGGAAGCCGTGAGGGACGCACTGATAGCCTTTATGGCCGCGACCGCTCAAGCTCAGGCTGAAGCTACAAAGGAAGCCCAGAAGGCGGGTATAGAGGCTGCACGGCAGGACGAAACCAAGTACCGGGGCAAGAAACCCAGCTACGACAGGGAAACGCTCACAGACGTTGTAGACATGCTGTCAAAAGGTGCAGGTGCGTCGGAGATCGCCAAGGCAACCAAGCTAACTCGGCAGACCATCCTTCGCATCAGGAAAGACCCAGCTGCTGCGGAAACAGCTTTGGCTAAATGGGGTCTGTGATCTTGTGTTTGTCTTCTGATTTGTACTTTCGGCGCTTAGAAAACGGCTGCTAGGGAGTATCGCTTTTCGCGGCCTTCTTTAGCGCCCTGTCTTGATACACCTGCACTCTCTTGTACCAAAGGGAGAAACCAAAATACGCCAACAGCGCCCCAAAACTCGCACAAAGAAAGCCGCTGACCTGCAGGATCAAAGCCCATGTGTTCTCGTTGGCTGCCAGCAATCTGTTCTCTTCGGCTTTGGTAAGCCTAATGCTGAGGGTCGCGTTTTTCGCTGCAATTCTCGCGTGTTCATCCCTCAATCTCGAAAGCGCACGTTCGCTTACCTCGCTGTCCTCTTCCGCTAACGCAACTCTCTCCTCCAGCCGCGCTATCCAGCTCTCGACCCTGTCTTGCTCTAAGTCAAGCATACGCGTCTCTGTCAGTCGCTGCCAAAGAGCCGCTTGACTGTCCCGAACGCTGGTGACGAATGTGTAACCACCAAACAGGAAAACTACCAATCCAGCTATCGCCATGAATTTGTAGAGGTTATCCGTCGGGAGGGAGGAATTTATCAATTTTGTCTCCAGCGCTCTAGCATCTCACAAGCAAGAGTTGCATGTTTGCTCGTGTTTACAACAAAATGACAAACTCAGATCAAGCACATGGACCCATCAGACCCCGATTTCTTCATCTCACCAGACAACCCCTTGGCTCAGCTAGTTGCGCTGGTGATCGCAGTAGGTCTCCTGACCGTGCTTTGGTCAGCCTTCAGGTCAACCGTAAGAAAAGCTGGGCTCGCCAAAGCCATCTTCTTCTGGGCTTGGAACGCTGCGTTTTTCCCTGTGGTCTTCGTGGCGGCTAAGAGCTTCGGCTGGTGGGCTTTAGCTGTAATGGCTGTTTGGTTCGTTCCGCTGGCGGCATTCGACCACCATACACTACCCGACATTGACCACGACGAAGCCTAGGGCGTTTTTGGCCAAAATGCCGCTAGCAGTCACAGGTTGTCACAGGTAGGAATTGCCTCACCACGAAGAAACGCGCCTATCTGATATAGGACGTATAAAAAGGATCGTGTTAGCTGATGATCACCTCCTTCGCCGAATTTCTCGAACAGCTCCAAGCCAAAGAAGTAACGATCCTATCAGAAGAGCAAGTCAAACACGGGCCGACTATAGGTGATATGTACGAGGGCCTGACCCGCGAGTTGTTGGAACGAGCAATACCCGAAGCTCTAAACCTAAAGCTTTTGGACGGCTTCGTGATGGGTACAGACGGCACGTACAGCAATCAAACCGACGCAATGCTTGTCATGGGTGACAGTGGTCACAGGATTCCAAAGACGGACAAGTGGGCGTGGCCAATTAATGATGTCTTGGCAGTCTTTGAGGTGAAGAAGAACTTATACGCGACCGAACTGGCCGACAGCATCGCCAAGATGTCTCGTGTGTCTGAGCTACAGATGGAGCTGTTGCGCTCCTCAAACATGCAAGCTCACCTCGGCCCATCAGTGCAAGCCTTTGCAAGAACAATGGGTCGCTCTCCATATCCCAACGAATTGGAAGACTTAGAAAGTCAGGGAGGCGAGATACTGCGGATAATTGCGCATGAGCAATTGGCACCTGTACGGGTTGTCTTCGGCTACGAAGGCTACGTTGATGAGTCAGGCCTCAGGGCAGCATTTCTCGATGTGGTAGAGGCAATACGGGGTGGTGTTGCAGGCCCCGGTCTGCTCCCCAACCTGATCATCTGCCGCAAAAACGCTATCATCAAGCTAACCGGGCATCCGTATTTGGCTCCGATCCGTGATTCCGGCGAATGGGACTTATTTGGCTCCACGTCCAAAGCACCATTTGAACTGCTTCTGGAGTTGATTTGGACGCGGTTGGCCAACCATTTTCGTGCTAAGTTTCCTGTAGATGACAACCTTAGTGTCGAAGCTATCGCACCGTTGCTTACAGGCAAGTTCGTTGTCCGAGGACAACAGCGTGGATGGATGTATTACGCTAAGTCGCTCTCCAGTAAGCAACTTGCCGAGCGGGAAAAGAGCGAGTGGTCTCCTTTCGCGCTATCGGTGGAGCAGAGCGCTCTGCTCCAATTGTCTATTGTAGAAGGAAGCCTCGATTTAGATAACGAAAAGTTACTCGAAGCGGCTAAGGAAGCTGAGGTGGACTTGGAGGCATTTGCAGCCCAGTTGGTCGATGCGCGGCTTTTTTCTTGGGTCTCATCGCGTGTGGCTCGTTCTATCTGCGATACAATACATACTGTGGTGACACCCGACGGACAGATTTGGGCATCGGATAACTCTGACTTATTAAATTTGTGGGTTTCTGAAAGAGCCTAAAACCCTTCCGAGCGTAGAGCTTAATTTAAGCGGAGAATCTGATTGGAGCTTGCTTCGGTTCAATTGTGTACGACAGCGGCTTTAGAAATATTGAGTACCGCTGACTGAACGGAACGAAGGTGCCTCTCCACGTCAACACTTGTCAAAGTGAGTTGCCTACCCAGTGCGAGGCTCTCACCAGTTTGCGCCAAGTAATGCTCATCGACAACACCCCTGTTGTGAACGAAAAGGTTGCGTCTCTGATTTAGTATCCAAAGATCGCTACTAAGATTTTTTTGGACTTCTTCGTCGTTGAATATCGCCTTCATCACTCCTTTGATCGCCTTGAGGTTGTCAAGACGCCTCCCGTGGAAAAGCACTGACCCCATCGACTGAGAAAGGTTGAAACCGTGGTCGCCAATCGTTTTGAAATCCACAGTCTGTTTGCCGAAGAAATCGCGTAAGTCTGGCGATGAAATGACAGGGGCTGCTCTTGACGGGTCTTCATTAATCCAATGGATAGCAAAAGATCGGGCGAAACTCTCGAACACGGTCCATGTAGAAATTAGAGTTTGGACAAGCTGTTCTCTAGCGGCGGCCTTTACCTCATCTGATTGCAAATGCTGAAACATTTCAAGAAGGGTCGCATTGCGTAACGTCTCACCACCAAGACTGCTATTGGCGAACTCGTCCATTTGTTGCTTAGCTTCAGCCCAAGCTGTTTCCTCGTGCGCCTTTGTAAGCCCGCTGCCCGGAGGTATGCCTTTCAGACTGCTAATGCGCTGTGCCATGTGCAGACGATCAAAGTGACGCTCAAACACAGAGTGATTTATGAGCCAAAATGGAAGCGATGCCGCACTGATTACGCTTCGCAGTCCGGCCTCTGCTGCTAAAATACTATCTCGCCACGGTTCCCCACCCTTCGAGGCTGACGCAAGTGGCTCCAGAATTGGCTCAGGCGTAATTACCAAGACCTGTTCAAATACTGTATCGAGGACTTTTTGGGGTGGACGAGGAATGGTGCCATCTTCAGTTTCCGCATTTCCGGCCACTTAACTGCTCCCGTCAAATCTTATCTCAATCAAAATGTGGTTAGCGACATTCAATCTACGAGGACAGTAGGAAAGCAAATTTGGCAGATTTGCAAACCGCATTGCACACCACTAGCCGGAGACCACAGCTGCGTTTCATTCGGGCCAGTTGAACGGATTGCACATGTAACTCAGGTGGTTGATACAGGCAATTGCAAGCACAAGTTGCCGAGCCTCGCCTCGAACAGGCTGGAAATTATGGAACGAGAAACAGGCATGACATTTACAAAACTAGGATCAATAATCGCATGGCTCTTGCTGGTACTCGGGGGATTTCGGGTGGTAGTAGGGTTTCTGTTGGCATTTGGAGCAGAAGACAACGAAGCCGCAGCCCGACAAATTCTGGCCGCTGCAAACACTGGTGAGGCAATCAACGAGGGAATGATCGCTATTTTCGTTGGCGTGGCGCTGGGTATCTTAGTTGAGATCAGCAAGTCGCTACGCTCAAAACAGGAAAGTGGACAGTGAGAAAGTCTCGGGTGGTTGGTGCTATCACAGGCGGGTTGATCGGCTTCTTGATAGGCGGTGGGACAGGTATCGTCGGAGGCCCGTTTGTGGCCGTTCCCGGGGTCTTCGTTTTTGTCGGGATCGGGGTCCTCTGGGGGCTAAGTGCCGGTCCCGATTTTAATGACAAGGTGAGAGCTTGGCGTTCCAGCAGATAAGCAGTGGTGATCGGAAAGTGCTACAGTGACTTGTTACAGCGCAAGAAATTGAATACATGTAACTCACTGATTTAATTGAAACCTATCACCTCAGGATCGCATCCCCTAGGCTCCACCAAATCTTACCTGATCCGCCAACCATAGTTCTTCCTTTTCGGCAGCAGAACTTTCCTTTGTGGCCGAAACGGAACTAAGTTCGCTGTGCAGTGAACTAAAGAGAACCCCATGCCACCATTGCTGCACCTGCGGAACTCTATCGTTGCATTCATAGCTCTGCGCACCGCGAGTTGGCATTTGTCAGATTCCTCATCTAAATTTGCCACGAATGGCATTGAGGTTCGCGGGTGTGAGCAACATCTTCCCTTATCGCCGCAAGATAACCCGTTGCCTTTCGGTAGCGGGTTTTATCTTTTTCGCAGAGGTCAGAAAGCCAAAGGAGAATGTTGAACCGTAGGGCTTACCTAAAGTCTACTCGTACACTGCCGCCGCTTGAAGCAACTTATACAAGTCGGCCCACGTGATGTATTCCTCGCAAGGCTGATCGAAGAGGCTATTGCGCCCCTCGAAAGCTAGCAGCCATGCCTGCATTGCCTCCACAAAAGACTTGGTATTCAAGTTTTCTTCAGGAAACTCAGGATCACGCAACAAAATATTCAGTGCATTACAGAAGTCTCTTGCGGTTTTGATTTCGACAGCACGGTTATTTTCTTCTGACTTAAATTTCCTGCCCTTCATTAATTATCAAAATTTAAACCTAGAATCTTTCTAATCAGGAGGGTTTGGCTCGTTTGGCTGGGATCCTCACACCGGCCTCAAATTGCTTTCCTACCCATCCCGACGACACAGTTTTTTACCCAGAGCACATCGTCAATTACAAACTGTATTCGATCAAACAACTCGGGGACTTCAATCTGAAACGCTTTCAACAAATTCACGCCTTCTTCAATTCTGTAAGTTGTTTTGTGTATGTCGTAGAAAGTATTAAACAAAACCATTAAATTAGCTTTGTTTTCAACTTTCGCAGCTTTAAATTGATCGAACAAGATGTCAGCAGCAGCACTGGGTTCAACGTAATAGATGGCTGACAAAACCAGGCCGGAGACTTCCTCATCGGTCAGACCTTTCTCCAGTAAGGCCGATTTAATTTCGTTTAGTGATCGTTTGGTAGGTGTTTCGTACTTCATTTTATTGGCTTACCATTTGGCTTGAACAAACTGGCTTTGATCAGAGCATTTTTTGAGCTTTGAGGTAGATCTGACCAACTTCTTTCACAGAAACTGGAAGTTTCCCCCACCGCTTATAGGTTTCGCTCTTCAAAGTGTTCTGACATAGTTTTTAGATACATCATGCATTCGTTGTAATCTGGTGAAAAGTCAGCTGTCTTCCTTACCTCGCCGTATTTGCTTACAACGATGGCACATTTACGCATATTAGCGTGCTCAGGAATCTCAATGTCCGAGTGACGAAAGAACATCCACGCGCGACCGTAGCCGATACATTGAGTCCCAAGTATTTCTTGCTGGTTCGTGATAAATTCACACCATTCATTTTCTCCAGCGTGTATTGCTAGAGTTCGGATTTCCGAAAAAGTTAGTTCGCGTCGTTCCATCAACGATAACCTGGTATAACTGTTAAGTTTGACTTTAGATCAACAATGCTACCGAGCTGCGGGTCAATGTAATGTACCGTGCCTCCTCTATTGACGCCAACGATGACACGCTCAAAATTGAGAACAGAAGCACAACGATCAAGCCAATGATATGACGCAGAAAACCCATATGTGTGCTAAGCAGTTAGCGGTCACAAAAGCCATCCTCGCCACCTTCATCGGCAAATCATACGCTGTCAATATCAACCACGCACACCAAGAAATCCAAGATTTGGTCGAATGCATCACAATTGAACTGAAGCTGATGAACGTGGCACAGGAGTTGGAGCGGTGAGTGGTGACTGCCTCTGCCATCTCATAGTCATTTCAAATTCGGATGGGCTTCTTTCAGCTTTTTCAGGTGATTTTTGAAGATTTGATCCGCTTTGGATGAACGCAACCATTCCTGCCGTATTCCCTCAGCATCCGTAGCATCAACGGCTTTCCCAACGGCTTTACGGTCAAGTGCGCCAAGCCATTTCGAATGAGCCGTTCGGAAAAGCTCATATCCCAACTCAGTTAAGTCACTTTTGCGCAACTCAAATGTTTCTGAAATGCTCTCCGGCCCATCTACAAGCCTCCGCGTCAAAAGTGCGTTTTCTTGCAAGAACTTTGTGGGAACATACAGATAGTAGATGACTTGATCGAAAGTGTAGAGCGGTTTCGTGATGCGCTCTTTGGTTTCTTTATCAACGCGAATGAGCTCTTTGCGAGACAGATAACGCTTTGCCGAAATCAAGGTAAGGTCTCGTTCAGCCATTTTATTCCAACCTTATTACTTCTGAAGTGTTTTCCACTTCAACTAACTCGCCTGTTCTTGGGTTTTGAACATATACGCCGCCCGCATCACGAATATTTTCCTCTTTGGCAATTTGCGCACCCTTGTCCGCTGTCGGACTAGTCACTTCCGCAGCATATCCACACTGTCCATTGACGACAACGCAATCCAAGCGCCGCCCTTCACCTGTCACCGGATCACGTACAACATCTCCATTCGCGTCGCGTAGAAAGCGCTCTGTCAAAACGTTTTCTTCACCATGGATATCGGCCATTTCCTGTCGATACTGCTCTTGTCGACGGGTTCCATCTGCACGATTTTGATCCAACTGCTGGCGCCTTTGAACGTAATCCTCTGGTGAGCGTGGGGTTTCACCTGCATCCAACTTTCGCTGAACATAAGCGTCGTAGTCCGCTTGAGAATAAGGACTACCACTTGGCATCGTTCTATTTGTAGCTGAAGATATCTGGTCGGGTGTAGCAGGAGCAACCTCCAGTTTCCCGTCTCCCTTGCGTACAACCGCAATAACCTCGTCACCCTTTTTTAGCAGAACCGCGCCTACGTCGCCTACTCCTGGAACCAGGCCAACAAAGGCTCCTCCACACGTTGTTGCAGAAGGGGACGAGATGCATTCGTATGCCCCCTTTACGTCCCCGATAACAGGAATGAAGTCGACAAGTGCTTTGGCTGTTTCAGCTGAAACGTCGGCTGTTGTCTCGATGAGGTCCATTGCAACCTGATCACCAAGGGCACCGCAAGCCGCGGAAGCTCCTCCGGCGGCTAGGCATTCCTGTTCCGCCTTGTCGCTCAGAACAACGATAGCCATGCCCCATCCCTCGAAATTGTTTTGGAAATCGAGTTGGGCTGCATTGCTGGTCGCGTATACATTTTCGGCTTCGCCACCGGAGAAAAGCACACCAATAATAGCTGCTGAAACTTCGATGCGCTTGTCTAGGTCATCATCTGCCGTCAACGGGTTTTGCCCATCAGTGAGCAGGTCGGTTACAATTGTGCCCACGGCACCAGATGCGCAGTCAGCACCATTTGCTTCGGCAGCAACGCAGTTGATAAGCGCTTTTGCCACAGTTTTCTCAACCGAGAAGCCAACATGACCGTACTTCGTGGAAACCTCTTCAATTGCAGATCCCGCGACACCATTGGCGACATAGCTAACAACAGTATTCAGCACACCATCGCCAAAGTCTGTCCCGTATGCTGCCGAGTTGATCCCGGACGTGATGACACCATCCAGTCCTGTTTCAAGCAAACCTTCGACCGATATCTGTCCACTTCCAAAATTTGGAATAAGGCTACCGTTCGCACCTTCTCCCAGATTTATTCCAAGATCACTAATATCGATTGCGGTTGTTAGCCCTGCCGACAATGCCTGGATTGATGCGGTTTCAAGAATTTCTCCGAGATCGAACTCACCTGACACAACGCCGTCAACAGAGCCAAGCAGGACAGAATTCCCAAATGCGTTTAACGAACCGACCGCGAACGTCCCCTCTGCGAAACCCAAGGATGTGCCAAGGCCCGGAACGTAGGCACTTACAACTATCGCAACGAGCGCCTTGAACGCGGGCGAGAGCTGAGTTTTCTCTTCGTAGAAATACTCATCCGCCAGTTCCTGGCTGATCAGCTCCAGACCGTCGATGGCTAGAAGTTCCTCAGGATAGAGATCCTGCGGGTTGGGCGCATCAACACCTGCGGTTTGATACACCACCAACTCAGCATCACCGCCGATGTCGTAACTCATCCCTTGCCCGGCAAGCAATTCGGTCAACACGGCCGTTTCCGTAAAGATGGTCTCGGTGATCGTGGTCATGGTGACCAGACCCATGTCGGTCTCGAAGAACTCGGAACGGTGGCTGTCGATGGCGGCCTGAACCGAGAAATTACCACCGGTTGTGATGTTCAGGTTCTGACCAGCTGAAAGCGTTGCGCCGACCAAAGTGGTGTCTGAGCCGGACACGATGCTGAGATCGAGCGCTGCCAACGCATCTGTGCCGGTGTTGATGTGATCGACTGTGTGCAGCTGGCTGGATTTGCTCAGCAGCCCACCGAGGTAACTCTTCTCTTTGGTATGCGTCTCTTCAAACACATCGGTGTAGGTTCCGACAAGGATGTTGCCTTCAGTCGCAGTGAGGTTGATATCACCTGATGCGCTGGCGAACTCTGTCCCTGCAGTGGTCAGGTCACCTGTCTCGGCGATAACCTCGATGTCACCACCTGCTGTGATCCCGACTCCGCGGTTGGTGACGGCAAGCGTAGATCGCGTCTCCTTCTTCTTCGACAGGAACCCTCTGCTGGTTTTGCGGGTTTCCGATTTAGCTATGTCCTGCGCCGCAGCCAGAACTACATCGCCAGCCGCTGCCAGATGTGCCTTTCCACCCGCATCAATCTGTGTACCGACCAGTACTGCGTCTCCGCCCGCATTGGCGCTAAAGTCCCCACCTGTAGACAGTTGTGTAACCTGGGCGGTCAGGGTCAGGCGATCCGTGCCATTCTTCGCATCGCCCTCACTGTATTGCACGCCGGATTGCTCGGCGAGCAGGTAAAGGCTGCCACCCGCAGTCAGCCGCGTGTCCCCTGTGACCTGGGCCTGAACACCGGCCAGTGTCATGTCAGCAGAGGAGATGATCGACAGGTCACCACCCACGTCAAAGCGCGAGGCAAGATTCTCGGTGATCTTAGTGACGCTTGTGTTGGTGTAATATTCTTCTGTTTGCGCCAGTCCTTCGATGGTGACGTTTCCGGCGGCAAATATCGATGTGTCAGAGCTTGATCTGATCACCAGCGCTTTGCCGGAGAAATCTCCGCCTGTGAGGATATTAATCAGGTCTCCACCAAGTTCGGTGTCTTCAAAATCAATGTTGCCGAACGACGTCAGGGACAGAGAGCCGCCTTCTGCAATCAGCGACCCACCTGAACCCGTGATGCTGCCGGCCGTAATCTTCAGATCACCACTTTCGGATGCATTGGCTTTATCCAGCGATGCCAACACTCCGCTTTCGGACAAGCCAAACCGGTCGCCGAACCCGACAAACTCTGAGCCAGGTGTTTGGACTGCGTTTTCACCGTCAAAGCTTACGCCGTCGCTTTGATATCCATTCCATTCGGTGGGCCGGTTGATGTTTTGGAACAGCTCATTCTGAATCTGTAAACGGTCCAGGAAATAGTCAGAGGAGAGCAATTCCTCATAGGAAACCGGTGTTGTTCCAAAACTGGTGCGACCCTCACCAATCAAGGCATCCAGATTTGCCAGTGTCTGAAGCTCAGGTTGCACCGGGTCGAGAGACGGCAAGTTCACCACATTCGGTTGAACCGGTGCCAGCGCCGGCAGGTCCAGAACATCCGGCTGAACTGGTGTCAGGGATGAAGCCGGGACGATCAGATCGGGTAGAGGCGCCTTGCTTACGTTGGAGTTTTCTCTAGGAGAAATGACACTTGTGGTTCCGGATCGGATATCGCCATTCGCAACCGCTGTCGCGCTGCTGATATTGACGGCTCCACCCGCCAGAATCGTACCTGTTACTGCGTTTGCGCCATCCGCCTCTGCCCGATCCACCGGAGAATAAACAACAGTCTCCGTCCTGCGTGTCAGGCACCCGCAGCCATTGTCTCCGCCTAAGTTCTCCTCGACCGTTTCCTGGCGTGTGTACGTGGCTGTATGAGTAACCTTGTCGTCCTCATATGCCCTGTTCTCAAAGCGGTTACTTTCAATTTCCACCCCAGCTTCCGCGGAGATCAGCCCTGCATCGTTGATGACCGTGTTCGCTTGGATGACAATACCAGCACCAGAAAGGAGTTCCGGCTCGGGGCCGGATGTTGTGACTGTGCTGCCGGAGCTCCACGTCACGCCGCCGGTGTTTGATCTGACTCCGTTGAAATCGAAGATCGTCGCACAACTTCCCCCTAACACTGCACCAGAGTTGTTCTGGCGGCTTTGACTACAGCTGGATAGTTTCAGGTCAGCCGGATCAATGAAAAGATTTTCGGTAAGTGTCTTGTTGTCCGGAGTGCCTGCGAAAACTTCAACACCGGGCTGTGAAGGCTCAATCAGCAATCCATCGTAACGGTTGACGAAGGTTTCGGCCTCGATGCCCAGACCACCATCTGCTTCAATACGCCCGGACTGGTTCAGCACCGTTCCATCACGGGCTACTAGTTGCATTGTCTCGCCGGACTTAAGCAAACCACCGCGGTTGTTCAGATCAGACCCACTGCGCAGTTGAAGATTACCGCTCGCTTTGATCGTACCCCGGTTCTCCAGGTCACCATCGAGATCGAGCAGAAGGTCTCCATCGAACTCAACCCTTTCTGACGCGGCGACAGTAAGCCCACCGGTTTCCAACGTGACCGCAAGACCATCGCCCGCGCGCAACTGATCAAAATGCGAGTCTCTCAGACCTCCATTCAGCGACCCGGATTGCAGCTCCAGTACCGACTGCCCCACCGCCAGCGCCTCCGCACCAAGGCTGGTCTGTCCGGAGATTGTGATATTGGTGTTGCGGGCGTTTATCTGCCCTTGAAGATCAAGGTCTCCAGCTGTCACGGAAAGATTGGCCCTTTGGCCTGCAATCATGGTGCCATCAATGACCGCCCGATCCGTTGCTGTTACCTGCACATCTGCAATGGCTGCAATTTGCGAGCTATCCCCGGTTTGCACACGATCACCGGACAGGGTGACTGACCGCCCACGAGATCTGCCCGAGTGCTCCAGTGTGCCATCACGAGCTTCGATGGAAACACTGTCCTGTGCTTCGGCTTGCCCCCCGATCTGAGCCGTGGTCCCGGAGAAAGTAATGGATCCGGCCACAAGCTCGGATGTGTCTCCGGTTGTGAGTGAGGCTCCGGCCTTGAGTTCGGCTCGGTTCTGAACCGCAGCACGTCCGTTTAGAGCGACTTGGGTCTGAGCGTCTACATCGAGCGAATCCGCCACCAGTTCGGCACCATCTTCGATGGTTACCGACGCGCCGGTCGATGTGATTGCAAGCTCTGCCCCCGATGCGAGTTCGCCATCGAGGAGGATCTGATCTCTTGCCGTCACCGTGAGGCCATCCACCGCAGCAATCTGCGATGTATCGCCAGTCTCAACAGTGTCGCCAATTATCGAGACATTCTGCCCACGAGACACGCCGCTATGCTCAACCGCGCCAACCGTTGCCTCAATCGTCAGCCCATCAACGGCCCGAAGTTCACCAGATAGCTGCGCAGTTTCCCCCGTGAGCGCCACGCTGTCGGCCAGCAGCTCTGAATCCGCCCCTGTGGCCAGCTCGGTTCCCGCCGACACAGAAGCTGCCTCAAGAGCGGCGGCCTTGCCATCAAAATCAATACGAGTCTGTGCCTCAATATTCAGGGACTCGCCCAGAATCTCGGCATTTGCTTCAACGGCTATCCCGGCTGCTGTGGATTTGAGCGTCAGCCCCTTCCCGGCGACGAGCTCTCCGCTGATCTTAGCTTGATCTGCAGCGGTCACGCTCAAATCACCTACTGCGGCGATCTGTGATCCATCGCTCGTTTGAACGTCTTCACCTGTTATTGTGACAGCTTGCCCGCGAGAAGTGCCCCTGTGGTCGACGCTCCCGTCTGTCGCTTCAATGGTCAGGTTTTCAAGTGCCTGCACCTGGCCTTCAATCCGAGCGTCACCCCCGGTAAGAGCCGCAGATTCCGCGACCAGTTCTGAGCTGGCACCTGTTCTAAGCTCGGTTCCGGCCGTCAGCGAAGCTGTTTCAAGGGCAGCTGCCTTTCCGTCGAATGTCAGCTGTGTCAGCGCATTCACATCAATGGACTGTGCGAAGATTTCCGACGTGCCGTTCAGCGCTACGGAAGCACCGGTTGATGCTGCCTCAAACGCCTCGCGCGCAACAATCGCGCCGGAGATGTTCAGCATACCGGCGCTTTCCAGACGGATTGCACCGCCCGCTGCCTGACCGTTGAAGGTCAGGTCTCCGTTGCTGGTTCTGATGTCGATCAGAGCGCCGCTCTCGGAAGTGATCGCGCCTTCAAGAAGGATTGGTCCCTGGTTGCGGACCTGAATGCGACCGCCCGCACGAATTTGCGGTGTGTGACCACCAGCAGGAGCACCCAGCGTCAGCTGCCCGTCAGCCCGCAGCGCGATATTGGTCGAGGAGGCCATGTCCCCGTTCAGACGCACACCCACGCCGTTCTCGGTGGCAATCAAACGGATCGCATTGGCATACATGCCACCAAGAGCGGCGACATCCACAGCCAACACCGGGGCCGCACCTTCTCCGGCCTGCTCGGTGATCCCTGTTACGGCGCCGGTCTCAGGATCGTAGGACCAATTATAGTCCACCTGATTGGCACCGGCGACGACATTGAGCTGATCCGCACGCATCTTGCCGTAAATCGCGGCCGCTCGTGCAATCACATCGACACGGCTGGTGTCGGTCAGACCTATCCGGTTTTCCGGGTTCAGACCTCCGGCCCCGATTGTAACCGTGCCTCGGCGTACATCGAACCCAGTCAGTGCTCCATTGCTGCCGAAATGCGGCTTTCCGGTCGTCAGGGTCGCACGTCCTGTGTTGATGAAACCACAGCCGTTGCAGGTGATGCCAAACTCGTTGGCGACCACCACATCCATGCGCTTTCCGGCCACTTCGAGAATGCCGCCCAGCTGGGTCTGATTGCCGCCGACAACCTCACCGATCCACAGATTGGCCTCTTGTCCCGGCGTCAGATTCCCGTTGCCTTCGATCACGCCGCCCAGTTGCGTATTGGTAATCGTGGCCGAGTTGTTCAGGATAAGGTCATTAGCCTGAAAGTTGGTGTAGACATCGTGGCTGACGCCCGCACCATTCGGAGTCGAGATGTTGATTACGGAGGTGCCGTTCAGAGACTGGTCGACATGTGGACGCGGACCTGTATTTGGGTTCACAGGTTGGATGTTCTGCGCATGTAGCAGGGCGGGTTGTATCGTCAGCGCCAGCGTCAGAATTGAAGAAACGACTTTCTCAAAATCACTTCTACGCATGGACAACACTTCCCAAATTACTTTGAACGGCCGGAAATCTCATCAGAATTGCAACCTCAGACTGACATACCCAACGGTCTTGTCGGACTCGAAGGCTGGATTGTTGTTGGGTGGGGAATCTTCAGGTCGGCTTAACGCGTGCGCCACCTGCATCTGCAACGTGACCTGACTGTTCATGATAATATCCGCGCCGAGACTGACACCTGCCAGATGATCCTGTGACCAGCGGCGCAAGGTCGACGGCTTGATATACCCAAGATCGAGGCCAGCATTCATGCGCACCTCAAATCTGGGTGCCTTGTAAGCACCCCATTCTACGGTGTTGCGCAGATAGATACCGGTATCGCCATAGAGGCTATTGTCGTGAAAGCCGCGAACCGTGCTCCAGCCACCGATACCGAACTGCTCAATCCCCGGCAGGATATCGTCCGAATATTGCCCGGCCAGCGTACCCCGATAGGTCAAACCGCTTTCCCCAATCGGAGTAGAGAAATCAGCGCGGAGTTTTACCAGTCTGAAATCCTGATCAATGACGCTCCGTTCTGGAATGTCAGCTCCCAGCGCATCGAGTCCGGCCTTTAAGCCTATGTTCCAGAACAGCCGCCCCTGTCCGATGGTCTGTTCACCTCTCAGGCCCAGCGAGGCGATTGTCAGGCGCTGGCGCTGACTGGTGATCTCAATGCCATTGATCGAGGTTTTGGTTCTGTTCAGCTTCAGATCGCCATAGGCATAAACCTTGGATGTCTGGTTTCGCATCAATAGCCGTTCGGTCAGAAGGATCAGGTACTGGCTGCGCCCCTCTGTGACAAAGGATTGATTGATGCCCTGGGTGATGAAGCGATAGTCACTGGCTCCAAGATCCGCATTGAACAACCAGTTGCCCACCGGCAGACCCCAGTCGAGAGAAACAGAATCCGAATAACGCTCACCGCGTTCTTCAAAGGGGGTGGTGGTGATCCCAATCCGCAGCTGGTCATTAAGATTCAATGCATTGTCGAGACCAAAGGTGCTGGTACCTTTTATCCGGCCGGTGGATTCGAAACCGGAATTGTCGAATTGGAAATCCAAGTACCATGGGCGGCGGTCCTGCACGTCAACCTGGATGAACGAACCACCAGGCGTCTCTCCGGGCACTAGCTGGAATTGTCCGCTCGCCGACCGGGGCGCGTTAATATTCTCTAACCCCTGTTCCAGATCGCGCAGGTTCAAGAGGTCTCCGCGTGCAGTCGGAAAGGCCGTATTCAGACGCACATCCGCAGGCTTGCCAGTTCCGTAGACATAGCCTTCGATGCGGCCCGGCACGATGGTGATCGCAAGAGACCCGTCTGCAATATCCTGTTCTGGCACGTAAGCGCGGGTCGTGATGAACCCCAGCTCCTGATAGAATGTATTGATCAGGTTCAATGTCTGCGCGATGTCGGCCGCTGTCGCACAGGTGCCAATCAGATTGCGATAGCCTACCGGCTTACGTTTGAACGCTTCAAAACCCTCGAGGTCAATGCTGCGGATCTCAAAGCACGGCCCGCCCGGAGGAGGGACATAGAGTTCCGCTCCAGCAGTTTGATCCTGCACCACATCCTCACGTTCTTCGAATTCCCGGCGACGACGTTCCTGTTCTTCCGTCTGCTGAGTTTGCTGTTGAAGAATATCGTTGCCGATGCGCTGCAAATCACCCGGCGCGACGCCTTGCGCTGAAACAGCTGCTGCCATCAGCAAGATCGCTTTGAGACCGAGTGCTGTTGTCAGGAAGAGGGATCGCAAACCCATCAGTTGTCCCCCGCCGTTCTGATCCGATTGTAAGCAGCGGTGAACCCGCGCAGAGAAACCGGGAAATCAACCGCCTTGTCGCGGGCTGTCCAAACTCGGGCTTTGACTTCCAGTCCCTTCCGGAATGCCGCCAGGACATCGCCGTCCATCCGAAACCCCGCGTGACAACCAAGTTGGTCGCAGACCTCGTACAGAACCTTGAAGGGACGGCGTTTGTCCACGTGCAACTCGATGCCCGGAGCCAGATAGACACCAACAGGCACCGTTATGACCGCATAGCTTTGGCCCGTGTCCTCATCGTCAGAAACACTCAGCAGGAATACAGGAGGGCCATTCTCTTCGGCGGCAACACTTTGGAGCATCTGGCATGCGGAACCTTGCTTCACGGACTGACACAATACCCGCCAGTCCGAAAACACCTCTTCCGTAGACTGGGGCTCAGCCACTTGTGCCAAAGCCGTCGACTGGAAGAGGGCGAGACCCACACTCATCGCCAACCGGCATAGAGATCCGCTCCTCATGCGCATTCAAACCTGTAGGTTATGCGAACATGCGGCGTGTTTACGGGAAAGCTCGCCGTCTGGACCAATTGCCCGGCAGCTGCATTCCATGTCTTTTGTGTGTATGTGGTTTGTTTGTCGAATGGCGCCGAAACGCTTCGGGACGTGATGGTCGCGGGTCCCGCACAAATCTCGTTGAATGCGTTCTGGCTGAACGTACCCTGCTGATCGGCATGGTTTGCGCGCACTTCTATGGATGCCGCATAGTCGCCGTCGCTTGACGGAGAAACGCTATCAATCTCCTTCAGCCGTTCTGGTGAAGTTTCTGAACAACCGCTCAGGAGGCACACAACAGCCACGGAGAATAGAAGTGGGGTTTTCATAACAGATGAACCAATCTGAACCGACGAGAACTCAAAGCCTGAAAGCGCGCTACTGCGCAGCCTGATCCAGCGGCATTGCTTCCCATTCGCGGGCAAAACTCTGTGCTGCCTCCAGATCATCACGATCCAGCTGTGCACTCAGCGTATCTCGCAGCACACGGGCCTCTTCCATGCCCCGCGCAGACGCCAGATTGGCATAGCCATGCGCTTTAATCAGATCCCTCTCCACGCCGTTGCCTGACTGATAGGCTTTGGCCAGCTCGAAGAGACCCAGAGGATTGCCAGCCCCTCCGGTGCGCGAGAAGTTCTTGAAGGCGGTTTCATAGCTCTGCGCAACGCCGTCACCATCGTAATAGGCTTGACCGAGGTAGTTGATTGCCGCCACGTGGTTCTGCTCTGCGGCTTGCTGCCAATAGGTCACGGCTTTGACCGCATCCTGCTCCACGCCTTGTCCACCTGTGAATAGCAACCCGCAGTTGAATGCGCTGTTGGCATCTCCAGACTCAGCCGCCGCACAAATTAACTCTGCAGCGCGCTTGTAGTCCTGCAAGACAAGTTCACCGTTCAGGTACATTAAACCGAGCCGGTTCTGCGCCAGCGCGCTCCCCTGATCAGCGGCCGCGCTATAGAGCTCGACAGCACGGCGCATGTCGCGCTCAGTTCCCAGACCCATCTCAAACAGGCGCCCGATGAAAAACGCACCATCCGCGTCACCGTCATCAAAACCAGCCTGGAACTCCTCGACTGCGCCCGAAACATTACCAGCTTCAAGGGCGGCTATGCCCGCGGGAACGTCAGCAAATGCAGCACACGCAATAGATGCGGAAGCAGCTCCGCCAAAAGCGGTCTTCAAAATACGCATTCCGTAACCTTTTGTTTATTTTATTAGCTTCTCGCTAACAAAGGTCACAGCACACGTTAAGGGGGAAAATCAGATCAAACTTCACTAATAAGTTATGCACCTTTGGTCTGTGGCCGCAATGTGGCAACTCGCGTCGATTGGAGAGGTGCCCGGCCTGTTTGACGCCACATTTGTATCCATGAAAACAAAATGTCTGAGCTTTTTAACGTTTCCGAACTGACCCGGGAGACAGGTGATCCAGCTTCAGAGCTTCTAAACGACGAATCGGTTTACTTGCCCCGACACCCAAATCAGCCACAACGCTTTGTGATCCAAGGCACTAGCCACGGTTGGTGAGGGACACCCCGACAAGCACCATTGCGCCGCCGACCAGCATGGCAAGGCTCAACGGCTCTTGCAAAAGTGTGGCGCCGAGCAACACCCCAAATACAGGGACGAGATTGGTAAAGACCGCAGTACGTTCAGGTCCAAGCGCGCTCACCCCGTGGCAAAACCAAACAAAAGGCACCACAGTACCGCCGATAGCCAGATAGACGATGGCTAAGGCGCAAGTTGGCGTCGGAAGCTGCGGCACCTGAGCCGGACCGGTGAACAACAGCCCCAACATCAGCAACAGAAAACCGATCAGCGCCGCCCAGGTGGTAGCCGCCAGAGGTGAGATATCCCCAAGTACCCTTCGTCCCAGAAGGGTAAAGGCTACCCAGCTGCCCACTGCGGCCAGCATAAACATCTCTCCTTGCCCAAAACTTTGCCGAACGCCAGCTAGCACTCCGACAACATTTCCCTGGGTGAGGACTATGAGCGCCCCGACAAAAGCCACTGAAATCCCGGCAACCTGCCCAAACGGTAAGAGCCGACGTGCGATTACACCGCCAGTCAAAGCCACAGCGATAGGATTGAAAGCCACGAACAGAGCCGTTCTGGAGGCGGGCATCTCTGACAAAGCGGCAAAGAAGAACAGGTTGTAAAGGCAAACACCGGTCAGCCCAAGCAGCCCTATCAATACGGCCTGCCGCCAGGTGAGCCGCGGCAAACGGCCTTCGATCCTCCACAAGATCGACAACAACACCATTGCGGCCAAGCCAAACCGAGCCGTTGCAGCCACCAGAGGGGATAGTTCGTTTGCAACTATGCGTCCGGCGACAAAGGTGCCGCCCCAGAGGAAAGCCATCATGGTGAGCCGGAGATAGAGCAGGAAGTTCAGCGGGCTGATTGAGTGTGACAGGGTTTGGGACATACGGGCCACCTGATAGATCCAATTGCCTGCACCTGATTTCAGTTATACAGTAGTATAGTCAAATAAGGATTTACTTATGACTTTCGGGCAGCTTAAAATCTTCGCCACATTGGCTGAGACACGCGGTTTCACCGCGGCGGCCCTCAGACTGGGCGTCAGTCAGCCAGCAGTGTCGCTTGCGCTCAAAAATCTCGAAGAAGAGCTTGGCGTCATTCTGTTCGATCGCAGTTCCTCGCCGATCGCACTGACACCACTGGGCAAGAGCCTTTTGGCCCGCGCCCGCCAGATTCTCGGGCTGTCGGATGCCATGCTGCAAGAGGCGTCCGAATATCGCGGTGTTCAGACCGGCAGTTTGCGCATCGGGTCCTTCGGCGCGACATCTTCATTGCAAATCTTGCCGCGCCTTCTCGAAACATTTCACAAAGCCCACCCAGGCATCGAGGTGATGGTCGAAGAAGCTGCCGACGAAGAGGTCATCCGGTGGATCGAAGATAGGCGTGTCGACCTTGGTTTTGTCGTTTTGCCTGATGACCGTTTTCGGACATGGCCCGTTGCGAAAGACCAGTTTGTCGCCTTGGTTGCCGCTGAAAGCCCATTGGCGCGGCAACCCTCCATCCGGCTGAACGAATTGTGCGAAGCGCCCTTCATAATGCCAGAATCTGGTTCCGCCGGTATCATCCGTCGTCTGTTCACCCAATCTCGCCTAAGCCCCAAGGTCCGTTATCGGACCTCTCAGGTCCTAAGCACCCTGACTATGGTGGCTCGCGGGCAAGGCGTGTCGGTCGTGGCCGAAATGGCTCTGCCACCCTGGACCGAAAAGGAAGGTTGGATCAGAAAACCATTGAGTCCGGTCAGAACACGCACCATCGGTCTCGCGATGCATCCCCATGCAACGCCATCCCCGGCAGCGGTTGCCTTTGTGGAAATGGTAGAGAAGAACCTAAGCGTCGCCTGACAGGGATCACAAAAGGACGTCCACCATCACGAGTTGAACCGTTTGAGTTCAATGCGCACGTCAGAGTGTTAAGCGACAAATGACAACTATCCGCCTTAGGTGGCCCGGCCGAGTATCTTCTTTGGGCTGATAATGCCTAACGTACTGATAGCGCGCATACTGCACCGCAACACGTTTAAGGGCGTTAATCGACGCAAGCGGCAGCGATGCTGCAAATAGCGGGCTTTGTAGTTTTCGTGCCACGTTCCTGAAAACCGAGCCTCTCCGTTCACCCTTTTTGCAGAAACCGGAATGTCGAGCATTCAAATTTTTCGTTGCCGAAACCGGTTTCGGAACGAACAATTGGCAAGATGAGACCGAATCCTAGTCTACCACAGCCTCAAACTCAGCTCCGGCGCCACTCGGCGTCCGGCCGGGTGAAGTTGGACGAACTGGCTGATCATCTCGGTCTTTCAAAGAGCACAGTGTCACGCGCTTTGAACGGGTATTCCGATATCTCTGAGTCCACGAGGAAGAGGGTTGAAGCCACTGCGCGAAAGATGGGCTATCGCCCGCTCAGCCACGCGCAGGCGATCCGCACAGGAAAAGTGCGTGCCATTGCGATGGTTATCAACAGCGGAGAACCGGACCGGCACAATCCGTTTCTTCAGGACTTTCTGGCAGGTGCTTGCGAAGCCGCCAGCGTATTCGATTGGACGATGACCATATCAACGGCCAAGTCCGAAAAAGATATGCTCGACGTTCTGGGACGGCTTGTGGAAGAGCGCAAGGCGGATGGGTTTATCCTGCCCAGAACCGAAGTCGACGACGCCCGTGTCGAGTACCTGAGGGCGTTGAAGGTTCCATTCATTCTCTATGGTCGAACAGGGTATGGTCAGGGCGACCTTCACGGCGATACGTCATGGTTTGATATCTCCGGCGAAACGGCAATCCGCAGTGCGGTCAGCCGTTTGAGCGGGTTTGGCCATCGTCGCATCGGCTTTGTCGGTAGCGATCCGAAATTCAACTACAGCCACCTCCGCCGCGATGGGTATCTTGACGGCCTGAAGGCCGCTGGTTTGCCTATCGATCCTGATCTGATCCGTGAAGGCGCGCGCACCCGCGATGAAGGGGCAACCCAAGCGCGGGCCTTGTTGGAGCTTGAGAACCCGCCTACCGGAATCGTCTTTGCGACAGATCTGGCTGCGTTGGGGTCTTATTCTGTTTGCGCCGAATTTGGCCTGCAGATCGGACGGGATGTTTCGATCCTTGGCTATGATGGCATACCTGAATGCCAATATGTCAGCCCGGGGCTTACGACATTCAGCGTCGACTCACAGCGGGCCGGAGAGCGTCTTGCTGAAATGCTCATACGGCAGACCCGTGGTGAAGCGCCTGAAAGCCTGCGTGAGCTTGGCGAAGCCGTTCTTTTG
This sequence comes from Ruegeria sp. CE8, assembly GCF_056537465.1. NCBI lineage: Bacteria > Pseudomonadati > Pseudomonadota > Alphaproteobacteria > Rhodobacterales > Roseobacteraceae > Ruegeria > Ruegeria sp. CE8. The sequence goes on from NZ_JBQFRP010000017.1 coordinate 51,687, forward strand.
GAACGGGAATCTGATGGACCACCGCGCCTGACACCCGAGGAACTGGCGCAAAAAATTACGCAATTCAAAAATGGTAACCGGGGAGGAGACCGACCATGAAACTCACACCCAAGGCATCTCGACTGATGCTGGGAACATCACTTGCACTGGCTTTGGCAGCAATGTCCGCACAGGCAGATACAATTCGCTTTTGGACAACCGAAGAACAGCCAGAGCGGCTTGCAAAGCAGCAGGAAATGGCGGACCAGTTCAAGGCGGAAACCGGCACCACGGTTGAAGTGATCCCGGTGACAGAAACCGATCTCGGTACCCGAGCCACTGCTGCATTCGCTGCCGGAGACCTGCCTGACGTGGTCTACCACCCGCTGCAATACGCCCTGCCCTGGGCCGAAGCAGGCATCCTTGACACCGAAGCTGCAACCGAAGTGATCGAGGAACTGGGTGCCGACACTTTCGCCCCCGGTGCGCTGGGGATGGCTGCATTCAATGGCGAAACGGCCTCGGTTCCGGTTGATGGCTGGACCCAGATGGTTGTCTATCGCAAAGACCTGTTTGACGAGGCGGGATTGGAAGCGCCGAATTCTTTCGACAACGTATTGGCCGCGCTGGAAAAACTGCACAACCCGCCCGAAATGTATGGCTTTGTTGCCGCGACCAAGGTCGATGAGAACTTCATGAGCCAGGTGCTGGAGCATGTGTTCCTTGCCAACGGCGTCTCGCCGGTTGGCGCGGATGGTTTCCAGCCGCTGGATGAGGCCAAGACAACCGAAGTTCTGGATTTCTACAAGGCGATCTCGAAAGCCTCGCCTCCGGGTGAGCTTTACTGGAAGCAGTCGCGCGAACTTTATTTCGACGGCAAGGCCGCGATGATCATCTGGTCGCCCTTCATTCTGGATGAACTTGCCGGATTGCGTGACAGCGCGCCGCCAACAATTTCAGACGATCCGACCTCAAGCGAACTGGCGAGCAAAACCGGTATCGTGACCAATTTCGCGGGCCCATCTAACCCGGATGGCGCAGCGTGGGGCGACGTGCGGTATTTCGGCATTACCAACGATGCGGATACGGATGCCGCGATGGAGTTCGTGAAATTCGCGATGGATGATGGATACACGCAAACCCTGGCGATTGCGCCCGAGGGCAAGTTCCCGGTTCGTCGCGGCAACGCCGACAATCCGACGGCCTTTGCCGAAGCATGGGCCGAGCTGCCTGTAGGCGTTGACCGCAAAGCACCTTTGGGTGAGCTTTATGACCAAGCGATGATCGACGAGATCGTAGGCGGCCTGGACGTTGCACAGCGCTGGGGCGTGGCCGAAGGTCAGTTGGCGCTGGCGTCGAAGATGATCAACAGTCAGGCCATCAACCGCGTTGTCCGCCAATATATCGATGACGAAATCGACGCAGCAGCAGCCGTTGCCGCGATGAATGAAGAACTCGCCAAGGTCGAGTAACGCCACCAATTATTGGCATCTGCAGCGGCGTTCGTGCCGCTGCACCCAAACCTTCGAGGTAACTCATGTCTTCGGCCACCCCACCGACCGGAACCGGGGCTCTTGCCAAACGCGAGGCGCGTCTGGCCTGGGCGCTGCTGGCTCCGACCGTGATCAGCGTGTCGCTTGTGGTGATTTTGCCCTTGCTGGCGATCATCTGGATCAGCTTCAAACCGTTTACCCTGTCCGACCTCCGCCCGCCTGCTCCGGTCGTTCGCGAAAGCCTGCGCGGCTCTGGTGACGATCTGCGGATTGAATACCGGCTGCGCAATTCCAGTCAGGAAATCGCCATCGACGGCGTAACCCTGACTGATGTGCTACCCGACGGTGTTGCCGTCGGAGAAATTGCCGCGCCGTGCGTTTTAGACGGGCAGGAATTGTTTTGCGATTTCGGCACTTTAAACGGCGGCCAGCGTGAGCGTGTCCGCATCCCGGTCACGATCAACAGCGATCCCGACGCATTCGAGGAAATCGTCGAAGACTCCGAACCTCGCCTCACGGGCAGTGGGCCAAACGTTCTGACCAACTTTGAATTCAGCCTCGAGAACTTTGCTCGTGTCTTTGATGGGTCAGAGTTCTGGGGCGTCCTCTGGGTCACGCTGTTCTATACAGTCTTCGGCACGATTGGCGCTTTGGTCATGGGCTTGTTCGCAGCTTTGCTGTTGAACAAGAGCTTCAGGGGACAAGGCTTCATCCGCGGCCTTTACCTGTTCCCTTATGTCGCCCCCGTCATCGCCGTCGCTTTCACATGGGTGACGCTGTTTGACCCCTTCTCGGGTTCCGCTAACGCTTTGCTGGTGCAGATGGGGCTGAGCGGCGAGCCGATCAATTTCTTCGGTGAACGCCCGCTAGCGCTGATCATGGTCACCGTGTTTGAGATCTGGCGCTATTTCCCGCTGTCGTTCCTGTTCATCCTGGCGCGAATGCAGTCCATAGACTCCAGCATGTACGAGGCGGCGGATATGGACGGGGCCTCTCCGTTCCAGAAGTTCTGGCTGCTGAGCATCCCGCAACTGTTGGGCATCCTGTCGGTCTTGTTCCTGCTGCGCTTCATTTGGACGTTCAACAAGTTCGACGACATTTTCCTGCTGACCGGCGGCAATGCGGGCACCCGCACGTTGACCGTGAACGTCTATGAGCAGGCCTTTGCGATCTCGAATATTGGTGCCGGTGCGGCGGTGGCCGTCGTGATCCTGGTGTGCCTGATCGCCTTCAGCTTTGTCTTCTTCCGTTTCATCAGCCGAGAGGAGGGCCTGTGATGCGCAAAGGGTATCTTACTGCCCCGGTTCTGGGCGCTCTGTGGCTTGTCGTGGTTGCCACCACCGTTGCCATCACCATGTCGTTCTCAACCGGGGCCGCTTTTCGCCCGCAAGTTCTGCTCAGTCTGATCTGGGGTTCAGTCGCCGGTTTAGTCTATGTCCGCTTTCCCGCGCAGCGTGCTCCGGCCCGTCTGGGGATATCGGCGTTGCTGGGGCTGTCCGGGTTGACCGGATTTGGTCCGGTTCTGATCGGCTCAGACACATCTCTGCAGGCTGTTGTGGTCACGGTTATCGCCATGGCCGTCGTCATGCACCTTTCCTTGGGGGCGATCCTGAAAGAAACACCATTCGGGGAGCTCACGCGCCATGAATACGAAGAGGCGGTGATCCGCTTCTGCACAGGGTTCGGCTATATCTTTTTCACGGCAATCGTCGTGATCCCCTTCTACGTGATGGTGATGACCAGCCTGAAATCCCAGCAGGCGCTATTGCAGAACCCGCTGGACTTCTCGGTCGACCTGTCTCAGGGCACCGAACTGTTCCGCAGCTACACCGAACTGTTCCGGGACTTCAACTTCGGTACATACCTATGGACCTCGCTTTACGTCTCGGTCCTGACCGTGTTTATCACGCTGCTGTTCAGCGTCCCCGGCGCTTATGCGGTGGCGCGGTTCCGGTTTCAGGGTCAAAAGGCGTTCTCGCGTTCGATCTTGTTGATCTACATGGTGCCGATGATCGTTCTGGCGCTGCCGATCTATATCGCTTTCTCACTGACCGGCTTGCGCAACTCGATCCTCGGCATCGTCATGATCTATCCGGTCACCACGATCCCGGTCGCGCTGTACATGCTGCAAGGCTATTTCCGGGGTCTGCCGACCGAGGTGGAAGAGGCCGGGCTGATGGATGGCCTGTCGCGTCTGGCGGTGATCTGGAAGATCACCCTGCCCCTCAGTCTGCCGGCGCTGGCGTCGGTCTCGCTTTACGTTTTCATGATCGCCTGGAATGAATTCCTGCTGGCTTTCATGCTGCTGGACGACCCGTCGAAATTCACCCTGACCCGAGGGGTCACGATGCTGAACTCCTCAGAAATTCCCCGTCAGCACCTGATGGCCGGTGCGGTGATCGCCACCGTTCCGATCATGGCGCTGTTCCTGGGGCTTGAACGTTTCATGACCAAAGGCCTCACAGCGGGGTCTGTCAAAGGATGACACAGATGAACCAACATACAAACCCCGACCGCGAAGCGCGCAATATCCTGATTGCCAATGATCGCGGAGGCTACACCATCCCGACCGAGGGGCTGTACCCATACCAGTGGAACTGGGACAGCGCGATTGCCGCGCTTGGCTTTGCCCAATTCGACCTCGACCGCGCCTGGACTGAGATCGAGACGCTGTTCACCGGACAATGGGAAGACGGCATGGTCCCGCATATCCTGTTCCACCAGCAGGATGACGGGTATTTCCCCGGCCCCGACGTTTGGGGGTGCAATGGTCCAATTCCGTCTTCGGGTATCATACAGCCCCCGATCGCCGCGACGATGGCCCGCAAAATCTGGGAACAGGATACCGCATTCGGGGATACTCGCATGAAGGCGTTGTTCCCCAAACTTCTGGCTTGGCATCGCTGGATCATGAAATGGCGCCTTGATGATTTCGGTGCAGTTTGCACCACCCATCCGTGGGAGGCTGGCCGCGACAACGCCCCGGATTGGGACAATTCTATGGCGCGCATGGATGCGTCGGATGTGGGGGAATACCAGCGCCGCGACACCAGCCATGTAAACAGCGACGACCGGCCCACAAAGTTCGATTATGACCGATATATCAAATTGGTGCAGATCGGCCGAGATGCGGGCTGGGACCAGCAAGAGTTATTGTCCTTAAACCCGTTCCGCGTTGCGGACCCGACGATGACGTTTACAACTCTGCGCGCCGCACGGGACTTGCTGGTAATCAGCGACAAGCTTGGACTGGAGGTCGAAGGCCTGAGTGCGGACATCGAACTGCTGGAAACCGGAGCGCGTTCGCTATGGAACGAAGACTTGGGAAGTTTCGACTCGCGTGACGCACATACCAAAGAGATGGCCAACAGTGTTTCGAACGCGTCCTACCTGTGCTGGTACGCCAGTATCGAGTCTGACCAAATGCTTGAACGGCTGAAGTCCGCACTTGATACCGTGCCCTACCCCGTTCCAAGCTACGATCCGGATATGCCGAAATTCGACGCGCGCCGATATTGGCGCGGCCCAACCTGGGCTTTTATGAACATGATGATCGGTTTCGGACTGGCGGATATGGGACATACGCAACAGGCAGAAGCATTACGCCAGAAAACCGCCGAACTGATCTCAGGGTTTGGGTTCGCAGAATACTTCGACCCCAAAACTGGCAGCCCAGCGGGCGGCCAGGCATTCACCTGGACAGCCGCTGTCTGGCTTCACTGGGCAGGGAGGGCCTGATGGGTAGCATCGAACTAAAATCCGTCGAAAAGTGGTTCGGCTCGGCGCAGGTCATCAAGGGCGTTGACCTTAAAATTGAGGAAGGTGAGTTCATCGTCTTCGTCGGACCGTCCGGTTGCGGAAAATCCACCCTGTTGCGCATGATTGGCGGGCTCGAGGACATTTCGCGCGGGTCGCTGTTGATCAATGACGGCGATGTCACGGACCATCCGCCCTCTAAACGCGGACTGACGATGGTGTTCCAATCCTATGCGCTGTACCCGCACCTGACTGTTGCTGAAAACATGGGGTTCTCACTGAAAGTCGCCGGGGTTCCCAAGGCTGAGATAGCTAAACAGGTCAACCGGGCCGCCGAGGTTCTCAAACTGGGACCGTTTCTGGAACGCAGGCCAAAAGACCTGTCCGGCGGTCAGCGGCAGCGGGTGGCCATTGGCCGGTCCATCGTCCGCGACCCCACGGCGTTCCTGTTCGATGAGCCGCTGTCCAACCTCGATGCGGCGCTTCGGGTCGAGATGCGTTATGAGATCGCCAAGCTGCACCAAAGCCTGAAGCGCACGATGATCTACGTGACCCACGATCAGGTCGAGGCGATGACACTCGCCGACCGGATTGTCGTTCTGGAATACGGGAAGATCGCGCAGGTGGGCACGCCGCGCGAATTGTATGAACGCCCTGCCAACCTGTTTGTCGCGCAATTCATCGGCAGTCCGAAAATGAACATCCTGCCCTGTTCTACCGAAGGCGGCAGTTACACATTGGAACACGGTCGCAGCGGCAATTTCGACCGGTCCGGCAACGCCACCAAACTTGGCGTGCGGCCAGAACACATCGAGGTGGTCGCGGCTGGTGACGGCCAATGTGATGGCATCATTGAGGTAATCGAGTATCTGGGCGCAGACACTTTCCTGATCGTTGATTGTGGTGGCGAAGAAAAAGTAACGGTTCGATTGAATGGAGATACGGATCTGAAGCCAGAGGAACAGATCGGCCTGCACTTTCCAGCGGACAAACTGCATTTCTTTGACGGCAACGGGCAGGCCCTGGGGTTGAACTAAGACACTAACAATTCTGTCCAGCCATATCGAACCCACCCAAAGGCCCTTGCCCAACTTCATCAGAAGTCTGCGGCGTTTCTCGGGGTGCAATTCGAAGCCAAAACAAAAGCGCCCTCTTCTATTGAGCGGGCGTTTTTTTCGTTCCGACTTATGCAATTAGTACCTAGCCACCACGAAGCCAATCAACAAGGGATGCATCGGTTGGTAAAACGATTTTGAATCCAAGCCACTCTTTGTCTGCTTCACCGCCATCTGCAAACCAGCAGGGAATTCCCAATTTGCATGGGATCACGACGCGCTGCAAAACTGCGAGATCGAGCCCGGAGCGAGTTTCCGTTCCGCGCTCCGGTAAGGCGATTCATAACACAATTTCGCAAAAGCAAGTGGTCGGCCTCTCGGCCGGCCCCTCTCTTTGCCGTTTGTGTTCCTGTTCGTCAGTTACAAGCCGATTGGCCCGCATACATCCCAAGTCCGGCACCGGCCGCGGTTGCAAGGGTCTTGCCTGTGCCTCCACCAACCTGGTTGCCTAAGACACCGCCAAGGGCTGCACCGCCCAGAATGCCGGCAGCACACCGCGCATCGCTTTGTGCTTGCGCCTGTGTTGGCGTTGTTGGTGCTCCACACGCTGCCAGCAGCAATGTGCCACCGAGCAGGCAAGCGATTGTAGTCTTCTTCATGTCGAATTCCTTAAGATCACGCGTATGTCACGGCCTTTTGTTTCCAGACATGTAGGTACTGACGAACCACTCTCCAACCCACGGACAGTCGAGACGCAAAAAACCGCCTAATACCGGGCAACTCGTCGGCCGAGCAACATAGCGATACGGCCTGGGGTTGAAAAACAGCTAATTCCCCAGGACTTTCGTGGTCAGCAATCCCAACCTCCGGTTGCTGCGCATCATTTAACTTATGGGGCTGTGACGAACTTCACCGACGCCAGCACGAGATATCAGGAGGCATTCGATGCTGGTGATCCGGAAGGATACTACCCCAAATACGAGCGGTTTCACCGAGTCATCAGTTCGGTAACAGAAAGCTTCTAAGTTGCACAGGAGTCTCAAGCCATTCCGGCGGCACAGCTTTGACTTCGGGGGGGGTGGCATGGCGCAATGGCAGAGTCTTCTGACATTCTCACGTAAATCGAATGGTCCAATTGTGCCACCGCACAAGGTGTTTGCACGGTGGCTTGCTTTGCTTACTTGACGATTTCGCTGTAGTCGCCGCGGACCTGTACCATCACTGATACGTCGCCAGCGTCGCGGTTGCGCCAGAACCAACCATGCTCACCGGCAAATGCCGCTTCGATGGCGCCTTCTGCACCAGTTGAGCCTCGCCCCTTTTCATAGGTGATCGACTGTCCGCCACCGTGGCCATGCAGGTCGAAGTTCACCCGCCCCCCGGTCACGACCATAAGGTACTCAGCCGTTGCGCCTTCCTCCATGACCAGCTTCCACTCAGCCGACTCTCCCGGAGTCAGCGTAAAGCTGGTTTCATCCTGCCAGACCTCAGCCTCCTGCGCATAGGCCGAGCTGACAAAAAGGCCAAGGACGTCATTCAGCAAACTCGACTGGTCTTGGCTTTCGAGCGCTCGGTCGGCTTCGGCCTCGTCGGCAAGCTGGGTTTTGATTTCACCCATTTCTTGCAGCCCGATCATACGACCCACACCGGTGGGATCGATCCCGTATTCGGCGGGAAGAACAACCGTGACAAGGATCACAGCGGCCGATGCGCCGGCGATAATGGTCGAGCGGATAAGCTGAGCCGAGCTTGGCAGTTCCTCAAGGCTTGGTCTCTTTGTATTGAACATGACTGAACTCCTTTACGCGGTCACAAAAAAGCCGGTGATCTGATAGCCCATCAGGATGAACCCCAGGGTCATCATGATGACGTTTACGCTGTAAGCTTGTTGGAAGAAGTACGGGCTCTTACGCCAGAACCCCATGACGATAAGGATAATTGCTAGGGCCGAAAGCTGGCCCAGTTCCACACCAACATTGAACGCCAACAAGTTGGCCAGAAGCCCTTCCGGAGCGATATCGTAGTCGAGGATTTTGGTCGCCAGACCCATGCCGTGAAACAGGCCGAAAATCAGCGTCGCGGCTTTGGTATTTGGTTGGAACCCCAACCAGCGCTGGAACGCGCCGAGATTGTCGAGCGCTTTGTAAACAACCGAAAGGCCGATAATGGCGTCAACGATATAGGCGTTTACGCCCCAGCCGAACCAAACGCCCAACAGCATTGTCGTGGAGTGACCGACTGCAAAGAGGCTGACATAGATGCCGACATCCTTGGCTCGGTAGAGAAAAAAAACGACGCCAAGCAGGAACAGGATATGATCGTAACCTGTGACCATATGTTTGGCCCCAAGATACATGAAGGGGATAATGTTCACGCCCCAGATTTCCTGGATATAGCCCGCGTCGCCTTCGGTGACGTTGTGAGCCAGCACCTGAGACGTGCTCAGAGCCAGATTGGTAGTGATGAGGGCAAGCAGGAGCGTCGCGCGCCCGTCCAGACCCCGAATGATAAATTTCATGGATGATCTCCGTTGTTGTGTGAAGCTGGAAACCCCGAATGGGGTTGCCTCACACGCGCGGAGGTCGCTCTATCCCGATGTTTCTGAAGGGGCCGCCTTGCACCCTATCCAAGGCCCAATCGTCTGTGAACGACGCCAGCGAAAGCGCATTACCGGTTTCCGGCAGAACCATTTGGCTGTGGTCGTGATCTGCACCATCATGACTGTGCCCGTGCATCGCCCACAGCAGATCTTCCTCAAACCCGTGGGTATGCCCGTGCTCTGCAATGATCTGCAAATGCTCCTGCACGGTTTCGATCACCGTCGGAGCATGGCCCGAGTTGGGCTGAAGCGACCACACGATCAAAGACAGACAGACCAAAGCCGCCATCGCATTTTGCATATATCTCTGAACTGCTCTCACGCTTACAGATGCCTCTGCGGCCTTTTTATATCCCCTCCCGGGGGTTATCTCGGCTTATATGATAAAACCACAATTTCACGCAAGCCACCCCGTACTTCCTACCCGGCCGAAACGCGCCGAGGGCGCCTGCAATCAGCCAGCACCATGAGGTCGATGCCGAGCAGAAGCAGACGCGGGATTGGAGTTTCAGCCCAAACAGGGTCGTCTAAACACCCGAAAGATGCAGAATTGGCCGAGCTGTGCCACGAAGCGGTTCCATGAGTTGATTGACCATGAACCACTGTAGCTTTTGGCAAGCGGCCGCGCGAAACTCCTTCGATCCACGCAGTGAAATCAGGCAGTATCAATAAGTCAAACACCCCCCTTTTTCATGCCTCTGTCACTTTCAGTTCGAGCGCCTCGGCGGCGCTGCGCAGGATTTTCGCGAGCGCACCAGAATAGTGCTCCGGACGGTCGCTTGGTACGAGGATGCTGATTGTTCGATCAGCGTCCGGCATGACAAGCGGCATGACACGGACTTCGCTGCGGTGGATGCCCTGTCGTCGCGCAAATAGGTCGGGGAGAATGCCGATCCCTGCCCCGGTCGCCGCCATCAACACGATGGAATCGAGGCTTGTGCCCTCGTAGTCGTTGGAAACCGTGGCCCCACTCGCTCCGGCGATACCGTAGACGATGCGCGCCAACCTGTGGCCTGTATCAAGCGTCAGCAGCCGTTGCCCTGCGAGGTCCTCCGCCGCGATTTGCGCGCGCCCTGCCAGCGTATGGTCCTGTGCCACCGCGACCCAGAGTGGTTCGACGAACAGTTGATGCTGAAAGGTGTTCGGGTGATCCTCGGGTGTAGAAATGATCGCGTCAAAGCGACCGTTTCTTATCCCTTCGTCAAGGTTCAGTGTGTTTTCCTCGCGCACAATGACGCGCAAGTCGGGCTCAGACTCGTGCAGGGCCTTAATCGCTTGCGGCAGAAGATATGGCCCGATTGATGGCAGCACGCCTAACCGCAACCTGCCCCCAAAAGGCAGATCCGAAAGCATCGCACCGCGCAAGGCTGCGACCTCAGACAAAATACGGCGGGCACGAGTGACAAATTCAAGGCCGCGAGCTGTTGCGCGTGCCCCGGCCCGACCACGCTCAAAAAGTCGGACACCAAGGTCGGCTTCCACCGCTGCCACCTGGTTCGACAGGCTGGGCTGGCTGACATGCAGCGTTTCGGCAGCAAGACCGAAGCTGCCCAATTGATGGACCGTGACAATATACTCCATCTGGCGCAGCGTTGGGCGCATTCATAACCTCAGACTATTCTTTCTGCCGTTCAATTGTATTTAAACTATCGTGAAATCCCGGGCAACAGGCTCCAAACATGTTCCGGAGAGCCAAATCATGCAGATTTTTGATAGCCTTGTGGGCAACCTGATGGTGCCGACGATCCTGTTCTTTGTCCTTGGTCTACTAGCCGCTATTGTACGCAGTGACCTTTCCATCCCCGAAGGTGCTGCGAAGTTCATGTCGCTCTATTTGCTGCTGGCGATCGGCTTCAAAGGCGGGCACAGCTTGGCGGAAAACGGGCTGAGCTCAGAGGTTTTCGCCGCCCTCGGCTCGGGGCTGTTACTATCGTTCCTGCTCCCTTTTGTCGCTTACGCCCTTCTGCGTGGCATGACCCGGTTGAACACGCTTAACGCCGCCGCGGTGGCCGGGCATTACGGCTCTATCTCGATCGTGACCTTCGTCGCCGCCTCCAGTCTGCTGGACCTGAGCGGCATTGCTTCGGATGGCTACATGGTCGCCGTGGCAGCGACCATGGAAGTCCCGGCGATTCTGTCGGCGCTGTGGATCGCGCATCGCTTTGGACATGAAGGTGCAGCCGGTTGTGTGTCCATGCGAGAGCTTTTTGCAAATGGCTCAATCGTGCTTCTGACCGGCGCATTCCTGATCGGCGCGCTGACACAGGAAAAAGGTATGGAGATGATCGCGCCCTTTGTCGTGACTCCTTTCACCGGCATACTCTGCCTGTTTCTGCTGGACATGGGCCTGTCGGCGGGGCGCAGCCTGTTGCGCAACCGGCACCTATTGAGCTTCGGGTTGTTTGCCTTTGGCATCATGATGCCAATGATCGGCGCAGTGCTTGCGATGGGTATGGGCGTCGTGATTGGTTTTCAGACCGGCAGCCTGTTTCTGTTGATGGTGCTGGCGGCATCGGCTTCTTACATTGCTGTGCCCGCAGCGATGAAGATTGCATTGCCACAGGCCGAGTCAGGAATTTACCTGACACTGTCACTCGGCGTGACCTTTCCTTTCAATGTCACGGTCGGCCTGCCCTTTTATCTTTGGCTTGCCGGATTGTTCTGAGAATCCGAACGGATAGGCTGTGGAAGTTCAGTTATGTAAACAAGAAGGCCATGTAGCATTGAGAAAGGCGAAGTTCATTTTCATTGAGCGACCACTCTTTACCTGTAGCGCCTTATTTGGCGGGGCAGGTGAAGAGGAGAGGTTGGAGGCTGCTTTCACTCATTCCTAGTCAGGGAACCACGCTTACAGGAAATCGTGGAAGACGGTCGATTGGGCATAAAATTGCGCCTCATTTTTTGGCGCCCTAGCCCCACTGAGCGTAGAACTATAAACAAAAAACAACCTAAGGTGCCGGACATGCTTGCTTTGCAAATACTGTATTTGCGTGTGGCGCTAATATGGCCTCAAACGCCTCGACTCGCCTGAGGACCAGCCGTATTCGTTCAAGAAGACTCTGTTTGTCGTTAAGGCTGGCGAGATGGAACTGTAGCGCGTCACAAAATATATCGTCAGCGTCTGGAACACTTGTCAGGTCCCGCAAGTGTTGGGGCAATTCGCCAATTTGCGCTGTCATCATTTGTCCCATTACCAGCGCCTAGTTCAAAATTATGCTGCAGTGGCCTTGAAAGGCCTGGCACCAACTACTCGTCTCCAATCAAGGCTTTTAAAAAGCGTTTCAATCTGTGCTTTGCTCAAGGTCATCATACCGTTTCGCAGTCTTGGCCGCACGAAGTCTTTTCTTTCGATGCGTTGGTGCGTCATCACGAGCCCGGTTCCGTTCCAAACAATGAGTTTTTGCCGGTCCGCACATTCTGATCGAAAAAGGAACACAGCGCCGCCATCCTTTTGGAGGCATCGTAGACATCTAGGTGTTGGCTGATGAGGTGCTATCTAGGAGGTCAGATGCAACGCTTACATTTCAGGGGGTTGTGTCACGGTCCAACATGAACGTTACGGCGTTCAGCTTGATTTGGAGGGTGTGTTGACCGCGATGATTGGACTGTCCCGGAGCGACAAAAGCCGCCCTGGGGCGGCTGGTTCGGCTGTTTTGGTTGCGGGAGCAGGATTTGGCCTATACCGAACGTTAACGGAACTATTAATCTAAAAAGCCATCTCTACGCATTCCCTGTCTGTTTGAAATAATGGCCGCTTTGGACGGAAAAAGTGACAATCAAGAAACCCGTTTCAAGGTCCGCACTGAGCCCACTTTGACCGATGCTGCGCGACGCCCCAACCACAGCAGTGCGCAGATAGCAGACTTTGCAAACCTCGACGAACGATCTTAGCGAACCTTTATCGGGGCCATTTGAAGCAACCGCTATTAGGAACTGGATGGACAGGCTATTGATCATAACTTGCTGTTCTTCCGAAATCTCGCACCAGTTGCGGTTCGCTTTGATTGCAAAGTCAGGCGATGGTCACTGTCCCGAATTGGTTTTCGCGATACTGCAAAGCAGATCGACATGTCTGTCCAACCATTCTTCGTTCAGTGCTTCGTGACGTATGAGCTTGCGGAAATAAGGTGCAGCGACTGCTAGTTCTATGAGCTGATCAACCGGAACGCCGGCGGTGATCTCGCCGCGGCCTATTGCGGCTGCAAATACCGCTTCAACACTTGCGAACCTGTCTTTCATGAATTCAGTGATCACCAACCGCGCTTCTTCGTCGGTGGACGCAGCAGCGACCACCTGAGGCGCGATTTGGCCCCATGGTGTGTCATTCAAGGCTCCCATCAGTACGCCGAGTAACCAGCGCAGGTCAGATCGCAGCGGGCCATCGGTTTTGGGTGGAATGTTCGGCGGTGTTGCGATGCGCCTGAACGCTGCATCACGCAGACTGCGCGCATCTGGCCAGTGCCTGTAAAGTGTACTGCGCGAAATGCCAGTTGCCTTCGAAACTGCGCCGTGAGTTACGTGCAACACGCCCTCATCCCTCAGTATCCTTTGCGCCGCATCAAGCGCAGTCTGTCGTGTGGCGATCAGCCTAGGATCTTCTTTCAATCGCCCCTCCTGTAGAACACTTTGTTGCACAGTAGAACATTTTGTTCTAAAAGTATGGCCAACCAAAAACTAAAGCTCAATACTCAATTTCGCGAACACGTCTTGTCAAAATGGGAGCGTATCAATGTTCAAAGTGGCAGCAACCCCGCTAGCGGTACTCTTATCGATGGGCGCGACAACCGCATTGTCCGAGAGTGGTACGTACGAGCTGGATCCCGGGCACAGCCAGATACTGTTCAGCTACGACCACATCGGTTTCTCAGAAACGTTTGGAATGTTCTCGGGTTTTAGCGGCGAGATAGAGTTCAACGAAGATGATCCGTCTGCGTCATCTGTCGCAGTGTCTATGCCTGTAAAATCTATGATCACAGGCTGGGATGCACGTCTGCAACACTTCATGTCAGATGACTTTTTTGGCGCGAGCGATGGTGATGTGGTCACATTCGCCTCCACCAGCATTGAAGTCACCGGGGACAATACCGCGAATATTTCCGGCGACCTGACCATTAATGGCATCACCAAACTGGTCATTCTGGAAACATCTCTAAACAAGTCAGCGCCATACCCGTTTGGTGCAAAGGAGGGCACCCCGACCTTGGGGCTGGCAGCCACGGCGACTATCGTGCGGTCTGAATTCGGACTTGGGGCGTTCGCACCTGCGGTGAGCGACGAAATAGAGCTCTTGATCAATGTCGAAGCGTTAAAGGCTGAATGATGCTGTGCAGGGGTGCTGATACTACACTGAGCGCTCGTTCTTAACTATTGGCGGGCTGACAACAAAATGAATGTGTTCCTGAGACAACTGGCAGTTGCTACAACAGCAGCGGCATTGACGTGCCCGCTGGCATTCGCACAAGAGCCCTACTTGCCGGAGCGTACCTCACCCCGTCCTGAAACGACAAGCGGCGTACCGCATACTCAGATCGGTGTCGAAATAGATGCCGATTTGGCCCAGCTATTGCTGGAGCGTGTTGCGCAATTCCCAGGGGTCACACTTGGCCCGACACGCATATCGCTTCCTGGGGCAATTGGTTTTCAGCTTGATCCCGATATGTTGTTGTCTCAACCGAGCTCTATCGTCGGTGGGTTTGAATTTGCGCATATGCATCCTGATGGCAGCTTGCACGCTTCGCTGCACCCCGCAATGGCGCGACGGGCAATTGAGGCCGGTTGGGCCGTTGCACACCCTTGGGCCAAGCAACGTCCTGGGTGGAGCGGCTTTGTCATGATATACACACCGACCACACGAGAAGAGCTGGATGTCGTCATCGATCTGGTAGAAAGTTCGTACACCTTCATCACCGGCAAAACCTTGGGCTAGCCGTATTTTGCACGAAAGTTTGCGGTGACACCTGCTTCCTGTCAGAAAGCTAGTTCAGCCGCTTTGCTATTGGCCGTCAATTTCTTTCTTATATTATCGCCGTGGCGAAGCACTCGATAGGTACAAGCCTTTCGCACCAATAGTAACTCGCCTCCCGCGCAGTTGAACTTACAAAGCTCAGCGTCGAAGTTCCGCTTCGGGCTGCGAGCGCAGTGGGAGAATTGAATTTGATGTGTCCTTGAAGTGAATTAGACTGAGAACTAACTGTTAAGATAGCTCATTAAGAGGACATCATGGCAGCTCCTTTAGTCCAAAACTGGGAACTGACCGCCGCCATCCAGGACATAGCAGATTGGCTGGTTCAACAGGGCTTAGAGAATGCGCCGGTGGAGACCTGGCTCGAAGCATTCTGCAAGCGTCTTGTTTCGGCGGGAATTCCACTTCAAAGAGCAAACATCACTGTGCGCGCACATCATCCCGAGATTGGGACAGTCGCTTTCCGCTGGCACAGGCACGGAGAAAATGAGCGAGAAGAGTTTATTCGAAGAACGGATGCACCTGAAGAATACGTTCTGAGCCCGATTTACTATCTTTTGGTAAACAACGTTGAAGAGATTAGACAAGACCTGACGGTCGACGACCCGGAGCTTTATTTTCCTTTGTTTGACGAACTCCGCGAGCGCGGTGCCACAGACTACTTCGCTGTCAAACGGTTCTTCCTTCTTCCAGATAATGCTGCACCTGTCGATCCAATGCAGGCCGAGGAAGGCGCTATTATTTCATTGGCAACCGACGCGAGCGGGGGCTTCACAAGCCAGCAACTTGACGGTCTGCGTCAACTAATTTCTCCACTTTGCCTGACGCTGAAATGTGGCGCAAACAGGCTAATGGCTGAAGACATAACCGCCGCTTACTTGGGAAAAGACGCCAGCAGGCGCGTTCTTTCCGGGGACATCACCCGAGGTTCATCCGAAACGATTTCAGCCGTGATTTGGTACTTTGATCTACAAGGATTTACCAAATTATCAGAGGCGCTTCCGGGACATTCAATAATAGAATTGCTAAACGATTACTTCGCGGAAGCTGTTGACGTAGTTGAACGCCATGGCGGTAATGTTCTGAAGTTCATGGGAGATGGAATGCTTGCCATCTTCGATATCGATCAAGTTCCAGACGCTCGCCGCGTCGCAATTCACGCGGCCGCGGAGTTGCGAAATACCTTTGAGGAACTCAACCAACGAAGGCAAGCGGATGGTTTGCCAACGACCGGTTTCACTCTTTCATTGCACGCTGGCGATGTTCTTTATGGAAACATAGGCGGTAGGTCTCGCTTGGATTTCACAGTGGTCGGCCCAGCAGTCAATACAACGTCCCGTATTCTTGGCATGTGCAACGCGCTCGATCAGAACATTGTCGTTTCCGACAAGGTGGCCGGCGACTTGGTGAACACCATTCCAAGTCTCGTTTCCCTGGGGCAATACAGATTGCGCGGTGTTGCTGAAAGACAGGAGCTGTATACGATAGATTAAACGCGAATTGAAAGGCGCCGCCAAACCCGCAGGGCCGCCGGACAGTCTTCAATCTTTAGCTTTTTACTGAGTGGTGGACTTTTACGATGATCAGTCAGCCTTCGCCATAAACGCCTCGAAAGCCTCCTTATAGTCTGGATGCCATCGGCTTAGTGGGGGGCGATTTTCGATGACGTCTCCCACGCTCCAGGCAATGCGTTTCTCATCGACATCACGTGAGACATCATTGTCGGGGCAGAGGATGTAAAAGTCCCCGCGGTTCACGCTGTCGACAAAGAAGTCGACCGTCTGCTCTGCGGTCCAAGCGGAGGCAGGTTTTTCAGG
This sequence comes from Ruegeria sp. CE8, assembly GCF_056537465.1. NCBI lineage: Bacteria > Pseudomonadati > Pseudomonadota > Alphaproteobacteria > Rhodobacterales > Roseobacteraceae > Ruegeria > Ruegeria sp. CE8. The sequence continues at coordinate 68,348 of NZ_JBQFRP010000017.1, forward strand.
CAGGGAGATCATACCAGTATAAACAAAGCCAGGCACAAGGAGATGCGCTGTGATCTGATGGCCGGGGCCGTTTCTCAGCTCATGTGATAGCGCCTCGGTGAATGCTTTCAGAGCCGCCTTTGAGACGTTGTAAGCCGGGTTGCCCGGAGGTGTGGTGATACCTTGCTTGGACCCTGTATTGATTATTGCACCTGGCCTGTTTCGCGCGATCATATTTGGTGCGAATACCTGAGTGCCATGGATCGGGCCCCAAAGGTTCACGCCCAGCATCTTCTCCCAAGCCGTGGCGTCCCCAATGGTCGATGATTTGCCGCCGACACCAGCGTTGTTCATTAAGATGTCTGCCCCGCCGTAGCGGTCTCCTACCATCCGTTCCAACGCCTCTAACTGCGCGCGATCACTGACATCTGTCTCAGACGTCATCACATCGGCCGCACCGGCGGCGGACACCATGTTTGCCGCGGCAGCCAGTTTCTCGGTGTCTTGATCAACAATAACAATGCGCATGCCCATCTGAGCGAACTTCACTGCGGCGGCGAGGCCAATGCCTGAAGCACCCCCGGTGATCACGGCCACAGAGTCTGAGGTAAATGCGGGGTGTGTCATCGGCTAGGCTCCTCCTATTCCCGTGTTGGATCGACAGGCCCGGAAAACCCCAGACCTGTCGTTGTTTTTAGGCCGCGTTGGCCACGTTAGTTTTAAGTTTCATCATACCTACCATACCGTAGGCGGTGAAGAGCGCCTGGGTTGCCTTTTCCGCTTGCACGTTCATCGGAATGACAGGGTCTGCCATGCCGCTCTTGTCCACTTCATTGCGAAACTGCCGCTGTCCAGGCGCGGTATGAATCACCTCGAGCACCGCGTCCGACACGATCTGCGGAACCTGTAACGGGTTGTTGGCTAGGGATTCCCCCATGCTTTGCAGCATGGCCTCGGGCGCTCCGGCAAATTCGCCATAGCTTGCATCCCGGTCGCGCGAAGACGGCTGAATGAGGTTGTTGAAGAAGTTCGTGGGGAAGCCGCCGGGCTCGATGACAGCGACATCGACACCAAACTGGCTCAACTCCCAGCGGTAGTTTTCGCTGAGCGCCTCCACGGCCCATTTCGCCGCGTTATAAGGCCCAAGGAAGGGCACTGTCACGCGGCCAAGAAGGCTAGTAACGTTCAAGATCAGCCCGGATTGCCGTGCCCGCATTTTGGGTAAGACGGCGCGGATCATCCTCTGCACTCCAAAGACATTGACGTCAAAGACGCGTTGAAAATCGTCTCCAGAGAAGTTCTCTTGCAGACCGTGTGCACCCGCACCGGCGTTGTTGACCAACACATCGATCTGCCCGAGCGTGGCTTCTGCCGCGGCCACGCCCGCTTCGACGGAAGCATCGTCTGTCACGTCGATATCGACAACATCAACGCCGAGATTGCGCAAGATCTGCGCGGCCTCCTTGTTGCGTCCTCCGGGATCGCGCACGGTCCCGACAACGCGATGCCCAGCCTTGATCAAATCCGCCACCATCAGATTTCCAAATCCGCTGCTGGCACCTGTAACGAGTATGTTCATGTCTTTTCTCCTGCATGTGGCCCTGCAACGGGCCCCGTGATGGTTCGAAGTTAAAAATTGCCAACTCAAAGCAACAGAGGTATCAAATTGAACTGATGGTTGCAGATATTAGAACGATTGGCATACCTGCCTTGGTCAGCTTCCACACCGTCGCGCGGCTCGGTGGGATCAGCGTTGCAGCCGATCATCTCAACATGGCGAAATCGGGTGTGTCCCGGCACATATCGCGGTTGGAAGACCATTTTGGCGTGAAGTTGGTCGAACGGAGTGGAAGATCCAAAAAACACCCCGACAGGCGTCCGACTGAACCAGCGTATCCAGTCCATTTTGGCTGACATTGATTTGCTTGGTGACATCGCCCGTGAAGAACGGGGGGACGTCTCGGGTCAGGTGAACTTCGCCGCAACAGCGGAATTCGGCTCGGTGATTGCCTCAGTAATCCTTCCGGCCGTCCAAGAGCGCTTTCCAGATCTCTCGTTGGTAATGCGCCCGGCTTATGATTTCGAGGATATGCAGGATCCCAATACGGATTTGGCATTCCGGATCGGAACTTTCGAAGACGACAGACTGGTCGCGAAGCAGCTTGGCAGCTTTCGTTGCTGGCTCGTCGCGTCACCCGAGCTTGCAGCGCAGATAGCGATCAACACACCAGACGACCTGAAGGACCAACCCTGTCTCACCTTCAGAGGTGATGTTGCCAACGCTACCTGGACTTTCTTTTCCTCAGGCGATGTCTCTACCATCAAGGTAGGCGGACCCTTTGCCACACGGAGTTTTTCTGTCTTACTTGATCTTGCAATGGCGGGGCGAGGATATGCGTTTCTGCCGGAATTCATGCTTGATGAGGTCTTGCAAGAAGGAATGCTTGTCCGCTGCTTGCCCAAGCACGTCTCGCGGCCATATTCGGTTTATCTGACGTTCCGCCCAGGCTCGCGGCGCATCGCACGAGTGGACGCAGTCGCCTCCCTTGCCGAGGAACTTGTCCCGAAACTCCTTTCTGGCAGTTCGACTTAGGATCTTCACCACAAACGTGCACAGAGGCCGGGCGGTCTTCTTTACAAGAGCCTCTAACGAAGGTGAACACCGGGCTCCAAGATCAGGCAATATGGCTTGTACGCTGCCATTGGATTGAGCGGATTGAATGGGGGCTTGGTTGCGTTTCGCTGGACTTGTAAAGTCTAGTTTCGAATGTCCGTTTTGGGCTGACTGCGGTCCTTTGGAGTAAGAATGCGGATGGCTGCAAAGTCCGCACAACAGTCATTGGTGACCGTCGTAGCGAATGGCCGCTTTGAGCCCAGTCTGTCTTATGCTGCGGAACAGCCGAATGTCCGCTTTTCTCTCAGGCGACCATCACGGCACGCGCCATCGCGATGACCTTAAGCCAACGTGGAATAAACCTCGGCAACTCGCTGAAAGGTCCAATAGCAGGCGATAGCCGCACATCCACCGGCTAAGCCCACTCGTAGGGACATCCACAAACTGGAGTTCACGCGCCGACACATTATCAAGGCAGGCCAGAGCGCAAGAATAATGGCGATCTGGCCAAGCTCGACGCCAAGATTGAATGCAAGCAGGCTTTGCCAGATGTTTGGAGATGTAACCTGCAAAATCTTGTGCAACACAAAGCTAAACCCAAGCCCGTGCAAGAGACCAATCAGCGTCGTCAGAAGCACCATCGTGACCTCAGAGCGCGCGCGGTCCTTAAAACTCATAAACGCTGCGAAAGCTGCAAATATGATAGAAAGCGCGATTCCGGTTTCGACGGCAGGAACAAACCACGCGCCCGATGGTACAAACCCGAAAAACCCCAGCGACAGCGTTACGCTATGCCCAACGGTAAAACCGGTTGCACGCAGCACTAGCGCCCTGAGTGTCTGCGCTCCAATGACCAGACACACAACAAAAAGAACATGATCCAATCCTTCGAGGATATGTCGAATACCTTCCCAGACAAAACTCAGGAATCCTCCATGCCCCTTTTGCTGAACCACCAATGGTTCAGTCATCAGGCCCCGAGATCGGAATATCTGCGGTTTGTCCGACGCGTAATCGAGAATGAGGTTGGCCGTTTGGTCCTGATCCGGCAAGCCGGGGTCCAGCACGTTGGCAATGCTGTACGATTGGACCGGGCCGTCAGTGTCATAATGCAGGACGAGATCGACAATTGTGTCACCAACAAAAAGCGGTGGCGTTAAGGCCGTTTCGGTGTCCACGGCCTGTTGAGCTTCGGCCAAAGTTGCAAATCCGGGTTCATTTCCAACTCGATGCAAGCGAACGGACTTAACTGTTCCTCTTAAGCGCTGATTGTCGACCAACAGATGCAACCCACCTTCGGCGAATTGCCCCAGCCCATTGGGATCGCTCATGGCAGCTTGCAAGTCGACAAAGTGGACCAACTGACCGTCGCTCATGGCATTAGTCGTGAATGGTGCAGCTTTCGGCAAGGCATCACCATCCTGATCACCGACCTTGTCTGCAACCAGATATGGCATGGGCGTACGGATGTAGACACGCAGACCGTCTTCGGAATGCTCGACGTGCGAAATTCGAACGTTGAGGTTAAGCAAAAAATGTGCCGAGGCCGATAGCGTCAGTGACAAAAACACACCGACAAACAGAGCGCCGAAAGCAAAAACCTGTGGTCTTAAACATTTACGCATTTGGATCGCGAGCCTCGATTACAGTTAATCCATCCAGCTTCCATCGCCCGGACTCAGGTATGACCTCGGCCAGCACCCGAAACGTAACGGCGCGCATGTGGGCGTGCCCCCAATGACCGCCTTGGGCATTCACTGTCCATTTGGCCAGAGTGCTAAACCCACCCGGTTTGAGCGTCGGGTCAACGCGCTCTAAATTCAGGTTTCTAATTTCGGTAACTGTAGCAAGACTGCCTCCTGGCGTTCGGATCACGAGACCACGTTCAACCTCTGTTGCGATGTCACTTAGAGACGCTTCCGTTACAATATGTGCCAGCTCTGACTTTCTTGCTGCCGGCGAAATTTCCAGAGTCACCGTGCTCAAGTTCTCGACCATTGAGCGCAGTATATCTTCCGCAGCCTGCAGCTCAGGGGGCTCAGACTTCTTCCAAGGCAAGTCCGGCAAATATCCCGAAAATGCGACGGTTGCCGATGTTGCGGCAATCATGGTTACGCAACTGATGCGCTTTGCAACTTTGTCCTTGCACAGCAGGAAGAAACCAAGTGAGGCGGCACTGATCATCCCGGAGATCAAAGTAATTGCCGGGTTCTGCCGTGTCTGCTGCTCAACTGGAATCTGAGTAACAGACGCTCTTTCGTATTGGAGCAAGTGGTTTTGCCAATGAAATTGAGGGTCTGTCGGTGTCACAGCTCCAAAGAATGGCCCAGCGATATCGTTTGAAATGGTCGCAACGCGCGAAATTTCCTCGTCAAACATATCCCATGTGACCGTCACCTGATCGGGAAGGTCTGCCGATGAGAAAGACAGGATAGCCCCGATAAACGCATTGTTGACGGATACTTCCTTTCCAGGCTCGACAACCTGAAAACCCTGCGATGTCAGCTCAAGGAGTTTTGCTGTAGCGCTCGACGGTTGCACTAATTTGCCATCAATTGACACCGGGTTACGAGAAGCCAGGAAGGACGCCGCCTGGTTTACGATCAAGGCGCTACCCTGTGGCGAAAGCGTTTGACTGACCTCGGTAGTTTCACCAATCCAAGGCGCCAGTTCACGCAAACGGATCAACGTCTCATGCCGAACTTCACGAGGTTCGATGTAGAGAAAGGTGGATGTCCCGTCCTGAGCTTTTCGATTCAGACCTTCAGCAGAAAAGCGGCTGTCCCACGGATCAGGCCAGTGAATCTTTAACTCTGCCGGCTTTGCCAAGAAACTGAAATCCGTGACCGGAACCTCTCGGTCAAAAACCTGCATCCCGATTGTCACCAGTGGTTCGCCATCCTGCGATGGAGGCATTATGGTCAGCTCGTTGGGAACTGAGTTTTGAAACGGAAAGAACACTTCGACGAACAGAACACGCGGATCGTTTGGCGGGCTGGGAACAATTTGACCCGAAAATGGATCGCGTTGACCTGCAAGCGGCGAGGCCCGGTCGATGCGCGTTCGGTATTCTAACTTTCTGATTTCAGCGTGTAGGGGCTGTTCGTCCCTTGCAACAATAGACAGCGTCCGACTTTTGGCTTGGGCAGAACCTTGATCGGACTCTTGTGCAACCTCCTGCTCACCCTCGACGAAATCGGATGACAAGCCGATTGGCAGCATATCCGCAAACAACGGAATATCTTCGACATAGACCTCAAGGTCGACGTAAACCCCATCATCTTTGACATGAAGGACAGCAATATTGGGTGCCACTTCCGAACCGTTTGTCAAAACGACATCTGCTGACACGGCCAGTGCACCCGAGGCCATCACGCTCAGCATCAGGAATAGTCGGCACAGATACCGCCAAATTGGAATCTTGTTCACCCCTGAATGTTAATTTTCCGGCATTGGCGGTGGCGTGTAACCATCCCATTTGCCGGCTTGAACCTTTTCAGAAGGCTCTTTTTCTTTTGAACGCGGTGCATTGATGTATTCGTCGCTCACAGCTGGTGGCAGCGCATAGTCGTCAACACTCGCTTCCCGAACAACGATCTGATCCTTAGTTACGTTTATCACCTGCAGATCTCGCGCCAGCGTGAGCGGTCCTTCGTATGTCGAACGGACACCTTCCAGGATTGCCTGATAGTTTTCGGGCGAAAGAACAGAGTGATACCCTAGGGCCATGCGTGGCTCGACAGCGGACATAACTTTGCCAAAAGCCGCAGGTTCCGTATGAACGCGCGTAGCTACATAAGTCGCCTGTTTCATGTCCCAGCCAAAATACGGGGCCAAAGCATCAGGTGGTAGAAACGCCTCGTGAGAAGCGAGGTCCGCCCCTTTGGCATATTCTACATACCATTTGTTCGGGTATGTATCGCCACCAAAGACGTATTTCAGCCCATTCCATTCTAGAGAGTAACTTACCGAGCCATCTAGACTGTGGATCGCAGGCCAGGAACGGATAGTTACGTCGTTCTCCTGATAAACAATCTCGTTTTCCTGCATGTAATCGAATTCAGTGACTTCGAGCTTGGCGCCATCATCCGGCAGCGCCCCCGTACGTGTGGCCAAATCCCAAGCATAGGCTTTAGACATGCCCTCAACATAGGCTTTGGTGCCCAGTTCATCTTCTGATCCGGACGGGCCGAAGATGCGGAGCGGTGTATATCTGCCCGAAAGCCAACCTCCAACGTGGAGGCCCATGAAGTCTCCAACGTGATCAACATGCAAATGACTGAAAAAGACCTTATCGACCTTTGCAAAATCTGGTCGCAGCGAGAACAGATTGCCTGTTGCGCCCGTTCCTATGTCAAAAAGAAAGACGTCCCCATTCCCAAGTTCCACATAAAACGAAATAGAAACGGCCGCTTTGGTTTGGTTTGGCATCCCCGTACCCAATGCCGTGATACGCATCTCATCCTCGCCGAGGATTTCAGTGTTGGGAAAGTAAGATGCGGGATATACACCGTTTTCGATTTCAGTTGCACTCCGACCCGTCGGCAACGCGTTTTGCGCCGTGGCTGTGCCAGCCAGTGTCATACCTAAGGCCATCAATGTGCCGGCTGCGGTTTTCATTAAGTTATTCATTGATCCCCCCCTTCAAAGCGACGCCTCGTAAGAGAACACGAAACCGTGAACCTCTCGTTCACCATAGACATCTCTACGGTAAATCCATAGACTGCTCTATGTCAAATAAAGAATGCTGTAATTTGAATGTCAGAATCTATCGCTCGAAACTCACCAAAAAACGCCGCGACCAAGGAAGACTGGATATTGCTGGCCTACAAAGTACTCAATGAGGGCGGCGTTTCCGCGATAAAGGTCGTGCCAATGGCAAAGCGACTGAACCTGACAAGCGGCAGCTTTTACTGGCATTTCAAGAACGTCCGTGAGCTTTTGGATGAGGTTCTCAGATATTGGGAGCAGGAACTGACTGACAATGTGATCGCAAAGGCAAAGACATTTGGCGGCCCCCCGGAAGACCGCATTCTTCTTCTTATGAAAAAGGTCATTGAAGAGGACGCCGCCTTGCCAGATCACGCTGTCTCAGTGTGGGCGAATACCGATGAGAAAGTAAGAGAGGCGTATCAAAGAACCATCGGCAAACGATTCCAGTTCGCCGCCTGGATGTTTGAACAGGCCGGGTTTTCGAAAGAAGAAGCGAAAGCGCGTGGTAGACTGATGGTTACATCGCTGATGGGAGACTCTTCGACCGGTCTGAAAGCGCAAGGCGATTGGGAGAAGGTTATAGAACGGGAACATGCAATTCTTATCGGAAAGAAGAAGATAGAATAAGAATACTGCCCGGCATCGTAAGTTTGCTCGAAACCGACCGCCAGTTTTTAATTGCCCTGTAGGAAGAGCACGCGCAACAATGCCAGAGGCCGACGTTCAGTCTGTGACCATCAAAGTCCGCTTCGTCCCGTAACCTGTGAAACTGCTGCTTCAAAATTGCCGCGCTTCGGACGAATGGCCGGAAAGGACGCTGCGCCGCATCGTGGAAATTTACGCTTGCGCAGAGAATTCGGTTCTGCGAGCGCACGCAGCGAGAATATCCAATTCACAGGTTGGGCTCAGTGCAGTCATTCGGTGTATTGGGTTCAATGTCTGCTCTAGCTGCAAAGCCATCGGTCACACGGCAGGCGCATGTATCCACTACAGTGCGGTGTGCGGTCTCCTACCGAAATAGCGTTAAAACCGCATTGGACGATCAAGCATTAGCTGGAGCACAAGCTGTTCTCCTCCTGTTCTTTTGTTTATGTGCAACCTTTGAAGAGGCCGCCTCGTCTCAATCAGCGCTTTCTGAGCAATCAGTACTGCCTTGATGCACGTAAGCTTTTGGACGCGCGACCAGACCCTAGAGTGGGCCAAACGGAGAATAACATGAGCGCGAACGCGGATAGCGATCTGAATGACAATCGAGACGTTGCAAATACTGTAGGTGGCTATTCCGTCTAGCCAAGACATCGAGGATGATATCCGGGGCCTGATTGAACGTGTCACGGTCCAACATGAACGTTACGGCGTTCAGCTTGATTTGGAGGGTGCCCTGGCAGCAATGATTGGGTTGGCCCAAAATGAACAAAGCCGCCCTGAGGCGGCTGGTTCGGCTGTGTTGGTTGCGGGAGTAGGATTTGAACCTACGACCTTCAGGTTATGAGCCTGACGAGCTACCGGGCTGCTCCATCCCGCGACACTTTGCGTTGGCCTACTGCCTATTCGGCTGT
>NZ_JBQFRP010000018.1:0-65498 GCF_056537465.1 Ruegeria sp. CE8
GCGGCAGAGACGATGTTCTCGGACGCGATCAGTTCGATCTCGTCACGCTGGCGGCCCAGCTCGGACGTGATCGAGCCGAACAGCTCGGGATCACGGTCAGACAAAGACTGGTTGAAAAATCCGTCGATACGGTGGGGGGCGTTCATATTGAAATCTCCTGAAAAGAGGCCACTCAACCGGACCAAGCCGGTGAGCAGCCAAGTGGGGATTGGATCAGATCACACGATCACGCGGCGCACGGCCTGCGAAGAAGTCTCCGAGGTTGTCCAGAACGCGGAAGCCCATCGCTTCACGTGCCTCGCGCGTTGCACTGCCAAGATGCGGCAGCATCACGAGGTTGTCGCATTGCAACAGATCCGGGCTGATACGGGGTTCACCATCAAAAACGTCCAATGCGGCACCACCGATCATGTCGAACATCAGGGTCTGAATAAGAGCCCATTCGTCGATCACTTCACCGCGCGCGGTATTGATCAGAAACGCGTCGCGCTTCATCAGGCTCAACCTGCGGGAGTTGATCAGGTGCCGGTTCTCGGCCCCGCCGGGGCAATGAAGCGACACGAAATCGCACTGCGGAAGCAGATCATCGATCGTATCCACTTGGGTCGCATTGCAAGACGCCAACACATCAGACGACACTTGGCTGCGGTTGTAGACAAGAATGTCCATACCAAACCCATGATGAGCCCGACGGGCCATCTCTTGCCCGATGCGGCCATAGCCGATGATGCCCAGGGTCTTGCCACTGACCTTCGTGCCCACCAAATGCGTGGGCCGCCAACCGGTCCAGTTACCGGACCGTAGTTCACGCTCACCCTCTCCGGCTCGGCGCGCGACCATCAACATCAGGGTCATAGCGATATCTGCGGTGCATTCAGACAAAACGTCAGGAGTGTTAGTCACGGTCATGCCCAATTCACGTGCCGACGGTTCGCAGATATGGCTGTATCCGACTCCATAATTGGCAAGGATTTTGGTCTGCGCCGCCGGGACATCCAATGCCTCGGCGTTCAGAGTATCGGTGACCGTGGGCAACACGGCGTCATAATGTTTCAACGCTTCCCGTATCTCAGCCGAGGACATTGGCTTGTCCCCGGTATTGAGCACCGCGTTGTAGTTTTCGGCCAGCTGCGCCTCGACGGCGGCGGGCCAGCGACGGGTAACAAGAACCGAAGGTTTTGCCATCACGCTGCCTTTCCCATGACGCGGGCGATGGTTTCGCCGATGACAGCGGGGTTTTCAGCAACCGTGACGCCTGCTGCCGAAAGGATTTCGACCTTCTCGGACGCGCTTTCGCCAAAGGCCGAGATGATCGCACCGGCATGGCCCATGGTCCTTCCTTTGGGTGCGGTCAGACCCGCAACATAGGCCACAACGGGTTTGGTCACATGATCGCGGATGTATTCGGCGGCTTCAGCTTCCTGCGGGCCACCGATCTCGCCGATCATGGCGATGACTTCTGTCCCTTCATCCTGTTCAAATCGCTCCAGAATATCACGGAACGAAGACCCGTTGATCGGATCACCGCCGATACCCACGCTGGTCGAAACTCCAAGCCCGCGTTCCTTGAGCTGGGCGGCGGCCTCATACCCGAGCGTGCCAGAGCGGCCGATGATCCCGACATTTCCGGGCAGGTAGATATGGCCTGGCATGATCCCCAACAAGGCTTTGCCGGGGCTGATGGTGCCTGCGCAGTTTGGCCCGGTCAGCACCATGCGTTTTTCCTTGGGATAGCGGTACATGTAGCGCTTAACGCGGATCATATCCTGCGCCGGGATGCCGTCGGTGATGCACACGCAGTAACGGATGCCTGCATCGGCTGCTTCCATGATGGAGTCTGCGGCGAACGGAGGCGGCACAAAGACCAGGCTGGCGTCAGCACCGGTTGCTTCGACGGCCTGTTTGACGGTGTCAAAGACCGGCACGCCTTCGACGGTTTCGCCGCCCTTGCCGGGTACGACTCCGCCGACCACGTTGGTGCCGTAGGCCAGCATATCTTTGGTGTGAAAGCGCGCCATGCGTCCGGTGATGCCTTGCACGATTACGCGTGTTTCGCGGTCGAGAAGAATGCTCATTACACAGCCCTCATCTTGGTGTTTTGGGACAGATCGTTGCGCCACGCACCTACGGCACGTTCGGCGGCCTCCATCAGAGTTGTTGCTCGGATGATCGGCAGGCCTGATTTCGCGAGGATTTTCTGGCCTTCTTCGACGTTTGTTCCTGCCAGTCGCACAACGACAGGGATGTCGAGGTCCAGTTCCTTCAGAGCCTGCACCACACCTTCGGCGACCCAATCGCAGCGGTTAATCCCCGCGAAGATGTTCACCAGAATGGCCTGAACGTTTTTATCGGACAGAACCAGCCTGAACGCTTTGGCGACCCGTTCTGGCGATGCGCCACCCCCAATGTCGAGGAAATTGGCAGGTTCGCCCCCCGCCAGCTTGATTGTGTCCATCGTGGCCATCGCCAGACCAGCGCCATTGACGATACAACCAATATTGCCGTCCAACCCAACGTAAGACAGGCCACGGTCGGCAGCCCGGCTTTCACGTGGATCTTCCTGGCTTTTGTCACGCAATTCGGCGATTTGCGGATGACGGAACAGGGCGTTGTCGTCAAAGCTCATCTTTGCGTCCAAGGCCAGCACCCGATCGTCACCGGTCACGACCAGCGGGTTGATCTCGACCATCGTCGCATCCAACTCGCTGAAGGCTGCATAGCATCCCTGCAGAGTGCGAACCATTTGCTGTACCAGACGCGGTTCCAGTCCTAGCTGGAACGCGATCTCGCGCGCTTGAAACTCCTGCAGACCAACCGCAGGTTCCACAATGGACCGGACGATGCTGTCCGGGCGTTCGGCCGAGATATCTTCGATCTCCATCCCGCCTTCAGACGAAGCGACAATCATCACCCGCTGGCTGGACCGATCCAACACGAACCCCAGGTAGATCTCGCGGTCGATCGGCACGGCGGCTTCGACATAAACGCGGTAGATGCCTTTGCCTTCGGGACCCGTCTGATGGGTCACCAGCTTGCGACCAAAAAGATCGTCACAGGCCTCGTAGATCTCATTTTCAGTGTTACACAGCTTGACACCGCCCGCCTTGCCGCGACCCCCGGCATGAACCTGGGCTTTGACAATCCACTTATCCCCCCCCAGTTCCCGCGCACGATAGGCCGCCTGTTCCGGGCTGTAGGCCAAAGCGCCCGACGGAACAGCGACTCCGAAGTTCGAAAGAACTTCTTTCGCCTGATACTCATGAATATCCATCTGCAATCCTCCCGTTCATGCAGTGTGATTAAGCGGCAATCGACGTGCCGTAACGGCTTTCGAGCAGCGCCTCGATCTCATCGGCATCGACTTGACCGCCCAATTCTCGCATGGCTTCGGCGAACAGGCGCACGATGCGGCTGATGGCCTGACGGTTCAGTTGATTGAGAATACCGATCCGAACCTGCACAGGCGCGCTGAGCGTTGGCCAAATACCAAAACCCCGCGCCCTACAGTTCTGCACCAGTTCCATCTCGCGCCCGGCGAGCTCTGGCGGCAAATTCAGCACCACGAGGCTGGGCATGTCCGAGGTCACCTCGCAACCCATTGCTGTCACGGCATCGCGCAGTACACGTTCGTGCGTCTTGTACGACGCCGACCGCCTGGCCAATCCCTCCTGCAAAGTCAGGCGCAAGGACTCATGGAATGCAGCGACGGCATAACCGGAATGGGTTCTGTGATATGTCCCTTTCTCGACGTCTGCGCCGTCAACGATCCCCCAGTGGCGGGCTTCGAAAATCGGATTGTGGACGTAGGTGTAGGCACCTGAAGATTTCAGGGAGTTGATATACGCATCCGTGAAGCTGACAGGCGCATAGGTCAGCGGCAGACAGCATAGGCCCTTTTGCGGGCACGACGCCCAACCAGCAATCCCTGGGTAGTCGTCGATCGAAAATTCATCGACGCCCAACGACGAGACGGCGTCGATCAAGCCCATAGCGCCATGGCGCTGACACGCGTCCGAGAAACCGCGCAGATCGTTGATGCGACCGGAACCGGTTTCCCAATGCGCCATAAAGGCCCACTTCGGCTTGTGTTGCTCCAGCGCGGCCTCAACCATTTCACCAGTGACCGGCTGGCCGTGTGGCACGTCAATTACTGTGACGCAGGCTGCCTGAGGGTCAAGTGGGCTGGCCGCGTGCTCTTCGGGTGTGGCAGCCTTGATCCGCAATGTCAGCGCATCAATCTCGGAAAACGTGCCGTTGGCAAAAGCCACGACCTTATCGCCGGGCATTACGGCGGAGAACATCGTGTCCAGGGCGCTCCAGCCTGTACCGGCAACAGCGAAGGTATAGGCGTTTTTAGTCCCCCAAATCTTGCGCAGCATATGCTTGCATTCGACCATGCCCCTCAGGACATCGCCCTGCATGTGATCGGCGACGCCGGCATTGGCGAAAGCTTGCAGAACACGGGCGTCGGTATTGCCCGGTCCCGGGCCCGCGGCCAGTGTCTCGGGTATCTCAAGCGGAGGGAAAATCTGGAATGTCATGGTTGGACGACCTCGGCTGTTGGCGGGGCGCATCGGCCCGTTGTGGTAACTTGCCGGGTAGAAAACGCGGGGTTGCCCTATGACGCAACGTAACTTACTACTGCTTTTGGACAGCTAAAAGTATGGGGAAATACCCACCCAATTTGGTAAAAATACCAAAGTATACCGAAAATCAACCTACCCAAACGGGTGGGAAACTGCAAAACAGGGCGAAAATCAAATGGTTGAAACTCCACAAGCCCCGATCGACGTCATGCTGGCCGACAGCAATCCGCTCGTCCTCTCTGCCATGTCCGAAATCTTTGAGCGCGACTCACGATTCTCGCTTGTGGCGACATCGGCAACGGCCGAAGGGTTTCTGGGAACCGTGATGCGGGTCCCCGTCAAGGTTGGCGTGGTCGATTGGAATCTTCCCATCCTGGGCGCAGCAAAACTGATCGAAGTCCTGCGCGAACAGGCAAATGCCCCGCGCTTTGTCGTCTATGGTGATACGGCAGGCGATATTCCACGCCTCGCAATGCAGGCCGGAGCCGCCGGGTTTGCCGCCCGCTCTGGCGAGGTTGAAGGTTTGTTAAAGACCTGTGCCGATGTTGCTGCCGGTAAGATGGTCTTTCCGTTCATCGACGTTCGGAAAATGCAGCAGGACCCGATCCAAAGCCTGTCCCGCAAAGAGCGAGCCATTCTCGAAGCGCTGGCGCAGGGCATGTCCAACAGAGACCTGTCAAAGGAACTGCAGATATCCACCAACACCGTCAAGTTCCACCTGTCCAATATCTATGAAAAGCTGGCTGTGAAGAACCGAACCCAAGCCATCGCCTATTACTATTCCTCGCAGATGTCCCGGGACTGAATTTATCGCCCAGAGTTGACAACACGGTCCAGTTCAAATGGGACCGATCAGTCCTTACTCACAGTTTTGGCGTACAATCGACCCAGCTCGAGACGGCGCTCAGGTCTATCAGGTTTAACAACTCAATCCTCGGCATCGCCGCCCACGGGGACACATATCATTCAATTTATTGGAGCGTTTTCTCAGTATGAAACCAACGCGCTATTCGTTTAAGTCGTTCAAAATCCGGCTTTTTTCAAGCCTTCAACGAAATGCTGCGTGTCTTCTTCAAGCCGGTCCGGTTGGACCGTTGTCCACCGCGCCAGGGAAAAGTTGGGATGCGCCTCGCGGTGTTTATCCGTAATCAAGCGAGCCATGTCCGTTTGGCCAAGCTGTGCGTAGCTGGCCGCCAACATCCGCTGCCCCTCGGTCGGGTTGTTCATTTTGTTGACGGTCTCAATGACGTCTTCGTACCGCCTGAGATTGTAGTAGGCCCCGCCCAGATGCCACAGGTATTGATCCGGGAAATACGGGTTCAGGCGCATTGCCTGCTGAATATGCGTAATCGCGGTTTCATTGTCGCCATAATGGGCCAAAGCATCCGCATAGTCCGAATGCATATCCGCGTCATTGGGGTTCAGCGCCAAAGCCCGTTGATAGGATTGGATCGCCGCATCATGCTCTTTGCGGTAAAGATGCACATAACCCAACTCGCCAAAGCCGCGCGCATCAGTCGGGTCCAGCTCGATTGCGCGCTGCGCCAAATTGAGAGCCTGCTCCAGTGCGCCCGAAGGATCCTTGGCCCACGAATAGCGCCAGTCGATGTTCAGAGTCCGCGACAAAGCGGCCGCAGCCCGAGCATAGCCCCCATCTCGCTCTAGCGCGGATTGATAGAAGTTTTGTGCAATGCGGTTGTCGTAGCGCGTGTATTTGAAGATATGATGCTGGCCCTGCAACACCGAGCCGTACGCTTCAAGGTCGGATGGTATCGCCTGAATCATCCGCTGTTTTTCATGGGACTCGATCATTACGGCAGTGGCAGCGACGATGCACTCCGTTACCTCGTCAAGAATATCGAATATGTCGTCAATCTTGCGGTCGAACCGCTCACCCCAAATCGTCCGCTCGCTGTTGGCATCTATCAATTCGGCAGTAATTCGAATGCGGCTGGCAGAACGACGCACACTACCGCGCGCGATGTAGCGAACATTCAGCTTTTGCGCGGCCTCTTTCGGCGGCATCGATTGGGTCTTGAAGAAAAACGACGAATTCCGGGCGATGATGAACAGGTTCCGAAACTTGGACAGATTCATGATGATGTCATCCGTCAAGCCTTCGGCAATCCAGCTGTCGGATTCGTCACCGCCACTGCTGCTAAAGGGTAAGACCGCCACCGATGGGGTATCTGGCCGTTCGAGAATATTCCCCTGCAGATCAGGGCGCATTGTCCCGGCCATGGTCGCGCCGGCCACTTCACTGCGGACGCAATAGGTGGAGACAGGGTTCAGAATATTTTTTAGTTGCTTCGGTCCAAGAAATTCATACCCATAACGCAGTCGATTGCAAACTTGGTCATAAACTGCAGAGCTGACGTACACGCGTTCAGGCTCGGCGATCTCTTGCAATCGCGCCGCGATGTTCACGTTGTCGCCGTGTATTCCGCGCTCGTCTATCAGAATTTCCCCAAGGTGAATCCCCGCGCGAAACTTGATTCGCTGGTCCTGTGCCCGCGTTTGATTGTGCTCGCTTGCGATCTGGTGCAGTTCCACACCGAATTCAACCGCGCTGGTTGCTGTTTCGAACAGCGCCAAAACCCCATCGCCACGCACTTCGACGACGCGACCTTGGTACTTGGCACATGAGGCTTCGAGCAGAGCGAGAAGCGATTTCAATGCGTTGTAGGTATCAAGCTCGTTTTCGCTCATGAGCCGTGAGTAACCCACGACATCGGCGAAAAGGACCGCGCCAAGTCTCTGGGTTATTGGAACGTTCGAAATCGTTGTGCTCACAGGTGCTACTCGTTTCTAGGACTCTGATCGGACCCAGGATCAACATATAGCAAAAATTGCTTTTGACGACCGAAGACCTCTATTGTTACTGCGGGTCAACTGGCCGTGATGTGAGGCGGCCATGACCAGGCGGCACAGTCGTTCGGACCAAAAATGACGGTTGTTTTGCTGTCCAACTCCTGGGCCAAAGCCTGACGGCGCGCCATCCAGTCAGTTTTCAAAACCCCGACCACGATCATATCGTGAAACGCTCCGTCGGCGAACCATGCCTGCCTCATTGTTCCTTCAATCTGACAACCAACCTTAGCCACCAGATCCCGGCTGTGGTGGTTATCTGCGCGGTAGTAAGACGTTAACCTGTTCAGTCCCAACTGCCGAAAGGCCAAGTCCATCAGCAAAGCAGTCGCGCGAAGCCCAACACCCGACCTGCGGGCTGATTTGTTGATAAAGATAGCAATTACCGCATCGCGATTGATGCTGGATATTGCCTCCAACCCTGCCAGTCCAACGGCCTCACCGCTGCTGGATTCAATCACAAACCAACATTTTCGACCGGCATCGCACGACGTGAATGTGTCCTTCCACATATCTTCGGCATGGGAAAGATTCAGAGGAACACGTGTGGTTCGGTCAAAGCGTGCAAGGTCTTCGACATCTTGAAACCAGGATATGACTGCCTCCAAATCCGCCCGCTCCATCGGGCGCAATCTGAACGTACTCTTTGCGTTATCAGGCACGAGAAAACTTACCTTTGAACGAAATCAGTAAAATCTAATCAGACAGTAGCACAAAAATTTTATGTTTACGAAATGAGAAAAACCCGCCCCGAGCAAAACCTGTAAATAATTGTAATACCTATATTTTTACTGCTCGCCGATCCCCAACGAAAGCCCGGCCCACCTAACAGGCGGGCCGGGCAGTTACAGATAAACAAGTGTCAGTCGTACAGAACTGCGGCGATCTTGGGATCGTCAATGTTGGACGCATCGTAGTAGTAGAAACCCGTGTCGATCAGAGCCGGGACGTCCTCGCCCTTCATTGCGGCAACGGCTGCTTTGACGGTTTCATATCCAATCCCGACGGGGTTTTGGGTGATGGCACCTGCCATCAAACCGCTTTTGATCGCGTCCTTCTGGGCCTTGCCACTATCGTACCCAATGATGACCAGACCTTGGGTGCCCAGTTCCTGCACACCGTTGACCACGCCGATTGCCGACCCTTCGTTTGTGCCGAAGATACCGTCTAGGTCGGGATTGGCCGTCAGGATAGCTTTCGTCACCTCGGTCGATTTGAGGTGATCGCCCTGCCCGTACTGAACAGTGACAACTTCTATGTCCGGGTACTTCTCGGCAATCCGGTTTACAAACCCGTCACGGCGGTCGATTCCAGTGCGGCTGGTCTGGTCATGGGCAACCACGGCAACCTTACCTTTTCCGCCGATCTTCTCGGCCATTTTGTCGGCAGCCAACCCCGCAGCGGCCAGATTGTTCGTCGTGGCCGTCGAAACCGGGATGTCACTGTCGACACCGCTGTCGAAAGCGATAATCGGAATGCCTTTGTCATTGGCCTGCTTCAACAGGGGAATGGCCGCCTGGCTGTCCAGCGCGGCAAAGCCAATGGCCTTGGGGTTGTTGGCCAGCGCCGCCGCCAACATGTCAATCTGCCGGTCGACCATTGTTTCGTTGTCCGGCCCTTCGAATGTGATGGTCACTCCGTATTCATCCGCTGCCTGTTCGGCTCCGGACTTCACCGCCTGCCAGAACTGGTGCTGGAACCCTTTCGACACTAGCGGGATGTAGACATCCTCGGCCGTGGCCATAGAAGCGGGCATTGCCAGAGAGGCTGCGGTCAGTGCCCCCAGAATGAAACGACGTGTAAACATGATTTTCTCCTCCAGTTGGTCGTTTTTATTCGTTTCCAGAAATGGTCAGCCGCTTTTCTTGCGCCGGGCCATGTCGGCGTAGACGGCCAGAATGATGATCGCGCCGGTCACAACGGTCTGCCATTCCTGTGCTACGGACAAAACGCGCAGGCCATTCGTCAGCACCGCCATAATCAACGCGCCGATCAGAGTGCCCAGAATGGTGCCACGCCCGCCGGACAGGGATGTACCCCCGATCACCACAGCGGCGATGGCTTCCAGCTCATAACCCAGTCCCAGCGCAGGTTGCGCCGAGTTGAGGCGGGATGCGATCAGAATGCCTGCAATTCCGCAGATCGCTCCGGCCAACGCATAGATCCGCATTTTCCACATGTCGGTGTTCACACCGGACAGGCGCACGGCCTCTTCATTCGATCCCAACGCAAAGGTGTACCGGCCCAGCACCGTGCGCCCCAGAATGTACGAAGCCGCAATCGCGACAAGGAACAGGATCAAAACGCCATTGGGGATCGGTAATGCCGGGAAGATTTCTCCGATCAGCGACCCGCGCGATATCTGATCAAAGCCGGGTGTATCGTTGAAATAGATTGGCCGGGTGCCAGAGATCACAAGCGAAAGACCCTTGAGGATCAGCATCATGCCAAGGGTGGCGATGAATGGGGGGATCTTCATTTTGGCCACAAACGTTCCGGAACAGAGGCCACAGAATGCCCCCGCTGCTATGGCCGCAGCCACACCCAAAAGCAGCGGCATTCCCAGATAGGTTAGAACGACCCCCGCGATCACGGCGCAAAATGTCATCAGCGTGCCCAACGAAAGGTCAATACCGCCCGTGATGATGATCAAGGTCGCCGCAACTGCGAGGACCCCATTGACCGAAGTCGCCTGCAAAATAGCGATCATGTTCGAGGTCTGCATGAAGTTTGGCGACGCGATCGAGAACCCGATCAGCAAGGCAATCAAACTGGCGAAGGCCAGCAGTTTTTGATACGCGCCGCTTTCCGACAGACCCGCGAGGGGTTTCTTTTTGTCGATATCCGTTGCTGTGGTCATTGCACTGTCCCTGTTACCAGCATCGCCGCCGAGCGTTGGGTGGCCAGATGCATGATGTCTTCCTGAGTGGTGTCCTTGCCCCCGGGCAGAATTCCGGTCAGCCGGCCTTCGCACATCACGGCGATGCGGTGGCTCAGGCGCATGATTTCGGGCAGTTCCGATGAGATCACGATGATCGTTTTGCCCTGTTCAGCCAGCTCTTCGAGCAGTTTGTAGATTTCAGACTTCGCTCCCACATCGATGCCGCGTGTGGGTTCATCAAAAATCAGGATGTCACAATCGCGCAAAAGCCACTTGGCGATGACGACCTTTTGCTGGTTTCCGCCAGATAGCAGACGAACTTCCTGAGCGTCTGACGGCGTGCGGATACCTAGCTGCTTGATATAGCTTTTGGCGGTGGTACTGATTTCGCCATCATTCAGAACACCTCCACTTCCGGTAAACATGTCCATCGAAGCCAGCGCGATGTTGTCCCGCACGTTCATCCCTGTCGCGAGGCCAAAATGCTTGCGATCTTCGGACAGATATCCGATTCCGGCACGCACCGCATCCTTCGGCGAATTGATCGAGACTGATTTGCCGTGTACCCGAATATCGCCACTGTCTTTCGGATCAGCGCCGAATATGGCCCGAGCAACTTCGGTGCGGCCCGCCCCCATCAAACCGGCGAAACCCAAGATCTCACCGCGCTGAACCGAAAAACTGACGTCGCTGATTTCCTTCCCCCGGTTCAGCCCCGTGATTTGAAGCGACACCTCAGCATCGCCCAGATCAGGCACGTCCAACGGTTCCTCGTTGACTTCGCGCCCGACCATCATCGCAATGATCGCGCTGATTGGAGTCTCTGCGGCGTCGACCGTTCCGACATATTCGCCGTCCCGCATCACGGTCACGCGGTCCGCAATCTGCTTTAGCTCATCCATTTTGTGGCTGATGTAGACAATGCCTACACCCTCGGCCTTGAGGCGGCGAATAATCACGAAAAGCTCCGCAATTTCAGCGTCGTTCAAAGCCGCGGTTGGTTCATCCATGATCAAAACTGAGGATTGGTAGGATAGAGCCTTGGCAATCTCGACCATTTGCTGTTTCGCAATCGTCAGGCTGCCGACCAGAGTTTTGGGATCAAGGTTCAGATTCATCGAGGCGAAAATCTCGGCCGTTCTGGCATTCAGCGCGGCCTCATCTAGTCGCCCAAAACTCTTGCGGGGTTCGCGCCCGATGAAGATGTTCTGAGCAACCGTCAGATCGTTCATCAGGCTTAATTCCTGATGGATGATGCCAATACCCAGATCCTGCGCCTCGCGTGGGGTGGTTGGACTCGCCGGTTTGCCTTCGATCTCAAGATCACCACCATCGCGCTGATAAATCCCGGACAGGATTTTCATCAACGTGCTCTTTCCGGCGCCGTTTTCGCCCATCAATGCGTGGACTTCACCGGCATACAGATCGAATTGCACGGATTTCAGCGCGTGCACGCCGGGGAAGTGTTTATCAATCCCCGTCATGTCGACCAGCTTTTTCATTTCTCCTCCCATGTGCCCCTCTCCCCTTGGGCAGCGCGCGGATTACATCACCGCACCGATTTGCCAGGGCACGAATTCCACGCCCCCAAATCCAAGTTCCTCACTTTTTGTTTGCTCGCCCGAGGCGACGCGCATCAGGATTTCGAACAACTCCTCGCCTTTGGCCTCGATGCTGACACCATCGGTGACGATGTCGCCGCAGTTCAGATCCATGTCGTCGGCCATACGGGCATACATTTCGGAATTCGTGGCGAGTTTGACGCAGGGTGTCGGCTGATAGCCCGAGACCGACCCGCGACCGGTGGTAAAGACGATCAGGTTCGCGCCCGAGGCCACCTGCCCCGTGACCGAACACGGGTCAAAACCCGGGCTATCCATGAATACGAACCCGTTTTTGTCGATCGGTTCGGCAAATTTGTACACATCCCGCAAGGGCGCGGTGCCGCCCTTGGCGACAGCGCCCAGTGATTTCTCAAGGATGGTCGTCAACCCGCCGCGTTTGTTCCCCGGGCTTGGGTTGTTGTCCATTTCGCCGCCGTTGCGCGCGGTGTAATCCTCCCACCATTGCACGCGCTCGATCAGCTTCTCTCCGACTTCTGGCGTTTCGGCGCGACGTGTCAGCAGGTGTTCAGCCCCATAAATCTCCGACGTCTCAGAAAGGATTGTTGTGCCGCCATGGCGCACCAGCAAATCCGATGCGTAACCTAGGGCTGGGTTGGCGGTGATCCCGGAATACCCATCCGAGCCGCCACACTGCATACCAACCGTAAGCGCGCTAACGGGCGCGGGTACACGCGCAGCTTGGTTTGCCAGCTCAGCAATGCCGCGAAGCTCCTCCAAACCGCGCTGAATTGTGCGGCGCGTCCCGCCCTCGTTTTGGATGGTCATGTATCGCAGCGTGCCATCCGGGCGGATCGGGCGGCCACCCACCAGATCAGCGACCTGCATGACTTCACATCCCAATCCAATCAACAAGATCCCCGCAAAATTTGGATGCTGCGCATATCCCGCAAGGGTTCGAAACAACGTCGCGTACCCTTCATCCTTTGCGGACATGCCACATCCGGTTCCATGGACGATCGGAACGATACCGTCGACATTTGGAAAGGAGGAAAGAAGACCCGATTTTTCCGCAGCCTCAGCGATAAAGCGCGCGACGGAGCCCGAGCAATTGACCGTCGTAAGGATGCCAATGTAGTTGCGGGTTCCGATCCTGCCGTCTGAACGGTGATAACCTTGGAAACTGCGGGCTTTGTGAATTTCCGGCAGCGGTGCGTTGGCAGAGGCATGGGCATAGTCCTGCTGATGCTCCCCCATGCCCAGATTATGCACGTGGACATGTTCACCTGGAAAAATATCTGACTTGGCCTGCCCGATGATCTGACCATATCGAATGACGTTTTCACCTTTGGCGATCAGCTTCGTTGCAATCTTGTGGCCACGCGACACTGCCCCAAGAAGCGGAACCGAAAGGCAATTCGGATGTTCACCAGACGCCAAGTCGCGCAAAGCGATGACGACATTGTCATCCGGATTCAGCCTGACCGTATCGCGTTGCGCGCCCTGACGGGCCTTGATTTGATCACGTGCTTGCATTGCTATCCCGCTTGCTTGCCCCGACAGCTACGTCGAAAACTACCCTCTTGTCAACTAACATGTTAGAATGATAGACCCGCAGTTATGAACCGACCTCAAGATATTGACGCAACCCGCCTGCCGGACATTTCCACCATCGAAGGGTCGCTGGCTCAACGGGTTTACCAGTCAATCAAGCACGCCATTCTGGCCCTTGATTTCCCGCCCGGCGCCAACCTCAGAAAAGCGCCCATCTGTGAACGTCTGGGCGTGTCGCGTGCGCCCGTTTCCGAAGCTATTGCGCGACTGGCAGCCGATGGTCTGGTTGACGTCGTCCCGCAATCCGGCACGCGTGTTTCCTACTTTTCGATGGCTGAAATCCGCGAGGGCGCGTTCCTTCGCGAAGCATTGGAGCTGGCGACGGTCGCGAAGGTGGCCCGGGACCTTACTGAGGATCAGCGCAAAAAACTCAGCCGCAATATGCGCATGCAGGAATTGTTGATCGAGGATGAAGACATCCCCGGGTTTTATCAGGCCGATGAAGATTTCCACGCCCTGCTTATGGATTTCACTGGATTTCTACGATTGCCAGAGGTCGCTCAGACCGTCTCCCTGCAGGTCAGCCGCGCCCGGATGCTGCTGCTGCCAACCCCAGGGCGAGTTTCTGAAACTCTGGCCGAACACCGGGCCATCTTTGAGGCGGTCAGCCGTCACGACGAACAGGGCGCACAGGAAGCGATGCGCCATCATCTTGGCCAACTGATGCCTCGTATCGAAGTCCTACGGCAGGAAAAGCCGCAACTGTTCAATATCACTCCTAAGGACACGCGAGAGGCAGGATGACCGTTTCACAAACCGAGCTTTTGAACAGCCGCACACACCGACCTGTTCCCTTGACCCGGATGGGTTTTGGCGGTGCACCTTTGGGGAACCTTTATCGCAAGGTGACCGATGAGGATGCGCAGGCCGCTTTGCATGCGGCGTACGATGCCGGCATTCGCTTTTTTGACACGGCACCTCAGTATGGGTTGGGTCGGTCCGAACACCGGCTTGGCCAAGCTATCGCCCGCTTTGGGCGCGACAATATTCAGCTGTCGACCAAAATTGGCCGACTGTTGTTGGACTGCGAGCCGCATGAAGTCACGCCCGAGGCATTCGTGGACGTTCCGCAGAAACGCATTGTATTTGACTACACCTATGACGGTGTCATGCGATCCTACGAAGCCAGCCAGAACCGGCTGGGTGTAACCAACACGGACATTCTTCTTGTGCACGACGTCTGCGTGTTCAGTCAGGGCAGCCAGGAAATGTCGGACGCCAAAGTACGCGAGTTGTTTGACGGCGGCGGCTACAAGGCGCTGGTTGAACTGCGTGACGCGGGTGAGATTGCCGCCATCGGGGCGGGCGTGAACGAATGGCAGGTTTGCGAGCGATTGCTGGGGCTGGGGGATTTCGACGGATTCTTACTGGCTGGACGCTACACGTTGCTGGAACAGGAGGCATTGGACAGCTTTCTACCGCTTTGTGAAAAGCGGGATGTGGGGATCATCCTTGGTGGCCCCTACAACTCGGGCATTCTGGCGACAGGCGCCATTCCGGGTGCCAAGTACAATTATTCCGATGCTCCGGAAGAGATTTTGAACCGCGTCCGCAAGATTGAAGCGGTCTGCAAATCGCACAATACGCCCTTGATTGCTGCGGCACTGCAATTTGTTCTTGGACATCCCTGTGTCAAGACCGTAGTGCCCGGTGCAGTCAACGCGGCTGAGGTAACGGCCAACGTTGCACTTCTGGAACACGATATCCCGGCAGTCCTTTGGTCCGATCTGAGGAGCGAAAGCCTGATCCGTCCGGACGCGCCATTGCCTCAGGAGGCTGCAAATGCTGCATAACATCGACCCGATCCTTTCACCCGAACTGCTATACGCGTTGCGGGCCATGGGGCACGGGGACGAAATAGTGATTGCAGACGCGAACTTTCCGGGCTCCAGCTGTGGACCGGACTGCATCCGGGCCGATGGTTCCACTGCCAGCGAAATCCTGCGGGCGGTAGTATCTGTCATGCCTCTGGACACGTTCGTTTCGGATCCGGCGCTGACTATGCAGATGGTCGAGGACCCGGATGCCATTCCGGAGCCGGTTACTGATTTTCAGAACATCATCAACCAAGTGGCTGACAACCCGGCACAGATACAGGCGGTGGAACGCTTTGCCTTCTACCAGCGCGCAGCCAATGCCTTTGTCATAGTGCAAACCGGTGAGCGCAGGCTCTACGGTAACATTATCCTCAAAAAAGGCGTCATTGGATGAGGATCGACGCCCATCAGCATTTCTGGACCTTGTCCCGTGGCGACTATGGCTGGCTGACGCCAGAGCTGACACCGATTTACCGCGACTTTGCGCCAAATGATCTCGCGCCCCTGCTGGAAGCAGCCGGGATTGAAGGTTCAATTCTGGTTCAGGCCGCTCCGACAGTCGCCGAGACAGAATTCATGTTGTCGCTGGCGGATCACACCCCACTCATAAAAGGTGTCGTTGGATGGGCTGACTTCGAAGCCCCCGATGCCCCTGCGCAGATAACGGCGTTGGCTGCCCATCCGGCGCTAGTTGGGCTGCGGCCCATGATTCAAGACATAGCTGATCCCGAATGGATGATCGGTGATGCCTTGACCCCAGCATTTGACGCATTGCAACAGCGCGATTTGACCTTTGACGCGCTTACATTGCCTCAACATCTTGGCCCCCTCAGACAGCTTCTCGCGCGTCATCCTCGGATGCGCGTTGTCATCGACCACGGGTCCAAACCCCTGATCCGCGATGGTTTGATCGATGGCTGGGCGGAGGACATGGCAGCGCTTGCCCGAGAGACGGACACCTGGTGCAAACTGTCCGGGTTGGTGACCGAAGCTGCCCAGAACTGGGCCGTTGATGATCTGCGCCCCTATGTCGACCACCTGCTGGACACGTTCGGTCCGTCCCGCCTGATTTGGGGCAGTGACTGGCCGGTTTGCACGCTGGCCTGCACATACGAACGCTGGCTTGAAGCCACTGATGCTTTGCTGCACGACTTGACCAAGCCTGAACGACAAGCGGTTCTGGGGGGCAACGCTACCCGAGCCTATAAACTCAGGGATTGAAATGGCTTATCCGAAACTGGACTCTGACGGGCTATGGCTGGGTCGCGTGGAACGCGCGGGGATAGGTCCTTGCGTTGTGACGCTGCGCGCCGGGCAGATTGTTGATATCACATCTACATCGGCTCCGACCGTACGCGATGTTCTCGAGCGAGAAGATGCCGCAGAATATGTCCGCAAGACCGAGGGAACCAGGATCGGACCGCTTGATGCAGCGCACGATTGGCTGGCCCCGTGTGATCTGCAGGCGATCAAAGCGTGCGGAGTCACTTTCGCCGGGTCCATGGTCGAGCGGGTCATCGAAGAAAAGGCCGCCGGAGATCCCGCAAGGGCACAAGCAATCCGTGTCCGTATCGGAGACAAGATTGGTAGCAGCCTCTCAAACATTGTTCCGGGTTCCGACGCCGCCGCACAGGTCAAACAGGCGCTGATCGCGGAAGACCTGTGGAGCCAGTACCTTGAGGTCGGTATCGGGCCGGATGCCGAAGTCTTCACAAAGGCACAAGTCCTGTCTTCGGTCGGCTTCGGCGCGGATGTCGGCCTGCACCCGATCTCAACCTGGAACAACCCCGAGCCCGAGGTTGTTTTGGCCGTGAATTCGACCGGTGCGATCAAGGGCGCAGCGTTGGGTAATGACGTCAACCTGCGCGACGTTGAGGGGCGCTCGGCGCTTTTGCTCGGTAAGGCCAAGGACAACAACGCATCCTGTGCCATCGGGCCTATGATCCGCTTGTTCGATGAGTCCTATACGCTTGAAAATGTCCGAACGGCCGAGTTGTCTCTGACTGTGACCGGATTGGATGGCTTTGTCCTGAACGGCCACTCTTCAATGTCGCAGATCAGCCGCGACCCCGCCGATCTGGTCACGCAAACAATTGGACGACATCACCAATACCCGGACGGGCTCATGCTGTTTCTGGGAACCCTCTTCGCACCGACACAAGACCGGGATACCGCGGGTGGAGGGTTTACTCACAAACTGGGCGACATCGTCACGATAGCAAACGACAAACTGGGCACACTCACAAACTCAGTGCACCTCTCGACAGAGTGCCCCGAATGGCGGTTCGGGGCGTCTCATCTCATGCGAAACCTGGCCCAACGCGGCCTGCTTTAAGAAAGAACGAAGATGTTGATCGGAAAACACCTGATCGCCGGTGAATGGGTCGAAGGTGACACCACTTTTGCCTCGGCACCTGCCCATGGGCCAAGCCACGACTTCGCGACCGGAACTGCAGCGCATGTCGACGCCGCTGTGCGGGCCGCTGAAGAGGCCTTTATCACATTCGGTTGGTCCTCGCGTGACGACAGAGCCGCCTTGCTGCGCAAAATCGCAGAGGAAATTGACGCCCGCGGCGACGCGATCACTGAGATCGGCAGTCAGGAAACCGGCCTGCCCGAGGCTCGCCTGCAAGGCGAACGCGGACGCACGGTCGGCCAATTGCGCCTGTTCGCCGATTACATCGAAAAAGGCGACTACCTCGATCAACGCCATGATCCCGCGATGCCGGACCGTGCGCCCCTACCACGCTCGGATTTGCGGATGATCCAGCGCCCGCTCGGGCCTGTCGCCGTGTTCGGAGCCTCAAACTTCCCGCTGGCCTTTTCGGTTGCGGGTGGGGACACAGCTGCGGCCCTGGCTGCGGGCTGCCCGGTTGTGGTCAAAGGCCATCCGGCCCACCCCGGAACCGGAGAAGTCGTCGCGCAAGCCATTGACGCGGCACTAAAGGCGACTGGCACGCCTGCGGGCGTGTTCTCATTAATTCAAAGTGATGGCATCGAAGTCGGGACCGCCTTGGCCCGCCACCCCTTGATCCGCGCAGTGGGTTTCACTGGGTCTCAGCGGGCCGGCCGCGCTTTGTTTGATCTATGCGCCACCCGTCCCGAGCCAATCCCGTTCTTCGGAGAGCTGGGTTCGATCAACCCCATTTTCCTGCTACCGGCGGCAGTATCCGAACGCGCAACCGAAATCGGGACGGGATGGGCAGGATCCCTCACGATGGGCGCAGGGCAGTTCTGCACCAACCCCGGAATTGCGGTCGTCATAGACGGGCCAAGCGCGGATGCATTTCAGTCCGCTGCGCAAGGCGCATTGGAACAGGTGGACGCGCAAACCATGCTGACCGATGGAATCTCGGATGCCTACCGACGAGGCGTCGCTCAAATCGCGGCGCAGCCCGATGTCGCGCAGATTGTGGCCAAGGAAAGCGCCCCGCGCGGTGCAGCGCCAAATCTGTTTGTGGTCTCGGGTGACGACTGGCTGGCCAATGCGACCTTGCATGAAGAGGTCTTTGGACCGATGGGCATCATCGTCAGGGTCCGCGATGCCGACCAAATGCTGCAGCTTGCCCGCTCTATCGAAGGGCAACTGACCTGCACTATACATCTAACTGACGATGACGCAGAATTCGCCCGTCAACTGGTTCCAGTGCTGGAGCGCAAAGCAGGCAGGTTGCTGGCCAATGGCTTCCCGACCGGGGTGGAGGTCTGCGACAGCATGGTGCATGGCGGCCCCTATCCGGCTTCGACCAATTTTGGAGCAACCTCGGTTGGAACCCTTTCGATCCGGCGGTTTTTGCGCCCCGTTTGTTATCAGGATATCCCAGCAGGCTTGCTGCCGGAACAGGAGTGAGGCCGCCTATGAAACCCCAGGAAGCCACGGGTCGCCTGACCGGCAAAACGGCATTGATCACAGCGGCGGGGCAAGGAATCGGCCGCGCTACGGCCGAGTTGTTTGCAGCCGAAGGCGCCAAGGCCATCGCCAGCGACATAAACTCAGACGCTTTGGCTGAATTGGAGCAAATCGACCGGATAACAACACTCAAGCTGGACGTAACAGACGCTGAAGCGGTCCAGGCCGCGGCGGCGGACCTGCCGCCACTGGATGTGCTGTTCAACTGTGCCGGCTATGTCGCAAACGGTTCCGTTCTGGAATGCGAGGAGCGTGATTGGGATTTCAGTTTCGATCTGAACGTGAAAGCCATGTACCGCCTGATCCGACTGACTCTGCCCGCGATGCTGGCCAATGGTGGCGGGTCGATCATCAACATGTCGTCGGTAGCGTCATCGATAAAGGGTGTGCCGAACCGGTTTGCCTATTGCGCCTCAAAGGCGGCGGTCATCGGACTGACCAAATCGATCGCCTCGGATTTCGTAACTCAGGGTATTCGTTGCAATGCGATTTGCCCAGGCACCGTCGACAGCCCCAGTTTGCATGACCGTCTGCGTGCCACAGGCGACTACGAACAGGCCATGACAGATTTCATCGCGCGCCAACCGATGGGACGGATCGGAACGGCTGAAGAAATCGCAGAATTGGCGCTCTATCTGGCCAGCGATGCCAGCAAATACACATCGGGACAGCCCTTTGCCATTGATGGCGGCTGGACAATCTGAGCAGGAAGGGACACGGAATGAAACTGCTACGTTATGGCCCCAAGGGCGCTGAA
Source organism: Ruegeria sp. CE8 (assembly GCF_056537465.1). Taxonomy (NCBI): domain Bacteria; kingdom Pseudomonadati; phylum Pseudomonadota; class Alphaproteobacteria; order Rhodobacterales; family Roseobacteraceae; genus Ruegeria; species Ruegeria sp. CE8. Next base: position 19,996 of record NZ_JBQFRP010000018.1, read on the forward strand.
AAACCCGGCGTACTGGATGCGGATGACGCAATTCGTGATTTGTCAGGTGTGGTCGATGACATTTCGGGCGATACGCTGAGTAACGAAACGCTTGCACGCTTGAATGCACTGGACGTTGCAGGCCTTCCTTTGGTTGATAGCGATCCGCGTATTGGCCCTTGCGTGGGCAATGTCGGCAAGTTCATCTGCATCGGACTGAACTACGCCGATCACGCGGCCGAAAGCGGGATGGAACTGCCAGTAGAACCGGTGATCTTTTTCAAGGCGACATCCGCTATTGTTGGTCCGAATGACACGGTCGAAATTCCGCGCGGGTCGGTCAAGACGGATTGGGAAGTTGAGTTGGGCGTGGTTATCGGAAAAGAGGCCAAGTATGTCTCTGAAGCCGACGCCATGGATCATGTCGCAGGATATTGCGTCATAAACGATCTGTCCGAGCGCGATTTCCAACTGCACCGCTCAGGCCAGTGGGTCAAAGGCAAATCGGCAGACACGTTCGGCCCGATCGGTCCGTGGCTGGTCACTCGGGACGAGGTGCCCGATCCGCAAAACCTGCCGATGTACCTTGAAGTGAACGGCCACCGCTATCAGGACGGTTCGACCAAAACGATGCATTTCGACGTGGCGACAGTGATCTCTCACCTGTCGCAATTCATGTCGCTTCAGCCGGGTGACGTGATTTCGACCGGGACGCCGCCAGGGGTTGGCATGGGGCAAGATCCGCAAACCTACCTGAAAGCCGGTGATCGGATGGAACTGGGCATCGAAGGTTTGGGCGTTCAGAGGCAGGATGTTGTGCAGGGGTGACCTGCACTCTGCCGCCAAAAGGTTTTAACCCGGCCAGGGCAACGAGTAAGTTTTGACGTTGGTGAAGAACTTCATCGCTTCGATGACACCTTCCTTGACGCCATTGCCGCTGTCCTTGATGCCGCCAAAGGGGGACATTTCGATCCGATAGCCCGGTTGTTCCCAGATATTGCAGGTGCCAACGTTCAGGCCGTTGATGTAAGCAATCGCACGGTTGAGGTCGTTGGTGCACACGCCCGCAGACAAACCAAACGCAGTTCCGTTCGAGATTTCAATGACCTGTGCGTCGTCATCCGGCACGCGGACGATGGGCACGATAGGGCCAAAAGTCTCTTCCATGACCAATTCGCTGTCATGGGGCACTTTATCGATCACAATCGGAGGCAATAAAGCGCTTTGCCGGCCAGGATGGTAGAGGATCTCTGCACCCATTTCAGCGGCCCTGAACACGCGCTTTTCGAAAAGTTCTGCGGCCTGCTCGTGGATAACGCACCCCAGTTGCGTTTCTGGGTCCTGAGGGTCTCCGAACCGGATCGCTTTCGCTTTTTCCAGAACTAGCGGCACAAATTTCTCTGCAACGCTTTCCTGCACCAGAATGCGCTTGATTGCGGTGCAGCGTTGCCCGGAGTTTCCGGTGGCACCAGCCACGGCGATGGTGGCGGCCTTCTCAAGATCAGCATCGCTCAGGTCGTTGAGGACGATCAGAGGATCATTCCCGCCCAATTCCAAAGCCTGCCGTTTGTAGCCTGCTTTGGACGCGATCATCTTGCCCACCGGAACCCCGCCTGTGAAAGTGATGATGTCGATATTGTCATTGGTGATCATCTCGTCACCAATGTCCTGCGGCCAACCGGTGACGACCTGAAACATCTCGGGCGGCAGCCCTGCCTCGTAAAGGATGTCGGCGAGCGTCAGCGCCGTCAAAGGGGTCAGTTCCGTAGGCTTGCACACCATGCAATTGTTGGTCGCAATCGACGGCGCAATCTTGTGACTGACCATGTTTAAGGGATGGTTGAACGGTGTGATCGCACTGATGGCTTTGACCGGCTCGCGTTTGGTGAAGATCTTACGCTCTTTCCCGTTATGAGTCAGGTCGCACGAGAATATCTCACCATCATCCTTCAACGCTTCGGCGGCGGCAAACTGGAACACGTCCTGCGCGCGCTTGGTTTCGTAAATCGAATGCTGGTGGCAAATACCCAGTTCCAGCGTCAGCCACTTTGCAAGATATTCTCGTTTTTCGCCGATCAATTCGCCGGTGCGCTGCAGGATTTGACTGCGCTCAAAGCGGGTCAGTTTCGAGGTATAACTGGCCGCGACCTCAAAAGCCTTACGCGCGTGTTCGGCGGTGCCCGCAGGAACGGTCCCTACGACTTCGTTTGTATAGGGGTAATGCACAGGAATCGTGGCTTCGGTGAAGACGATCTCTCCACCAATGCGCATGCCTTCATTGCGGATATCGATTGTGCTCATAGTACCGTCCATTTTCAAAGGGCCGCCGCTGTGGTCGCGTAGTAGAACGCATCGAAATTGCGCAGCTTTGGCTGTGATGGCAAATCGATCACGCGATTGATGATAAAGGGAACTTCCTGCTCGGTCACGCCACCATGACTGCGCAGAGGTTCGTCCAGTGCCGCCAGATCGTGCCGATCTTCGGAAGTGCCGATACAGGTGTTTTTGCCTGAGACCATCACGATATCCCCGATGCGATCGCCGGGCAGTTCAAATTGCTCAATCGCCGCTTCTCTGGTCAGGACATGTGTTATGTCATCTATCCCTCGGAGTTTCGCGACAATATCCGCCCGATCCGCACCGTCAGGCAGGTAAGCCGTGGCGAAGCTGCCCAATGCGCCGTGGTGAACAACATACGGATCAGTGATCGGCAAGATCACACGGGCAGCATCTCGACCCAGCCATTCGTCCAACAGATCCTGTGCATAAACCACGTTGGGCGAGCCGTCGGCGTGATGCTTTGGATTCATTCCGTGATCGGCAGTCACAACAATGGCGGCTCCGGTTGCATTCAGCTCAGTCAGGTATCTGTCGAACATCGCGTAGAATGCCTTCGCTTCGGCCTGATCAGGGCTGTATTTGTGCTGCACGTAGTCCGTGGTCGTCAGATACATCAGGTCCGGCTTCCACTCCTTCAGCAGCTTGACACCAGCGGCGAACACAAATTCTGACAGCTCCGCTGAGTAAACCTCGGGCTGAGGCAGACCGAGCCACGCGCTGGCGCAGTCCTGACCGTGTTCAGCAGCGGTCGAGTTGCTGGCCTTCTCGGCCGAAAAACACTTCGCTCGATCATCGCCGAAAGAAAGTCCTGCCCCCAAAAGGGCACGCAGCTTGTCTTTGGCCGTCACAATGGCGGTTTTGGCACCAGCATCGTGGAATTTTCTAAGAACAGTCGGCGCGCGCAGGAAACGCACGTCATTCATCATGACTTCTTCGCCGGTCTCGGGATCGATCAGGTAGTTGCCGCAAATTCCGTGCACGATCGGAGGCCGCCCAGTCGCGATCGACAGGTTGTTGGGGTTGGTAAAGGACGGGATCACCGAATGCGCAATTCGACCTGTTCCGGTTTCCCGCATACGCTGAAGCGTAGGCATAAGGCCGTCCGCGATTGCCTTGTCCAGGTATTCCGGCTCGCAGCCATCAAGGCAGATCACAACCGCTGGAACCTTGGGTATCGGGTAGATCCGCTCGTTCGCAGAGATCGGAGTTTGGGACATCATTATTATGGACCTTAGTTCAAGCGCCAACATATTGCCTAACGCAGAATGCACTCTGGCAAATCTGCCGAGCGTGGTCGAAAGCCAGAGTGAATCCGTCTATCAGTCCAACGGAGGAATCTAGGACACCTGTCGCAACGAGTAGCGCCGGTTGTCATACTGCACAAATGCTCCTGATGTTTTGCCGGGGATGCAAGTGCGTATCCCATTATCTTTCGAAGTTTCTTTGAACCCATCAACATCTAGCAAGCTGCTGAGCAAGGCGCCTGCAGCTTGGTGTTAATGCCGCCCTTAGTGGGTATGATCAGCCTTCCGAGTCCCCTTTTTTGCACCCAAGCCGGACGCTGTTCGGAGTGGCGTCAGATAGGTCGCATCAATCGTCACGGTCTATTCATCTACGAGATTTGCCGCCGAACCTGTCGCGACTTGGGCAAACATCCCGTGTCACACTGCCGCTTCAAATGGTTGTCTAACGCCTTTTGCGGGCCATGTTACTAAAGCGCATCTTGCCACCGCGACCCACTGTTTTCGAAGTGTTCGAAAAAGTTGATACCACTCATGACCCGACATCTGGGCGTCAGATATCCAGAAACGACCAGACAGGCTTACCGGTCGTTCTGTGAGCCGTGATCCACGAAACCGTTCGGAAATCAAAGGGCCCCAAGCCGTATGCAAATTGGGCCAAACCCTTGAAGCTTAGCCCGTTCCGAAAGCTAACAATCAGAAGGTTTTGCGCGCAAAATCTCAGTCTGCTCACAATGCCAGTATATAGCTTGGTGAGTTGCTGAACTCGTTGCCCAGAAAATCAACCTAAGCCGAGGTGAACTCGGTCACTTCTGTAAGCAGCAAACCCACGCCACCGGTCAAGCGCAATTGGTTTGAGAGAGTTGTCTGATTGATCCGGGCCGAGCCGAAATTCGCCGTTCGCTGCTCTTGCGGCAGAATGTTAGCACACGCCAAGGACACGGCCCCTGGGCTGGCAGCTTAAATGCGACATTACCTACCAAACCGCCCTGCCCGCTGATTGCGCGCTGACTTGCCTGTGTGGGGGTCACACAAACGTGCGACTATAGCGATTCTCCTTATGGCTGTATCCTTGAGTCTCAAGAGTCGTAGGAAAATCGAGAGGGCCGATACAATGGACTTCAAGGACTCCGAAGGACTGAACCTGGAACTCAATGACGATCTGGAGTTTTTCGGCGAGGGCTCGTCTTTTGAAGACGACCTGAGCGCAGAATTCGAACTGGATACCGAAGATCTCTCAGACATCGAGAGTTTCGGCCGCTTCGAAGCAGATCCGGCAGGTGGTTTGGTCGAAGAACTTACCGACGAGTTTGACCCGGGCCCTGATTTTCAGGTCATCGGTCCAGATACACGAAAGCGTATCGGCAATACCCGGTCGGTGCCCTGGCGCCACATCGTCAAGATCACACCTCCGGGTTGCACCGGCACGCTGATCGCGCCAAATAAAGTGCTGACAGCAGCCCACTGTGTCTACAACCGTTCGAACAAGCGACGGTACTCCGGTATTCGCGTTATTCCCGGCAAGAACGGGTCGCGGGAACCATTCGGATCAGCCCGTGCAGTCCGCATCAATTACCCCAGCGCCTATGCCAGCGCGTCGACATACGGGCAGGCATGGCCGCATGACTATGCTGTCATAACGCTCGACAAGCCCATCGGTCGAAGAATTGGTTACTGGTCCCGCATCGCGGCGCTGTCGCCATCCAGACTGTTGCGGATCAAGCTCAACACTGCGGGTTACCCCGGAGACAAGGGCGGCCAGCATATGTACTGGACCTACAACCGCGTCGTCAGCGTTCGCGGGCCACGGATCGAATATCTGCACGACACGGCCGGCGGACAAAGCGGCAGCCCGGTATGGCTGCGGCATCGCTCGGCCCGGACTATCGTTGCAGTGCACGTGGCGCGGGACGACTCGGCAACCTCTGTCGTTGCCAATCGCGGCGTCGCGATTACCCCCGCAATCCTCAGACAAATCCGCGCATGGGTACGGAGCTGATATCCCTACCCGTCCCGGCCCGTGGGCTGCCGGACGAATGGACGCGCATCCAGCGGGTCAACTTGTCACGGCACGCCTTCGGGCTGGCGCCGTTCCAGCCAGGCGAGTTTGGAACAGGCCTTGCCCAGCCGATGGGAGCACACCTTTCTGCCGTCAATGCACTGCTCAGCCGGTTCGGATCAGAGATCCGCACGAACCTTGCCCGTATCGACGCGTTGGGCTCAAGCGGCGGCGGAACCGCAACCGACCGGCTGACGCTGTTGAAAGATCGCGGCCAGCAGATCGTGGAAGCCGCCGAGCTTGTCTGGGACTTTTATCACCGCCTGTTCAGCCAACGTCAGACTCGTGTTGGCCTCAGGCTTCATGCTGCGGACCAGATCGCTCTGGATTGCTACAGAAACGTTTATACAGGGTTGGGAACTGCGCGGTCGATCCCAACCCCGCCGCCGTTCTCGTTCATGGCTTCGGGGCTTGGTCCCGCAACCTGGCGCAGAGGCATACAGGTTGCTCATCTGGGCCGACTGCCCAACCCTTTCCCACTTGTGCAATTGCCGCATCACCGGCTGCTAAACCCATGGACACTTGGCGCGGTCGCGCATGAAATCGGACATAACTTGCAAGCCGACCTGGGCCTTTGGCAAGCCTTTCCGCGAGAAATCGAGCGGCGTGTCCTTTCGACCGGTGCACCCCGGCCCGTTGCAAATATCTGGGCGCGCTGGCATTCCGAGCTGTTCTCGGACCTTGCCGGTATTCTCCTTATCGGCCCGGCTATGGTGGCCTCTCTTATTGACGTAATGGCCCGTGAGCCACGACGTGTATCGCGGTTTCATCCAAAAAACGTCCACCCGCCGATCATCATGCGTATCCCGATCTCGCTTGCGCTTTTGGCCAGGATGGGGTTCCGCCCCGAGGCACGTGCGCTGGGGTCGATCTGGCGCAGGCTCTACCCAGCCGCGGTGGCTCGGCGTCTTCCATCCGAGTTGCGCGCCACCGCCCGCTCGGCGACCAGCGCGGCAATCGAGGCTTTGATCTATACGCCTTACCCCCAATTTGGCGGACGCGCGCTTTCACAGGTCGTCAGCTTTGGCCCACGCGAGGCCGCAATGACCCAGGAAGCGGCCGCACGCCTTGCCGCCGGGACCGATCCCGGCATCCTTCCCGAGCGGTTCCTGATTGGCGCTTCGCGTATCGCGTTGGAACGCCGACTGGCGCCTCCCGGCCGCATTGTTGCAAATTTTTATCAGGCATTTGAACGGAGGTGACCCATGCAGCGTGCCGACACGTCCTTACGAGCCGAAGACCCCAAAGCCAAAGTTGACCAAATTCTGGCTGAGCTGATCGGCCGGAACTACGACTTGCTCAGCGAAACCGGCAGAAACGCGGCGATCGAAGCGATCGGCAGTCGCGCGCCTGGCACAGATCAGAAACCCACACCCGAAGTGCCGGATGGCGACACGCGCAGCGCCTGGGAAGCTGCCCGTGGCCTATGCGCAGAGGTCCAAATCAAAGCGGCATTGGCCCATCTGGACAAGCTTGAACCCCTGCCCGACAACGAAAGTGACCTGATGGAGGGCGAAACGCCCACCGAGTATTCGACGGCTCGAAGGCAAGTCGGCGAACAGCTTGGTGCCCTGCGGGATGAATATGCCGGCGACAATAACCGCGAAGTGTTGGAAAACATCCATCGTACGCTTTTTGGAGGCGAACGCCCCTTGTTCGACCAGCTCCGCGAGGCGGGCAATTTCGTCCCAGCCCATGTGAACGACCGCAAGGATGAGCGGCAGGTAATCCACTACACCGCGATCCGCGCCTTTACGGCGCAGCTTTGTCGGTTTGGGTTGAGCTGCGACACGCCAACCACGGAACCGGAAGGTCAAAGCAACGTCGGTCAGTCTCTCGACGGCACCGAACGCGCCTTGCGTTGCGCGCGCGAAACCGAACGGCGTCTGTCCGACGAACTGGCAGAGCTCGGAATGGCCGAAAACTGCACACTTGGCACCATTCCGGGCGTCGAGTTTAGCGGCGGAGGTGAGCCGGAGAAGCCGACCAAAGCCGAGGATGGCAAAAAGGACGACGTCTATTCCGAACCGCCCACGGAACCCGATGCGCCTTGCGCCCGCGAGTTTTTCAAGCTTTTGCGCCGCGTCCGGTCAGAGTCCGGAGACTGGCTCGAAAATCTTGACCGCGACGGCAAGCAAGGGGCGCGCCTGATCCGCAGCGAAATCGACCGGATTGCCGCCAAAGCCCAGAGCTATCGACCGAAACCGCCCGCCAAAGGCAAGGACGAGCCCCTGATCGCGCGCCTTGTTGCGCTCTTCGTCGGTGAACTGGAGCGGGCATCAACAGAGATCGGTCGTCTACTCGACGGCTGAGCATTTTTGAGAACCCAAGCATTTGGAGATTCCCATGTCCACATTCGAAGAATTCGACAAACGCCGCAGGAACCTTGAGGAACTCAAGACCGAAGCCTGGCGAAAGCTGGCTGAGGAACATCCCAACGACCCGCAGGCACAAGCCCTTCTGATGTCACGGTTAAACGCGCTGGACGAAGCCGTTTTTGGGACTGACCGCAATTCGCTGAGCCCTGTGAGGATCGGGACACTTGGCATTGCGGCAGAATCCGACGCGGATCGGTTGGAGCAACTGCCCTCGGGGGACCGGCCGCCCGGATACGACGACAATGTCAGCTATCAGCGCCTGATTGCAGTTGCGCAGTTGTATTTTCTGGCAAACATCGAAAAAGCCGGCTTGTTCCGCTCGGTCGCAAAGCTAGTTGAGTTGTTCAACTCAGGCGAGGTTCGGCTTTCTGGTGGTCGCGGCGCGCAACTTTTGTACCAGATAGACCGCACGCGCCTCACCCGGTATTCAGCGCGCGATCGGATGCAGGCCTATTCCCGAGTCTTTGGCTATACGCGGGTGACGCCCCCTACCGGAGCCAAACCAAACCCCGCCTTTCACAAGCTGTTCGTGACCTTCATCCGCTCGGTGGTGAAGTTCAACCGAGACCGGCGTGTTTCGGATGTTATCCGGCCCGACAACCAGCGCGGCAATTTCGGCAGTATAGCTACCGTTCGTCGGGCCGGAATCGAACTTCGCAACAACCTCAAATCAGCATCATATGGCTATGTGAATGTCTTGCGACAGGAAGTCTTCCAGCTGCAAGCCGTTTGCGTCGACATTCTCAGCGCGCCGGATGTGCAGAACCTGTTCGGCACCGAAGACGTCTGGGAAACCATGGAGCAGGTGCTGCGTCAGCACCTGAGAACGGAGGTTCGCGTATCAGAACGACTGCGGCTTGCGGAAGCAGGTGAGAACATGCTGCTCTGGCTTGCCGCACCCCATGTAACCATGCGCGACCGCGCTGTCTTTCAGGCCAGCCTCGACGACATTTCCGAAGATGCCGAAGAATGGCTTACAGTCGCCGCATCGTTGGGGGAACTGAATGCACCCTCCGCGCCCCGCGCAAAACCCGGCGGCAACGTGGTTCCCATGCGCCGGAGGACCGTCTGATGCAGATCACCCGTATCCCGGATCGCGCCTCGCTTCTGACCTCAAGCGCCCATTGGTCCGCTGACCTGCCGCTGTCACCGCGCGAATGCGAAGTTACGCGTCTGGTGGCGTCCGGATTAACGAACAAAGAGATCGCGGCCGTGCTGGAAATCAGCGAGTGGACCGTCTCGACTCACATGCGCCGAATATTCGGCAAGCTCGACGTGCATTCCAAAGTCGCAATGGTCGGCCGCGTTCTGGACATAGTTGCCGCCGCCGAGCGCCGTAGGGTGCTTGCCCTCGCCCGGAGGATGCAGGTGCCCAGGCAAATTGAATCGCGTCGTGTCGACGCGCGCTGACATTTCCCGAAAGGAGAATTGCAATGGACCGCACTTATCAAACCGATGATTTCGAACTGGAAGAGGAACTTTTCGAGCTGGAAGGTAGCGATGATGGCTTCGAATATGAGCCCAGTCTCGAGGGTGATGACGTCGCCGGAGAGCTGGAGTTTCCCGAGGTTGAAGACGAGTTGGATGAACCCGAGGAATTTGAGGATGACGATGTTTTTGAAGACGGCGGTTATGCCATCTCAGAGGACGAGTATGAGTACGAGTTCGATCTGACCGCGGATGATGATGACGAGTATTTTGAGGACGACGATGAAGAGATCTTCGGTTTCATAAAGAAGATTGGCCGGGGTATCGGCAGCCTTGTCAAAAAAGGTGCGCGTGCCCTTCGCAAGGTCGTGGGGCCATTGCTGAAGACGCTTGGCCCGATCGCCGCGCGTATTGTCGGCGGCGCTATTGGCGGCCCCGCCGGCGCCAAGATCGGCGGCACGATCGCAAGCGCCATTTTGCGCGAGGGTGAGATCGAAAGCGCCGGAGAAACAGAGGCCGAATTCGAACGCAGCGAGATTGAATTCGAAGCCGCCGGTGGCAATACCGAAGTGTTCGAGGCGATGATGGATGAAGCCGAAGTGATGGCCGAAACCGAAAGCGAACGGCGCGTCAACCGCCGCTTTGGTCGCCTGGCACGTATGGTGAGCCGGCTATTCGGCCACAATCGCCGCCTGCGCCCTGTGATCCCGCATGTCGTCCGCGCGGCGCTTGCGCTGGTCAAAACGTTCCGCGCCAATCGTAAAACCCGCTGGGCGATCCGTGCGATCCCACTGATCATTCGCCGCACGCTGACGCGGCTTGCACGCGCCCGCAAAATCGACCGGAGAGCTATCGTTGTGGCAATGTCACGCGAAACCGCCTGGGTCCTCGCCAACCGCCGCCGTGCTATGATGTCACTGCGCCGCGGAAGAGGCGGTCGCCGTCGCATGCGGTCACGCAATCGCCGTCGCCGCGGTCGCAACCGCGAGGAACTCGTATACTAATCCCAACAAGACTAGGAAAAGGGGCCGGCAGATGTATCGGCCCCAATTTTTTTGACCTGCAGCCGGGTTCGGATCAGATGAAAGACGGCTCCCGCGTGGTAAATTCCACGGGGGTGTTTGCGTTCAGATAAACCGTCCTCAAACACGTGCGCCAACGCAGCGGCTTGGCAGCAAACGCCGCGTCGACATACACTTCCATTGCGAACCCTGCGTGGTTCGCGGCATTGCGGATCGCCTTATGCGCGGGCAGTCGCAACGCGTCGCGACCGTAACGTTCGTTCGGCGTCCCAAGTGTTTTACCAACCGTGTGAATCAGTTCATGCACAATCGTATCCGCATTGCGCAGCGTCGACGTGTAGCTGACATTTGACGGCGGTGCGGTGTCGCAATCCCAAAGCTCCCCAGGTCTGAAAAAAGAGTTCTTCAGCCTGATCGCTCGCGCGCCCCGTGATGCCGAGCCAGCGTCTGGCAGGTCCAGGCGGAAGAAAATAACCCAACCCCGCAGCATTTTCCGATGCGCACGTCTGGCATAGCGCCGCGCGATATCCAGATGCGCCCGACGGTAAGTACCGAACCATTTGCGCGCGGGACTTGCGTTCCACGCAGCTTCGCGGCGCTTCCTAGGAACGGCGCGGATCGCATTCAATGACCGGACGCTTTCAGAGAGCATCCTAAAGGCAACAGGCCAGGCATCAATGACATAATCCTTGTCATCCTCGGACCATGGAATTGCGAAAGCGTGCCGACGCAATTGTCCGAATTTTGGCAATGGTGGCGTGGTCTGTGGCCGTTCGGCCTGCAGCACCACCCTGTGTCGCGGCACGATACTGTCACAGCATTTGCAAACCATCTATGAGGTCCTTCCTCTGTGTGCATCGATAAAGCTAAGGAAATCGCTGCCCGGAGCCGCGATCAGCGCTTCAACCTCGTGCGCTCGTCCACCGGGAGCAAGATTGTCAGGGGCAGAAATAACCATTGCCCAAAGATGACGCCCCCCAAGCGAACGGTGCCGACTGACCCAAACGGGGCTGCCGGATTCACCTCGGCGTGAGCGGCTGTCGATGAACAACAGATCACTGGCCACACCACCGGTGTCGAAAGTGTCAGCGAACCAATGATCCTGAAACCCGCGCCCGCGTGACGCGTATCCGGAATGGTTGACTTTGAAGCGGCCCGGTCGCCAACCACGAAGTGCCCCGAAACGCGACCCGCGCGCATCGCCGGTCGCCCGGGTCATACCCCAATGGCCGGGCGCTGGTGAGAAATCGCCATCCGCTATGACCATCGCAAAATCTGCGGGCGATCCCGGCACTGGGTCGGCGATCCAGGCAGCAGGTAATATCACGCGCGTAGCCTGGCGTGTCCCGAATGGTCGGCTACGCCCAGCCCTGCCCGGCGTGATCCGCAAATCAGCTGCAGGCCTCCTGCCACCCGCTGCAAAAGCCTCGACGACATGTGCGGCAGTCAGGATCGCGCGTGACCCAACGAGGGTGCCAGTGCCAAGAATACCCTTGCTGCGCCTCCGCTTGCGTTTGTGGATCGGCGTGAATTCAAGCGCGCAAATCCAACGGAAAGGGAATGTTCCGGCCTCTACCCGGCCAATTCGCGCGACTTTATGGGCTTCGGTAGGGCCAAAGCCTTCTTTGGCGATGTCATTGAATGGCGGCGCTTCGAACGAAAGATCGCGAAAATCCATGAGACTCAACCTCCTTAGAGACGTGTCATTGGTTGGATTTTCTCATCGCCCAGCGGTTGCGGACAAGTCGCACATCCAAGCTACACAGCCGGGATTCGCATTGATTTTCGAGGTGTGCAAAATCTGAAATTCTGATCACACCCCAACCATTGAGCGGGCATGCTTCTACCTTTGAACAGCGGCAGTCACGAAACTTTGAAACGGACCAGAAATGGCGTTTTTCGGATCGTGACCACAGCCTCTTGTCAGTACATCAATCAAACTGGCCGTTAAGACCAAACATCGCGACAGAACTCGCCAGAACCGATGCCAAGCGGACACGATGAGCCGGCTCGGCGGACTGTTTGCAGGGCAATCTCAAAGATCAGTACTCGCGTATTAAAAACTTCATTATAGTCACTTACGATTGTTTAGGCCATGATCTGGCACTGGAAACACTTCAACGGTCAGGAGTGCAACCACGAAAGGAAAGTGCTATACCAGCGTGGAATTTCCAATGCATGGCGCGAGCAACGCAGCGACAAATACACTGACCTATTAAGAATTCCAGGATCGATCCTAACATGGCACAGAGTATTTCTTCTCTCTCTAGTTGGCTGGAAGAAGCTGGATTGGGGAAATACGCTGACGTTCTGCAAAGGGCTGCGATTGATATTGATATGATCGGCGAACTCACCGAGGCCGATTTTATTGAGCTAGAAATTCCCATCGGTGATCGCCTGCGCCTGCGCCGACATTTTCAGGCCTCGCTGGCACGCGACACATTAGACTCCAGAGCGTCTTCAATCTCGGAAACGACGACTGAGCATCGGCAGATAACAGTTCTTTTCAGCGACATCGTCGGCTGGACGGCTCTTTCCACCGAGTTTGACTCGGAAGACCTTAGTGAGATTATTTCCGATTGCCGCGCACGGTGGACGAAAGCCATCGAACGCTATGACGGGTTCGTCGCATTCCGGCTTGGGGATGGGATGATGGCCTTCTTTGGTCACCCGCAGGCCTACGAAGACAGTGCTGAACGCGCAATTCTTGCTGGCCTCGATATAGTGAAGTCGGTCAGGGAAGTTCGCGATGAATCCGCGTCCGAAATTGCGCGCAGGCTCGCGGTTCGGGTTGGCATTGCAACCGGAAAGGTTCTTCTGAACAAGAAATCGACGGCGGAATCGGAAGAAATCGATGTTCTCGGCTTCACACCGAACTTTGCCGCTCGGCTGCAGGGGGCAGCAAGCCCCAATTCGGTCGTCGTTAGTTCGACCACCGCTTCTATGGCATGGCAAAGGTTTCATTTTCTGGCACATGACGGCGTGAATCTGAGGGGGATAGAAGGTCCGCTGTGCATCTACGAAGTGCTGCGCAAAGTTGGAAGCAGCGAAAGCCCAAAGCACCAGATTGGCCAGGTTCGCAGCGAAATAATCGGCCGCAGTCATGAAATTGGAATACTGAATGACCGGTGGAAAGCCGCAACACAAGGTGACGGGCAGGTAATTGTTTTATCCGGCGAAGCTGGGATCGGAAAATCTGCGATTGCTGACGAGTTGCTGAATCAGGTCAAGCCGATGGAGGCCGAGACTCTGAAGCTTGAATGTCGATCCTACTACTCCAACAGCTATCTGCACCCCATTATTGATTACGTGAACACTAAAGCCCAGATAGCCGATGGTGACACACCGGAACAAAAGCTGGAAAAGCTGCACGCTTTCCTGAATCTCAAAGGCATTCACAACACGAGCGATCACGCCACGATCGCAAACATGCTGTTCTTCGAGACCGGCTCTGACGAATATCGCTCAATGTCGTCTGAGAGGCAGAAGGCAGAGACGATAAAATGCATCGTCAAACTGCTTCTGCACTCGGCGGATTCGCGACGAAAAATCATTCTCTTCGAAGACACACATTGGGCTGACCCTACGTCGTTGGAGCTATTGCAAGCACTGGTCAGTGAAATCCGCACTCGGAACGTTCTTTTGATCATCACAACCAGAGAAGACGAGACGAGGCTGGTGAAAAGCCAACCTAACGTTTCCAGCCTTCGACTGAGCCGATTGTCTCGATCGCAAGCGGCGCGGGTGATCCGCAACTGGTCGCCAGGCGTCGTGTTGTCAGAAGGTCTTGAGAAACAGATTTTGAACAAAGCGGACGGCATTCCGTTCTTCCTGGAAGAATTGACCAAGACCGTGCGTGCCAACATGGCCTCTGACACGCGCACAAAACAGGATAATGTGCCGCCGGAAACTTACGTGACGATCCCGGCGACACTCTATGACTCGCTGCTGTCCCGTTTGGACAGGTCTCCCGAAGCTCGTAAGCTGGTTGGCTGCGCCGCAGTGATCGGTCGGGAATTTTCCGAAATCCTTCTGTCCCGGATTTCAAGGGTCAAACGGGACGAGACGCGGCGAATACTGTCCGTACTCATTGATGCGGGCCTGCTGATTGATGATCCGGGAAAGAAAGACGGCGTTTTTCAATTCAAACACGCCTTGGTGCAAGATACCATTTATGACGGATTGACACGCAAAGCCCGGCGCGAGCTTCATTCACGTATTGCTTTCGTTCTTGAAAACTCCAGCTCGGACACCGTCAAGAAGTCACCAGAGATCCTGGCACAACACTTCGCTCGGGCGAATAACAAAGCCAAGGCCCTCCAATATTGGGAAGCCGCAGGCCGCCTTGCGATGGAGCATTCGGCGACAATGGAGGCGCTTACCCATATTGAGAAAGCGCTATCCGTCATTGACGAAAAACCGGTCGAACAAGAAACGATACGACGAAAGATCACGCTCCAGACGACTTATGGCGCCGCGTTGACAAGCGTCAAAGGTTACACCGCACCAGAGACCGTGCGCGCCTATGAAGACGCGTGGCGGTTGTCCAATTCCGGAGCCGACAAGACCTGCTTTCATGAGATCCTCTACGGGATGTGGAACTCTGCGCAGGTCGGCTCGGATTATGTTCGCGCGCAGGAACTCGCGGATGTCTGTCTCGATTTTGCCGAAGAGCAAGACGACGAGGTTACCAAGCTTGTTGCTCATAACCTTGGCGGAGTGACATCTACGCTGAGAGGGCATCACAAACGGGCTGAATTGCACCTTTCGAAATCTGTGGAAATCTATGACCCTTCCCGCTTCCAGTCGCTTGCAATCAGAACCGGCGAAGATCCCGGCGTCGAAAGCCTGTCTTATAGTTCGCTCAACAAATGGTTCATGGGACAACCGAAGGCCGCGCTTGAGTTTGCCGACAGTTCGCTAAGACTGGCAAAGGAAATCGCCTACAAGCAATCCTTGGTTTATTCATTGGCGATGCGCGGCGTTCTACTGCATTTCAGCTCGGAATATGACGAACTTATTGAAGTGTCCGAGGAAATTATCAGCCAATCCAAAATCCACAATTATCCCTTCTTTGTTGAATGGGGCCGCAACCTGAAAGGCTGGGCTCTGACCAAAAAAGGTGAGCACGACGAAGGCGCAGACCTGTTATCGAATGCCTGGCGGCAGGGGTTTACAACCATGCTGCAAGCGAAGGTCTACTTGGAAACCGGCCAAAAAGACCTGGGGCTCGGCTTGATCGACGACGTCATTTCCAAGCAACCTTGGCTTGCCCCCGAAGCACAACGGGTCAAAGGTGAACTATTGTTGCTTGGGTCAGGTAGCAATAGCGACGCCGCCCACCGCTGCTTTCTGGATGCCTTTTCTCTGGCCGAGCAGCAGGGCGCGGCAAGCTTTATGCTAAAAATTGCGCTCAGCATTGCGGAAAACGCACCGGCACTCGGTCCGAACGGGCCAGCCGTTGAGTATTTGAAAAAGGCAATTGCAGGCGTTGATCATACTAGCGGTTCTTTCGACCTTATAAAAGCTGGCAAATATCTTGAGCAGTTCAAAGGGCATTCACCAGATGTTGCATAGAAAATTCGAGGCAAACACACCCGACTCTGACGAGGCGGTTCTGTTATTTTTCCGAAGTCTCCGTCGCCTGGACCGTAACCTGCAATTCCCCGAAGGCTCGGGACAAAGGCTTCGGGAATTAGAACTGAAACCAGTTCCTTTCGACAAAAGCCATATTTTCGAAAGCATCGCCAGACAGCAGCCAGTTCTTTATAGTGACTTTCCGCAACCTTTGGCTCGTGGTCCCGACGGGAGCTTTGTTTGCCCCCCCGACCAATTGGCGGCCCATCTGGCACGGTGCACCGCGCCCGACACGTATCGAGTGCGACTGGGAACCGGTGATGAAAAACGACAGCTTACAATTGCTGAAATACTGCAGCGCTGGCGGCAATCTGGTGTGGTCTTGGGTGTCACCGACCTACCGGTTCGAAACGGCCCATTGGCCGAATATTTTGATGTAGACTTCCTTAAGCCCTGGAACCTGATGCCCGACGCATCCGACGAAATCCGCGAGCTGGAAATGCTGACAGCCGTTTTCAGCACCGCGGGCAAATTGACTGACTCTCATTCCGATGACATGGCGGTCTGCAATCATTGCTGCGTGGGTAGCAAGCTCTGGCTGGCTTGGGAAACCTACGAAGGACTTGATGCAGGACTGGATGATGTCGAACGTGTTGATTTGAATGGAAAAGCCCGCTTCGATCCAGCAGCCTTCCTTTCATTGAAAAGCGCATGTTGGTTTGTCGTCAAACCGGGCGAAACCATTTTTCTTCCCGGCAAATTCACGCACCGGGTCTATACGCTGGAAAACTACATTGGCGTTGGCAGTTTCTATGTCGGGTTTAGCAACCTTCTGCATACCGCACTGCGCTGGATGACACACGGATCACTTTGGGACCCTGTGGCCAGCGGCCAGAAAGGGCAACATGCGGACAAATTGCTTGAATTTGGATCTGCTGAGTTGAAGAAAGCGCTACAGGCCGACCGCGAAAGGCAGCGCGACTTTGGAACCGATGCCGTTTCCGTCGCGCTGGATCATATCAACTGGTCTGATCCTGACATTATGGAAATGGTCAATACTAAACCCAGCTTTGCGCGCGCGGCAGAAGCCCTGCGCAAAGCCAGAGAAAAAACGTGATTCCACTGGCTGAAAAGCCAGTTAAAAACTCAATCCTTTTTCGGGCTTTTCTTTACGCGGCCGTCACCGTCGCGTCTTTGGCGTACTTCGTTCAGCATTTTCACTGCTGTCGTTATGCTTTCAAGTTCCTGCACAGCGCTATCCTGCGAGCGCAAAAGGATTTCCTCAATCTTGTTGAGTTGCTGAACGGACAAATCATTCAAATTGGCTTCTTGTACAAATACTGTCAGATCGCTCATAATATTCCCCTCGTTTTTTGGGAGAATGGCCCTGAACGTCCAATCGGTCAAGTCTTTCGAATACCCTGCGGGACATCAGACCGAACCAGCGCAGATGAACTCGACAAATAGTGGCGGCTGGACATCGTGAATTTTTACCAGAGCACAACGATTTTCAGAAAAGGACAAAATGGTGGCTGACAACCAATTCGATTGCACAACCTGTCCTGGGTTCTGCTGCACATACGACCAGATCGATTTGACACCCCAAGACGTTGACCGACTGTGTTCTCACCTTGGCATTTCCGAAGAGAAGCTGATCACAAAATACACAAAACTCGGCATGTTTCAGGGCCGCAGCCGCTATCCATTAATGTTGAAGCATAAATCGGATCGCCATTTTAGCAAAATCTGCACGTTCTTTGACGGCGAGCAGCGGCACTGTACTGTTTATGACGCGAGACCCGAAGCCTGCCGCGCCTACCCGCATGGCGAAAAGTGCGGATATTTTGAGTTCCTGTCTTTCGAAAGAGCGCTTCATGACGATAAAGACCACGTGCCATCCCTCTAGGGTCAGGACCCATAGATTTTCGCCAGGCGGCATGTTTCATGGCTCGCTAAAAGTGCGGGGAATATATCTGATTTCTTCTGGTTGAGCGACGAGCAATTGTCGCGACTTAAGCCTTTCTTTCCAAAGTCCCACGGCAAACCTCGCGTAGATGACAGGCGTGTCTTGAGTGGTATTATCTTCATCAAGCGCAATGGCTTAAGATGGCGCGACGCGCCCGCCGCTTATGGACGGCACAAGACGCTGTACAACCGTTGGAAACGGTCGAGGTGAGTGGCAAACGCCACTGGTTCGGGTGCCGCCACGAACAAGGTATCTTCGCCCGCATGATGGCCGGTCTGGCCGCCGAACACGGTGAAGAGAAGACTGTGATGATCGACGCTACTTACCATAAGGCACATCGCACGCGACCAGTTTGGGCATCAAAAAGGAGGACGTGGACGCCTGATAGGTCGTACAAAGGGCGGTATGAACACAAAGCTGCGCGCGATCTGTGACAGATGAGGCATGGTGCGCCATTGGTTCAAGCACAATGGCGAATGACGCCCATTGAACCTGTTCATCATGGCTGGTCAGGTCAGCGAGTATATCGGCGCACCGGAATTGGTGGGCAACTTGCCAAAGGTGGAATGGCTTCTCGGTGATCGCGGCTACGACGCAGTTTGGTTCAGAGAAGCGCTAAAAGACAATGGGATATGCGCCTGCATCCCAGGCAGAAAGCAACGGAAGACCACCATACGATACGACAAACGCCGCTATGAACGGCACAACCGCATTGAGATCATGTTCGGGAGACTGAAGGACTGGCGGCGCGTAGCCACCCGATACGACAGGTGCCCAAGGTCTTCCTGTCAGAAATCGCTCTCGCCTCAATCGTCATTTGTTGGCTATGAGTCCTGAACCTAGCGGCATCGGTTGACAGGCTCAGGTACCCGGAGCCGAGTTAAAGCCGATTTTGCTGACATTGGACGCAAAACAATAGCCGATACCATGTATCGTCTTGATGTAGGTCGGTGCGGAAGGATCGGGTTCGATTTTCTTGCGTAACCGCATGACGTGAACGTCGATCGTTCGGTCCCCGACAATCGTTTCCCGACCCCGGGCTTTGTCCAGAAGCTGATCGCGTGAAAACACCATATGCGGGTTACTCACAAAGACTTGCAAAACGTCGAATTCAGTCGTCGTCAATGGAGTCGATTGGTGCGCGCCTGTTGCAGTCAGAGTGCGTTCGTTCAGATTCAGAACCCAGTCCCCAAACTTGATCAGCGGAGTATCTGAGTCTTTCTGGTTCGAACGATTGTGCTCGGATCTTGTTCGTCTCAGCACGGTTCGGATGCGCGCCAAAACTTCGCGCGCCTCAAAGGGCTTGGTAATGTAGTCATCGGCTCCAAATTCCAGTCCGACGACCCGGTCGAAAATCTCGTCCCGGCCTGACAGAACGATGATCGGGATGTCCGAGTTGACCCGCAATTCTCTGGTGATGTCGAACCCGTTTCGCCCCGGCAAACCGATATCCAACAAAATCAAATCCACGTCGGTTTGTGCAAGGATCGCATCCATGCCTGATCCATCGCCTGCGCAACTTACATCGCACCCTTGCTTTTCGAGGTAGCGTTTTAGAAACGAAGTGATTTGCGGGTCGTCGTCGACAACAAGGATGTGATCATTGGCCATAAAGCGTTCCCGGCAGGCGTTAAAGCTGGCTCGTAATACCTCTATCCGCTGCGCCTTGGCGCACGCAAGGATGACGCTGAGCGTTACGTGGAGTTAGCGCGAGTGGTCAAAACCGCAGGAACTCCAGCGCTTGGCCCCCTGGCAAATTTTCCAACTCAGCCGGTAGAACCGCCAATCCATCAGCCTGCGCCAACATCGCAACTCGTCCACTGTAGGACGCCGCCATCGGCCTCAATCTTGGTCGACCGTCTGGCGATACTCCCTCAATCCGCACCGGGCGGTACTCCTGACGTCCCTTATGCCGTTGTAGAGGTTCCGCCAAAACTGCTTGCTCTGAAACCAGCCTTTTTCGTGCCAGGCCCACGCGCGATGCCATAAGCTCCGATCCGATAACCTGCCAGGTAACGTAAGCGGACACAGGATTCCCGGGCAGGCCGACATACAGCGCGTTGCCGCGACGACCGAACAGGATCGGCTTGCCGGGTTTCATCGCCACTTTCATCACATCGATCTCGCCACCGATTTCCTCAAACAGGCGCGGCATGTGGTCTTCGTCGCCGACCGAAACTCCACCGGTTGTGATTATCAGATCGGATGTATCGCAAGCATTGCGCAGGACTTGCTCAAGTATCTCGGGATCATCCTTCACAGGTCCCGCATCCACAAGTTCGACCCAAGGCTTGTCCAGCAGCGCCCGCAGCATATAGCGGTTGGAGTTGTAGATCTGGCCCGGGCCAAGCTCTTCTCCGGCTTCGCGAAGTTCGCTGCCGGTCGAGAATATCGTGACCTTTAACTTGCGCCGGACAGTGACCGCTCCGTACCCAGCCGCAGCCAACGCGGCGACTTCGCGAGAACCGATTTCACATCCCTGTGTCAGCAGTGGCGCGCCAGAACTGAGGTCTTCGCCCGCACGGCGAATATGCTGCCCGGGTTTTGGCGTGCGGGAAAAACGAATTGCGCCATCGCTGATCTGGCAATCTTCTTGCATCACAACGGCATCAAATCCTTTTGGCACCGGTGCGCCTGTCAGAATACGCAAGGCACTGCCCGCTGGCGCCTCATGCGCGCCGCTGTCGCCAGCCGCAACGCGACCAGCGATGGTCAGATGATGCACGTCGCCGTCTGTCAGTTCACCAGATCGAACCGCATATCCATCCATTGCCGAGTTATCAAAGGCAGGCAAGTCGACTTTGCTGAGGCAATCTTCCGCCAGAACCCGACCAATGGCATCGAACAAAGGCAGAGTTTCAGTCTCCGCAATGCAGGGGGCCGCTTCCAACCCACGCCGCAAGGCCTGTTCTACCGAGACATACATGTGAGCATGCCTGTCGCAGGCACATCCATCAGCCATTTTGTCCCTCCAGTTCTGCAAATAATTCTTCAAAACCTTTGCGTTCAGCTTCGCCGAGTTTCGGCAAATAAGCTTTCGCCTCTTCCAGATTCACACTTGGATCACCGACCACCAGCAACATGACCATTCCGTGCCGACCGTGAACGCGGCAGCGAATACCATAGACGCCCTCTTTCTCAAAAGTCAGGTCCATAGTGGGTTGGCCCCGGATTTCGAAACTGCGCGCACCAACGGGAATCATGCGAAGGATTGCCGAAACGGTGTGGCGTCCCGTCGAACCTTTGAACCGGACGGTCGATCCGGCAGGAACGTGCAAAAGTTTGGGTTCGAACCGAAAAGCATGCGCCGGAGTGTCGGCGTTCAGGTCAATGATTTGGTGGACAACGGCCACCTCCGGCACATCGTCAGCCTGCGCCATCGAAGCCAGTCCGACTGTTGCCGCGACCAACATGATCGCGATTGTCTTGCACGACGGGAGCATCCATTCCTCCGGGTTCAGACCGAGCGCGGAGGCTCCCGCAACAAATCGGCCAATGCAGTGATCATTACCGGCCATTGCCCGCGGCGGTTCTGGTCGCGCAGCTCGGCCAATAATTTGCGGCCAATGGATACCACTGCCGGAGAGTTGTCATTGACATAGGTCAGAATGCGCTGCTCAGGATTGGCAAGAAGGAAGGGCACAATCTCGGCGCATGCCCGCTCCGGAGCGATCTCGGAAATCAGGCGCATCGCAGCCTGCCGAACCGGAGCGGACGGATCGTCGAGCAGGCCGCCTGCGACGTCTGCCGTGCCATTCCATTTGGTCAGGATATGCATGGCATCGATACGAAATGGAGTGTCGCCCGTTTTCAGCATTGCCCGCAACTTGCCGCGCAACGCGTCCTGCGGCGGCAGATCAGCCAATTGCAGGAGTTTCAGCGCCTGCAAGGACAGGTTCGAATCCGTGTGTGACAAGCCCTGTGTAATCAGCTCGACAACCTGCCGGTCGTCCAGTTCCGCCCCATGACGGGCAACAGATACACCCAGCGCCGACAATGCCTGCTGTGCAATTTCGGTGTCGGCATCCTGTGCAATCTGCGCCAGCATGACCTGCATGCCTCTTACCTCGCCCAGCAGCCGAATGGCAGACATGCGGGTTTCACGCGCCAGAGCCTCGGAATCATCGTCCAGCGCGACCCGACGGCGTTTCGGATGTCGTGTGGCCTTGGCCAGCAAAGCCTGCTCGCGTGGGGTCAGCGGCTGCACGACGTCCTCTTCTGCTTCTTGCTGCATCTCGGCAGCAATTGCGTCGTGGCCGAGGATCGCGCCGAGGCTTGAAGTCGGGCCATTGTCACCACCTTCCGACACATCCAGTCCGGCCCCTTCCAGCGCAGCAATGTCGGTCCGAGGGGCTTCCTCTTCGGGGTCTTGTTCCACAGCAAGCGGCATTGGGGCCAGGGCAAAAGACAATAGCATCTCGCGCCCCTGCTGCTGGTTCACATGCGGGCGGGCGTCGTCGGCAACAATCGTCGCCAGCGACGCCAAAGCCTTTAGCCGCACGGATCGGAACGGAGAACGGCACGCGCGCTGCAACCACTCCGCCGCTTCGCGTGAAGGAGAAGTCGCCAGCGCGTCAACGATGGCCCATTGCATACGCTCAGCCTTGAGGTCGCTTGCGTCTACCGAGAACAGCGCGTTCAGGCGATCCGCCACGAGTTCCGGGGCCAGAGCCGCCAACAAACCCAGCGCTTGTGCTGACACTTCGGGTTGCTGTCCAGTCGCCAGAAAGTCCAAAACCTGCCATCGCAGGTCCTCTCGATCGGCAATCGGAGCACCGCGGTCCAGCCTGTCAATTAGAGCCAACTGCACTTTGGCACCCGGGTCGCGCATCATGCGGTCAAGCAGTTCCGCTTCGGAAAATCCCGACATATTCAGCGCGGCGATGCGGATGTCTTCGACCGCATCGGTCAGGGCTTGCTCGACCAAGGACGTGTTATTGGGCATCAACGCCTCATAGGCGATCAGGCGAACTGCGCCGTCTTTGTCCTTTAGCACCTTGCGCAAAATGCCTTCGGCTTCGGTGCCACCAACAGCTGCCAACGCTTTCAGGGCACGGTGGCGCAGGCGGCGGTTCGAGGATTGAGCGAACACACCCAACGTCGGAACGGCAGGCTGGCCGATCCGGCCCAACGCTTCGCAGGCGACATCGCCCAATTCCTGCCCGTCTTCGTCCATCAGAGCCATGACAATCGGTTCGATCGCGGCAGCGTCACCCAACTGACCCAATGCCTTGATTGCAGCGATTTGGGTGTCCAGCCAGTCGTCCCACTCGTCCTGATGGAGTTCGTCTTCGTCCCACGTGACCTCATCCCCACGCCCGGCCACGAAGGTGCGCAGGTAAGGCGCGGCATCGTCGAATTGCAATTCCGCCAAGGCGTTCACGCAGGCCAGCTTCACCTCACCACAGGGATCGTGGATCAGGTTCTCCAGAAGTTGCGAAGCGGCTTCCTGTACTCCCAAAGCGCCCAGCGCCTGAGCGGCGTCCTGACGGACGTCTTCGTCATCATCCAGCAGCGCCTCGACCAAGGCCGGGCTGTTCTTGGCACCAATAGCAGTTAGGGCCTGTATGGCGCGCAGGCGGATCACGTCATAATCGGATTTTGCGTATTCGGAAACCAGGCTGGTGGCCTCGTCGCGCAGGGCGGTATCGGAATGCATGTTCATATCAAGCTGCCATGTCTGCGGTTGGGCGGGTTGGGTGAAAGTGGAAGGCAGGTTTCCCAACCGATACCTGCCTTCCAGTTAGGCCGGGGACGCCGGCCTATGGTCCCTTCTGCAGTGGGACCGAACCCGAAGGGCGGCATGGCATCCGCCCCCCGGAAAGCTGTCATCAGGCGATGTCGCGCGGCGCAAAGGACATCGTACGGAACGAGGTCTTGTAGGGGCTCGGCCCCAGTTTGCGGACCTTGGCAACACCCATCTTGTAGTTGTAGTTGCCGCTGATCCAGTCGACGATCCGGCCCTCAAGCGCGTTTGCAGGCTGCTGCATGTGCAGGAAGTCCATGTAAACAACGCTTTTCTTGATGGCGGGCGTGACCATGGCCACGGCGGTGATCGCCGCTTTGGTCAGTTCGATATGCCCGTTCTCCATCAGTTTCGAGAACTGGAAGTCATCACCTTCCACACCCAGCAGCGTAGTCTTGTTACCCGGAACGCGTTCCGAATAGACCATCACATAATCGCCGCTTTCGATGCCGCGCTCGGCCGCATCGTCGGGGTGGATTTCGACCCAGTTTTCCGGCCAGCGCTGCACGATGTACGGGCGACGGCGGTCGTCGAAACCGGATTGCCAGCGTTCGTTGATCCGACCGGAGGTCGCCCACAACTCGCCTTCGTCCTTGTTTGGTTTAAGCCATTCCCAATAGTCCGAGAACAGACCCCAAGGCGATTTCTGGATGTTGCACTTACCGGTTTGGCTGTTGAAGTGCGTCAGCTTCTTGTTGAACACATCTTTCCCAGCTGCACCGGTCTCCGGCAGCGTGCGTGTCGTGTCGTGCAGGCGCTTGGTCTCAATCAGTGTAACACCGTCGGCATCCAGCATGACCGGGCATTGCACCCCATCGGTGCCGAATTCACGGACCTTCTGGTGCAGGCCTTTGCCTTCCTTCTTGGCCAGACGATAGACCGCGTGGAAATCTTTGCGCGACCCGCGGGTAAAGCGCACGGCCTCTTCGGCGACCTCGTTCGAACTCTGCCAGTCGAACCCGTCAAAGCCCATCCGCTGTGCCAGTTGCGCGATGATCCACCAGTCGGGTTTCGCCGCACCGGGGGCATCATAGAACTTCTGATACAGACGCAGACGGCGTTCACCGTTGGCGCGCAGGAAATCCTCTTCGCCCCAAGTCGCTGCCGGGAATACGATGTCGGCGTATCGGTTGCCGATCGGGTCCTGCAGATAGATGTCCTGATTGATCACCACCATGCCGCCACTGTCGGCGCGGGCCTTCAGCGTATCGATCATCTCTTGCTTGTCGAAGCTGGCGATCTGGTGCGGATTGCGGACGGTCAGTTCCTCGAACTTGTCGGCCAGTTGCTGCGATCCGCACATGGACTGAATCCAGGTGGTGCCGATCACGTGGGCAATACGGGTATGACCTGCGATCAGATACCGGTCGGTATCCATGGCGCGGCGACGGCGGCCCGGCAGTTTCTCGGGCGATTTGTTGCGCGGGTACTTCCCGCCCTTGACGCCGCCCCGCTGGTGACCACCGGCTCGGCCGATGACCTGACCTGGACGACCGCCACAGCCACAGATGATGCCCAGCGCGGAGATCGCCTGTGTGTTGCCGGTGTTGTTCGACCAGTAGAACCCTTTCTCGATCATGATCGAGGTTTTCGGGCGCGAGCCATCCTCTTTGGGTTTGGCAAGCCATTCGGCAGCCGTATAGATCTTTTGCACGTCGATCTGGGCCATGGCCGCGGCGGTCTCGGGCGCGAATTCGTCCTGCGACAACAGCCACTCTTTCCAGTCCTCGAAGCCTTTGGTCTGGAACTTGCCCCAGGTCGTGCGCCACTGCCAGGGCGTGTTCCGGGTGCCCTGACCGAAGCCAGAGGAGCTCTCCCACTTGTTGTTGACCCATTTCTTGATCCAATCGCTGTCTTCCCAGCCATTTTCCACGATGACGCGGGCAATGGCGTTGACAACCAGCAGGTCAGTGCCGGGCAGAACGTCGATATGCAGACCGCCCATCTTCTCAGCATGGGCCACACCGGCGGACCGGCGCGGGATCAGATAGATTTCCTTCTGACCGTTCTGCATCCCCTTCATCATCCACTGGGTATAGAGGATGGTCTTGGTCTCATACGGGTCGGTGCCGCAGACCAGCAAGGTTTCCGCGTCGCGCCAGTCTTCATAGGACGGTCCGAAGTTATCGAAACCCGCATCCCGGAAACCGGGTGTCGATGTCACGTCGGACGGCGTGTCGTGGAAGGTGAAGTTCGCAGTGTTGATATGGCGCAGCGCGTATTTCGAGATTGCATAGGTGTTCTCGATATACTGGTAGCTGAAGGTTTTCACACCATAGGCATTGGTGCCGTGTTTGGCGATGACGTGGTTGCCCACCTCGGCCGCCACATCCAGCGCCAGATCCCACGGGACCGGCATCAGCGTGCCATAGATCCGCATCAGCGGCGTCTTCAGGCGGTCGCGTGTCGGCGTCTGCGGGTTATAGCATTTCTGTGCAATACACCCGCCCCGCAAAGAACTGTCGCCGTCTGTATTGACGGTCTGGTTGTCCTTGTCCGGGATGATCACCACGTGATGCGGCTGGCCCTTGTGCAGCACGATATTATGCTGGTTCGGAGCCACCCATGCACCCAAGGGGGCAACGGGGAAATCCTCGCCAAATGCGTTTTCATCCGCGCCGGGACCGCCCGACTTGGCTGTCACAGGCCAGCGATAGACTTTGTAACCGCAGGCCACGATGCAATAGTCGCAGGCGGTCGAGATGACCTCGGCGCCCTTGGGCGGCAGCGGGACGTTGGTTTCGGGTACGTAATACGGGGTTGCCATTGTCAGTCTCCCCTCCCCTTATGCAATGAGATTGTCGTAACGGCCGTAGATCAGGCCGAACATGCCAACGGCGTAGATGTCATCGCCGTCCAGTTCCAAAAGGACCTGCGGCAGTGACTGGTAGGCCTGCCCCGAGACGAGGATGCCATGCCGTGTCACGTCATAGGTGGACAGATGCAGCGGGCATGGACCCAGCACCTTATGTTCCGGCTTGTAGCTGTCAAACATCGACCCCCCCTGATGGGTGCAGGTGAGGTTGAATGCCACAACGTCCCGCTGCGGACCGATGCCGCCGCCGCTTTCCACGCCGGTCTTGACCAGGATCGAGTCCGAATAGTCGCCCTCATCCGGGTAATAGAACTCGACCGGCACATCCTGTTCCAGCTCGGACAATTTGCCGATCAGCTTGCGCGGATAGGTGGACACCAGGGCGGGTACTTGCTCGGCCTGACCGTGACGGGTGGGCATGGCCACCATCACGGCAAAGGTCGTTGCACCCGAGGCGAACAAGAACTGTCGGCGGTTCACGGTGCAGGCCTTTTTGGCCTCGCCCGAACAGCTGCATCCGGTTGCGTTATGATCTGTCATAGCGCTTACTCCTCTGTGGCAGCCGCTGGAAGCGGCTGATAATCCGGCAGTTCGGGTTCCTCGATCAGGATCTCCTCGCCGGACAGGGATTTCAGGAATGCCACCAGATCCGCCTTTTCCTGATCATTCAGGCCAAGGGGTTGGATCAGCGGGGATTTGTTGTCAGCGAATTCATTTTCGCCGCCTCCCTGGTTGTAGAATTCGACCACATCCTCGAGCGTCTCTAGCATGCCGTTATGCATGTAGGGTTCGGTATAGAGGGTGTAACGCAGGGACGGTGTGCGGAACTTGCCCCTGTCGGCCTTTTCCTTGGTGCGGAAATAGAAGCCAGGGTCGTCCTTGGTGTGGCGATACATCTCTTCGGTCGAGCCTTTGGCATAAAGCTCGTACCGGAAGGTGACTTGTGCCAGACCGTCATCCTGCCAACCGCCATAGGCGGGCACGCCGGTGTTGTAGTATTTCTCATCCGACAGCAGCGCGCCATTGTGGCATTCGGAACATTGCGCCTTGCCGGTGAACAGCTCCAGCCCGCGTTTTTGTTCTTCGGTTAGCGCCGCATCATCCCCGCGCAGGTAGTTGTCGAAGGGGGTGTCTGTTTGGACGATGGTGCGTTCAAACGCAGCGATGGCCCGCCATGCGTTGCCGACGCGCGGCCACTGGTCACCGAAGACATCGTTGAAGCGTTCGACATATTCGGGGACGAAGGCCAGACGGGCCTCCATCATGTCGGCCTCGCCGTTCCCGGCAACCGCGCCGCCTGCGGCGGATTTGGCCTGGCTTTCCAGGCTTTTGCTTGAGCCCGCCCAGAACAGCTTGCCGTAATAGGCCGAGTTCACGATGGTCTGGCTGTTGCGCCAGTGGGTCGTGCCGGGATATCCGAACGAGATTGGTGCTTCGACGTCCCACCCGACGTCCGGCATGTGACAGGCCGAACAGGGCGTCGATGGATTGCCGCCCAGACGCGGATCGAAGAACAGCATCTTGCCCAGTTCGATCTTGGCATCGGTTTGGGGGTTGTCCAGCGGAATTGGAGGCTCGCCCAGCGCCACCAATGGCGCATCCGGATCGGGGTCTGCCCCGCCGATACCGGCCTCAATCTCCATGCTGGTCTCTGCAAAGGCGTACGAACCAAGGGCGGCAACCAGAGCAGCGGTGGCGATTGTACCTGAAAGGTAAGACTTAAGGTCTTTCATGGGTCCACTCCTCAGTTTGTCGCGTCTTGCCAGTTCTCGATCGGCGCATAGTCCGTATCGATGTCCTCGGCGATGAATTCAGGACCGGTCAGCGGCTCGCCAGACAGCGCCTTGAGGAAGGCCACCAGCTGCGCTTGCTCGGTCTCGCTCAGGTTCAGCGGCTTGATGCGCGGGTCCTTGTTTTCATCGTCACCGCCACCGGCGTTGTAGAAGGACACCACATCTTCGAGCGTCGCCATCGTGCCGTTATGCATATACGGCGCGGTGTAGGTCAGTTCGCGCAGCGTCGGGGTCATGAAGGTGCCGAACGTGTCGGCGGTGTGGGTACGGATGTAAGCGCCCGGATCGGCGCGCAGGTTCATGTAGTTCGCAACACCGAGGAACTTCATCATGGCCACGAAAGTGATGTGGCGTTCGGGCGTCGCCCAAATGTCCGGGTTGTCCGGAACACCAATATTATGCGGCAGGTCATCGGTGAACCGCTCGCCCGAGTGGCACGAATTGCAGCCGCTGGCGTTGAACAGTTCATAGCCCGCCATGGCCTCTTCCGACATCTCGCCGGTGTCGAAGGGTGCGCCACGCGAGATCAGCGTTTTCAGATATTCGGGGATCGCGTTTCGGACACCACCGTTTGAAGGCTCGCCAAATCCGGCAGCTTCGAACATTTCGACATAAACCGGATCCTGCTTGATGCGTTCCTGCATCAGACGCATGTCCATGTTCATGGAATAGGTCTCGGTGATGCTTTCGCGGGTCACGTCGTTGAGGTTGGTGCCGATGCGTCCATCATGGAACCACGCCGCGCGCTTGGCGCTGTTAATCAACGTCGGAACGTTGCGGAAATGCAGGTTCCCTGCATAGGCGTCCGACAGAGCCTGCCCGTCAGTGAAACCCAATTCCGGCTGGTGGCAGCTGGCACAGGACAGCTCGGTGTCGCCGGACAGGCGTGGATCAAAGAACAATCGCTTCCCAAGAGCCGCCTTGGCTGGATCAAATTC
The DNA here is from genome assembly GCF_056537465.1 of Ruegeria sp. CE8. Lineage (NCBI taxonomy): Bacteria > Pseudomonadati > Pseudomonadota > Alphaproteobacteria > Rhodobacterales > Roseobacteraceae > Ruegeria > Ruegeria sp. CE8. The sequence goes on from NZ_JBQFRP010000018.1 coordinate 49,278, forward strand.
AATTGCTTCCACCGGGCCCGGTTCTTCCGCCTGGGCCTGGTGAACCGGTAACGCGGCACAGATCGTCAGCAGCGAAACTGTCGATAGCGCCGAGAACCATGTTCTGGCTTTGGTCATCATCTAAATGCCCCTTTGTCGCTGGACCGGTCTCTCCGGGTGGCCGAGGACCGGTTGTCCAAATTGTAGAGGGCAGTTGTTTCGTGGTGATTTGATCCAGATTAAGGTCTGTGAAGAGATGTTAAATTTTGTAACGAAGACTCAGCCAAGCAGGGATCGAATGATCCGTGCAAGGTTTCGCACTTCAACCGGCTTTTGCACCATGACCGGAGCGTCATCGGCATTCAAAACCTGTGCGTTTTCGAAATAGCTGCTGATCAGCACGGCTGGAATATCGGCTCTGACCGTACGGGCGGCCTCGATCAGTTCCGTGCCGACAAGTGCTGGCATCATGAGGTCCGTCACGATCGCGTCAAAGGCATCCGGATTGGAATTGAAAGCCTCAATGGCGCGTACAGGATCAGAATATGCCTCTACACGATAGCCAAAGCGCGTCAGCAGACGGCGCGTGACGTACAACACGTTCTCATCATCGTCGACCAGCAGGATATGTTCGTCGCCCGCGACTGCCTCGACGTCCGCCTGCTCTTCCGGGCTAAGCGCAGGCATCAATGGATAGTACAGGCTGAAACGGGTCCCTTTTCCGGGTTCAGAGTGCAACTCTACACGTCCCCTGCACTCTTCAACACTGTTGTGAACGATGGTCAGCCCCAGCCCCGTACCCTTTCCAACCGGCTTTGTAGAAAAGAAGGGCTGGAACACCTTGTCCTGCAGTTCTTTGGACATGCCCGGCCCGGTATCACTGATGTCCAGCCGGATAACGCCGATTGCGTCATCCGGCAGATCATCCAGAACGCTCTTGTCCGCAAGGCCGATGCGCAAAACAACCTCACCTGATTTATCGCCCATCGCTTCGAACGCGTTGTGACAGAGGTTCAGCAGTGTCTGGAAGAACAGTGTGCCGTCAAAATCCACGAAGGCAGTATCGACATTGATCTCGAAACGGGTTTCCACGTTGGGCGGTGCAGAGACTCGGATAAGTTCCAACGCCTCTTTGGCCGCTTTCACCATGTCCCCGCGCTGAGGGTTCCGCGGGCGCTGTCGGGCGAAGGTCAGCATTTTACGCACCAGCGCCTGAGCACGGCGGGCTGCGATGCGTATATGGTCAACCGATGTTTGAATGTCTTCGTTTCCGGCGGCATCCAATTCGATCAGATCGGCATTGCCGGTCACGCTCATCAAGACATTGTTGAAATCGTGCGCGACTGAACCGGCCAGAATGCCGACGGCCTCCATCTTCTGGACCTGAGCGAATTGTTCATTGGTGCGGCGGCTTTCGGTCAGGTCTTCGCCAATTCCGATGTAGTGCGTAATAGCGCCATTCTGATCAACCAGTGGAAAAATCGCATTGGACACCCAATAGTGGCTGCCGTCTTTGCGCAAATTCCGAAACACACCGTACCAGCTTTGACCTTTTTGAAGGCTGCTTTGCAGTTCGCTGTAAACACCCCGCCCCGAATGCCCGGACTGCAATATCTTCGGCGTATGCCCGTAGATCTCATCCGGCTCATAACCGCTGAGTTCAAAGAACTTGCGGTTTGCGTATTCGATCTTGAGGTCCGTATCGGTGATGATGATTGACGCCGGGCTTTGCTCGACCGCGCGGGCCAGTTTGCGTTCGGCCAATTCCACCTGTTCACGCAAAGCAAGCTCAGATTTCAGTCGTTGGTTTGTGCGTAGGATGGAAGAAATCAAAAGGGTCGTCAGAATGGCAATTACACCGATCACGATAATCAGGCCGACCAGCAGAACCGAGAAGTGTCGGACAAAACGTTCGCCCTCCGAGAAGGCTTGCACCATGCCCAACAGACTCTGGTCCCGCTCGGCGATCCACAGGGATTCAAGCTCGGCCAGCGCGGTCAAGGCGTCACTGTCATCGACGCGAACAATGGCGTCGATTTCTTCCGCGCTCAATCCGGCGGCGATACCGGCCTCGATGCGAGGGATGTTGTCTGTATATTCGCGCGCAACCTCTTCGATCTGCAGCAGCGCTTGCAGTTCGGCTATGGAAGGCGTGGTGCCACGGTAGGCTTCAATCGTGGTCAACAGGTTGCGCGATTGTCGCCGGAGTGTCGGCCCATATTCCGGGCTGTGGCGCAGCACGTAGTTTTTGAAGTTATGGATCAGGCCGCCGTAGCCAAAGTACGCGCGTATATCCGAAATCAAGTAGCCCCGTGGCGTGGTATCAGCCGAATAGTCCCGCCACGCCTCATGCATGTCACCGATACGGTTTCCCGTCTCACGCGAAATGTATAGAAACACCGACAGAATTACGGCAAGGGCCACGCCAATGCCAAAAGCGACAGAATAAGCGCGTTTGGTGTAGCTGGGCGAGGAAGCCTGAGATTTCGTCATTTCGGTACTAAACGCATCCGATGATCGAATCTCAACCCGGATCGATTCAAATCTGCTGCGACAGTTTGGGCTGTTTGAACCGTGTTGCTTTGGTATCAGAGAAGCTCTGAAACCAGTACTCGCGTTCAAAGCCACAAGATTCAGTGACGTTGATGGATTGCGCGTCGCCACCAGAGGTGCACCGCAATAACGAACACCGCAATTATTTGCAAAACCAGGCAAAAGAGCCAGCTCGCAGATGGACCGCAAGCTGGCAGGGATTGGCAATCTCTCCTGAAGAATGCCACGGGGAGGGAGCTTATTTCTTGTTGTGGAAGATAAACCCGACGAAGTTCAACAGCAGTTGCGCCGCAAGGATCTGAGTGCTTTCCGACGGGTCGTAGGCCGGGGCTACTTCGACCAGATCTATGCCCACGACGTCGCCGCGTTTGCTCAGACCCTGGAGAATTTCAAGCACGTCGTAATACTGGAATCCACCATGGCTGGGCGTCCCCGTGCCGGGTGCGATCGAGGGGCAGAACGCGTCGATGTCGATGGTGACATAGTAGCGAGCGCCGTCGGGAATACGATCCAGAACCGCTTCGGTTCCCAACTTCCGTACCTGTCGCACCGACAGAATGTCCGAGCCACGGGCGCGGGCGTCTTCATAGCCCTCTTTCGCGGTCGAAGACACGTTGCGGATACCCAGCTGGGTCATGCCTGAAACATAGTCTTTCTCGATCGCGCGGCGCATCGGGTTCCCATGACCGTCGGTGACGCCTTTGCGTTCATCGACGAAATCCAGATGCGCGTCGATCTGGATCACATGGATGGGTCCGTTCTTGGCGCAGTCTTCTTCAAAAGCCCGAATGCAAGGGATGTTGATCGAGTGATCACCACCGATCGTGACCGGCATCGCGCCAGCATCGAGGATCTTTTTTACTCCGTATTCGATGTTCGCGTGGCTCTCTTCGGTCTTGGTGTGGATGATATCTGCGTCCCCCAGATCGACGATACGTACATCGCTGCCCAGATAGGTGGCGTCGTCCTCGTGGTCATATGCCCCGGCATGACCAAAGCTGAACAGGGTCGAGGCCTCGCGCACCGAACGGGGGCCAAACCGGGCGCCAGAGCGGAACTGACAGCCAAAGTCAAACGGCGCGCCCAGGATCGCCACATCGGCGTCGATGGCGTCCCAGTTTTCGACGTAAGGTTTCTTGCCAAAGGTCGCGATGCCGACAAAAGGCAGGTTCAGACGACCAGATTCATACCCATGTCCCGACATGATTTTCTCCGTTTCTTATGGTTTAGCGATAGGCCAGTTCCGGCAGGAACAGGGCAATTTGAGGGAAGGCTATCAGTAAGCCCGTCACGATCAACAAAATGATCAGGAATGGAGGCACTCCGCGCACAACTTCCACGAAGGGTCGGCGGAACACAGCAATAGCTGTGAACAAGTTACAGCCGAATGGAGGCGTGGCGGCACCGATGGCGACTTGCAACGTGATGAGGACACCGACCAGAACCGGGTCAAGACCGCTGGCCTTGATCATGGGTGCAAAGATCGGAACCAGGATCAGGATCACAACGATCGAGTCCACGAACATGCAGCCGACAAAGAAGGCGACGTTGATGGCAAGCAGCACCATCAGCGGTCCGGCCTGTTCAAGACCCAGCGCGGCGATGATGGTCTGTGGCACCTGCGCAAAGCTGAGCGTCCAGCTGAACGCGGCACCTGCGGCAATCAGGATGAACACCACCGACGTTATGGCACCCGTGGACAGCGCGATATCAAACAGGTCACCTAACTTGATCGAACGGAAGATCACCACTTCGAGCACGACTGCATAGAGCACACAGATCGCGGCCGCCTCGGTTGGTGAAAAGATGCCACCATAGATGCCGCCCACAATGATAGCTGGGAAGCCCATCGGCCACAGCGCTTTGCGCAATGCAGTAAAGCGCTGCCCCCAGCCTTCGCGTGGCAGGACGGGGATGTCATGGCGATAGGCGTAGACCATGCAATAGCCCGAAAACAGCACCACGATCAGCAGGCCCGGCAGGATTCCGGCAATGAATAACTGCGAGATCGAGGTTCCGGAAACCACGCCATAGATGATCATGCCAATGGAAGGCGGGATCAGATAGGCAAGGTCAGCGGCATTCACGATCAGCCCGATCGAGAAACTGTCGCTATAGCCCGATTTCAGCATCCGGGGCCGCATCGCTCCGCCGATGGCCACAACGGTTGCCTGGGTCGAACCACAAACCGCGCCGAACAGCGCGCAGGCAGACGTGACCGAGATCGCCAGCCCGCCTTTGATGTGACCCATGAAACTCATCACCAAATCGATCAGGCGGTTGGCAGAATGTCCGCGTGTGATGATATCGGCGGCCAAAATGAACATGGGCACCGCGATCAGCGCGGCAGGTTTCACACCCCCGATCATCTGCTGGATCAGGATCTGCATGTTCATGTCGGGGAAATAGACAAGGAAGCCCAGTACCGCCGCCGAGATCAGCGGCATTTTCATCGGGAAGCCTGCAAGCAGCAGGACGATCATCACGACCAGCATCAACTCGGTCATTTGTCTGCCTCCGTGGAATCTTCGTAGCGTTGGATTGCGGCTGCGGTTTCGGGATCTTCGTAGCTGTCGACTTCGAGGTACGAGACGTAGACGTCTTCCTCGGCGAAATTCAGATTGCGGATCGCAGTCAGCAGATACTGGAACGAGGCGAGCGTCAGCCCAACCACCACCCAGACGTATGTCAGGTACAGTGGCAGTTGCAGCGCCGGGGTGATCCGCCCGCGAGAGGCGACTTTCTGCACATATTCCAGCGCGTACCAGGCCAGAACCGCCATCACGACCGCCGTGGTGGCCGCGATCACGACCATAAGACCTTTGCGTATCTTGATCGGCAGCGCGTCATAGATCGCCGACATGCGGATGTGAATACCCTTGCGCGTGGCATAGCCCAGCCCCATGAAGGTAACGATGACAATCAAGAACTCATTCAGTTCTTCCGAGAAATAGATGGACTGGTTGAACACATACCGGCCAAAGACGTTGGCGATTGTGTTCGTGGCCATCAGGATGATCCCCCAGCCCAGGATCCAGACTTCGATCCGTCCGATGACGGCGTCGATCTTTCCCAAAAAGCCGAAGGGAGTGGCGGTGCCGCTTTGCATGGTGTCCTCCCTTTGAAAGCCCTCACGCGCAGGGCGCGTGAGGTCGTGTTGAGTGAGTGGTTTGGGTAGGGATCAGTTGCCCGCCAGTTCCGCTTGCAGCGCGTCCAGCAATTCCTGACCGCGCCCGCCAACGGTGTCGACATAAGCCGCCGAGGTGCCGGTGCTGCGCTCGCGGAACGCGTCCCGCTCTTCTTCGGTCAGAACGACCAGACCGATGTCAGGCTTGGCTTCTTTGATGATGTCCAGACGTTTCTGGTTGAAATCCGTGACCACACCGTCAATGAACCCAGTCATGTCGGCCATTGTGTCACGCACCAACTGTTGGCGGTCCGGGCTGAGGGTTTCGAACCAGTCCGAACCAGCAACAACGGTGGTGACAAGTTCCTGCTCGCCGGCCCAGATCAGGTGGCTGGTGACTTCGTAGAACTTCATTTCTTCGATGGTAGGGATCGGGTTGACCTGACCATCGACCGCACCCAGCTGCAGCGCGCCAAATACTTCGCCGAACGGTAGCGGCGTCGGGCTGGCACCCATGTTCTTGTAGGTTTCCAGCAGGATCGGCGACACCATCACCCGCATCTTGAAGTTCTCGAAGTCATCAGGCGTACGGATTTCACGATTGGTGGTCCAGACCTGAGGACCCTCGGAATACATGGTCATCACTTCCAGACCACGCTGGCGGAAATCGTCGTTCAGCGGGCCGTAGATGGTTTCCGAGCTGCTGAGGATCTCCGAAATCGCGACCGGATCAGACGGCAGCAGATAAGGTAGCAAGAAGACCTGGCTTTCGGGAACGATGGTTCCGAGGTTCCCGATCGAAACATTGGTGAACTGGATGATACCGTCGGCAGCTTGCTCAACGGTTTCGGTCGGCGTACCCAAAGTGCCCATTGGGTAAACAGTGACGGTGACGTCGCCGTTGGTGGCGGCTTCGATGCGCGATTTAAACTCTTGCGCATAGGCATCCATGATCGAGCCAGGAATCTCTTCGATGGCGAATTTCCAGTCCTCGGCCAAAGCGGTGAGTGGCGTCAGGCTAAGCAGAGCAACTGCAGCTGTGTTCCTGAGTTGCCTAAGGGTAAATGTCATGTTGGTTTCCTCCCATAGATCTTTTGCGGTTTGGAGATCGAGAGGCAGGACAACACAGAAATTTACACGAAAAAATATCATATTGATTATGTTCACATAAAGATTTTTCATGTAAACTGCGTGGAAATTCCTGTGGGGCGGATACTCGTTGAAACTGCTCAGAAATACTCTGTTAGAGACTTTCGTGACCGTGGTCGAATGCGGCGGGTTTACCGATGCGCAATACGCTTTGGGCATAACCCAGTCGGCAATCAGCATCCGAATCCGCGATCTTGAGGCCGCGCTTGGATACCGGATCTGCGAACGTGGCCGCGGAGGATTTCACCTGACCGAGCGGGGTGAGATCGCCTATCGTAAAGCTGGCGACATCCTGCGCAGCGCTCGTGATTTTGATGCGGAACTGCTGGAACTGCGCGACACCATAACCGGTGATCTGCGCATTGGACTTGTCGATGCGGTCAACACACTTGCGGACCTTAAGCTGGCAAAGTCGCTAAAGCGGTTCCTAGACCGGCCCAACGAAGTCCGGCTGGAAATCGTGGTGGCATCACCAACCGAACTAACGCAACGCCTGATCACCGGCGACCTGCACGTCGCAATTGCGCCGTTTCGAAATAAGGTAGCTGATCTGGTCTACACCGAACTGTGCCACGAAGAGCACCACTTGTACTGTGGCCGCGATCACCCTCTTTACAAATTGCCCAATGATCAGATCGATCTCGACGTTATCTCGGGCTTTGAAATGTGCCAAAGAAACTACGATATGCTGGTTTCGCCAGAACTTCAGGCCAGACATCCAAAGGCTGTTGTCGCCAACATGGAAGCAATGGCGACCATGATCGAAACCGGGCACTATCTGGGCATGTTGCCGGTTCACTTCGTCGAAAACTGGGGGCGCCGCGACAGACTGCGAGAACTTGCACCAAACATGTTGAACTGGACGTCGACATTCTATCTCGCAACCCGGGCGCCCCGGGCACATCGCCGCGCGGTCGAGTTGTTTGTGCAGGATATCTGTGGTTCCGAACCGAAAACGGCGTAATTGAAACCCAGTTTCTCGGCTAAAGCGCGGTCAGTTCAGCTTCCTCTCGCAGCCAACTGAGAAATGCTTCGCGGGCGGGAGTCAGTGAATGGGGCGAAGGTGGGAGGAGGTAATACCCTTCGACCAGTTCCGCTGAATCCGCAAATGGGCGCGTGAGTTGCCCTTTTGCCAACAGGTCAGACACCAGAGTGTCATGCGCCATGGTAATTCCGGCATTATTCAGCGCCGCATTGATCGCAATGACATAAGTCGACGTCAGATTGACCTGTCCTGACCTCTCAAAGGCAACCCCGCTGGCCTGGCACCAGGATTCCCACGTACCCGTGGTGCCGGCACAGTCAAATAGAACCGCTGTTTCCAGATCGATTTCTCCGCCTTGATATTCGGGCGCACAGACCGGGTAAAACCGATCTGTGGTCAACCTTTCAGCTGGTTCGGTCATCTCATCGGGGCGGCCGAACCGAATTTCCAACGCAGCTTGCGATGCATGCCGTTCCGGGTCCCAAATCGGCGTTATGATATCAAGCACCAGCCAGGGGTGTTGGGCATACAGCCGATGCAGGCGCGGGGTAAGCCAAAACACCGAGAAAGCCATGTTGCATTGCACACGGACGATTTCACCCGCATGCGATCCGGTGAACGCGCGCGTGCTGTTGGCTATCAGTGCAAAGGCTTCACGTATGCCGGGCAGATAATTTGCCCCATCCTCGGTCAACTCCAACATCCGGGTTTTGCGGACAAACAAGTCCCGACCAAGAAACGCCTCTAGGCTGCGCACATGCTGACTGACTGCCGATTGCGTCAGGTTCAACTCGGTCGCAGCACGTGTGAAACTCAGATGGCGCGCGCTTTCATCAAATGCGCGCAACCAGGTCAGAGGGGGTAAACCTGAGGCCGGATTGATCATGCACGATATCTCCATTAATTTTCTTAATGACATAACCTAAGATTCATCATTTGTCATCGAAGCAGATCGTGAGGCATCTCTTTTTCAACTCGGGAGGAGATGCAAATTGCCGCAAACTGCGCGTTCCAAAAGCCAGACTTACTGGTCGGAAAGAAGTGATTTGGCCGCCGCGTTGGACCGAACACAGCGGCTGATTGGCACGGCGTCCTAGAAAAAACCGCGCAAGAACTGCGAGACCCGGATCGAATAGACGACTACCTAGCCGAGCTAAGGGCCGTTCCGGAATACGAAACCGACGATTACGCGAGCTGAGATCATGCCAGACTATGTCCCAACGAATGCTGCCTCTTCCGGTGTGAAGCTGGACAAGAAGACCCTGAAATCCATCGCCGCCCGATCCGACCGTCCAGGGCTGGTCTACTTGGCCAAGTGGGTGGGTGCCCTGTGTCTGACCGGCACGCTGGTTTGGCTAAGCCTTGGCACTTTGTGGATGTGGCCTGCGATGTTTGTGCATGGCGTGGTGCTGACCGTGCCAGCCTATTCTTTCAGTCATGAAACCGCCCATGGCACCGCCTTTCGCACGCGCTGGCTGAATGAAGCTGTGCTGTGGGTCACCTCACTTCTGTACATGGAAGAACCACTGCATCGGCGCTACACCCACACCAACCATCACACGCATACATGGCATGTAGGCAAGGACAGCCAGATGCCCTTTGATACGCCCATGGGTTTCGGCGGTTGGCTGACCGAGATCACAGGTTTTGGTCTGTTGCGCTTTCACATGCAGGTGTTCTGGCATCTGGCGATCGGTCACTACACCGACACCATGAAAATGGTGACACCCGAAAACGAGTTCGCGAGGATGACCCGCAACGCGCGGATCATGCTTGCGATCTATACGCTGATCGCCATTGCGCCCTTTGTCGGCGTTTGGTGGCCTGTCTGGTTCATCGTGATGCCGCGCATCATGGGTGCGCCGGTCATGTTGCTGTTTACCCTGATCCAACATGTCGAGTTGCAAGAGAACTCGCCTTCAATCCTGGACAGCACCCGTTCGTTCCGTGGGCATTGGTTGGCGAACTTCCTGTACATGAACATGAACAACCATGTCGAACACCACCTGTATCCGCAGGTGCCATTCCACGCCCTGCCCGATCTGGCCGAGGCCGTTCACGATCAGGTGCCAGAACCTGACCCTGGTTTCCTGCGCACCAATTGGGAAGTCTTTGTCATCACGTTGCGTCGCACGTTGAGTCTGTCGACCAAGGCCCAATCGATCCGGCAGGCTCCCCACATGATAACCAGCGGCGGGCCAGTGGAACGTATTGCAGAAAGGACGATGTAACATGAAGCGCATCTATGACTTCAGCCGCAACCCGGCGATCCGCAACTAAACGGTAGCCGATTTGAAGGCGCTCAAGGGATCGGGCAAAAAGCTGTCCATGGCCAATCCGGCCGACAACGACCAGATCCGCGCCTGTGTCGAAGCGGGGATCGACCTGTTCGTCGTCGGCTCTAATCAGATTGAAGACATCCGCAGGCTGGCACCGGCGCATTTCACCGGGGTGGGCTCGACCTGGGCGCGGTTTGGTTCGGATGATGAAATCGTCGCAGACGCCTTTGACGCGATGCGACGTGGGTCCGACATGTACTATACATTGCGATCCTTTGACGTGATGGAGCGCATGGCCCGCGAAGGTATTCCGGTTCAAAGCCATATCGGGCTGATCCCCACGTTCAGCCACCATTGCGGTGGGTTGCGCGCTTTTGGCCGCAAGGCTGAAGAGGCGATGGAAATCTGGACCACACTGAAGCGCATGGAAGACGTCGGCGTCTTCGCGGTTGAAGCCGAGTGCATCGCCGAAGAGGTTCTTGAGGCCGTGAACGACAAGACCTCGGTCGTCACATTCTCGCTGGGGTCGGGGATGGCAGGAGATGCCATTTTCTCGTTTCTGGCCGATATCTGTGGCGAAGCCAGCGAAGAGAAAAAACCGCCGAAACACGCCCACGCCTTTGGACAGGTCGGCCGGTTGCACAAACAGATCCACGACGAACGTGTCGCCGCCCTGAGTGAATTTCACCGCGAAGGCGCTGCAGGCAACTTCCCTTATCCGCAGACCAATATTTCGATGCACGCGGGCGAGAAGGAAAAGTTCCTCGAGGCCCTCGATAAATGGACGCCGACGCACAAATGAACGACGCAACCGACTATAGCCGGGCCTTTGCCGCTAAGCCCCAGCCGTTAACGCTTGAACAAGCCGCATGGATCACCCCGCCAATGCAGGCCGTCGATACCGAAGGGATGATCGACGTACCGCGAATGCGCCGGTATCGCCAAAACCGGCTGCGTGAACAAATCCGGGCGCAGGGCCTGGACGCGATCATTCTGGTCGAGCCGCTGTCGATCCGCTATGCAACCGGCGTGCGCAACTGCACCTTGTTCCAGATGCATATTCAGGCCGGGTATCTGTTCATACCCGCCGACGGGCCGGTGGTCTATTTCGACTCGGAACCCGGGCGGAACACCGGTAGCACCTTGGAGACCATCGACGAAATCCGCGACGACCTGCTGCCGCTGTCCTACATGTTCGCGGGGCCGCGGCATGACGAATGGACACTAAAGTGGGCCAATCAGATGGATGACCTGATCCAACAGCATTGCGGGCAAGGAGCGAAGAAGATCGCCATCGAACGCGCCGGGTTCCATGCCGAGCAGGCTTTGGTGAACAAGGGCCATATGGTGTCGGACGTCGCCCCGGTTCTGGCACATGCACGCAAGATAAAGTCTCCCGAAGAAATCCTTGCCATGAACCTGACGATCGCGGTGGCCGAGGATGGCATGACCCGGATGCGGGACAATTTGCGCAATGGGGTGATGGAACAAGAGCTATGGGCGCATATGTGGTCCGCCCTGATTGAGGGCGGCGGCGAATGGCTGGACTATCGCTTGCTGGCGTCAGGCGAAAGGACAAACCCGTGGCAGCAAGAGGCGTCCTCGCGCATGATCCGCGCCGGTGATCTTGTCGTGTTCGACTGCGGCATGGTCGGGCCGTTCAGTTATGGTGCCGACATCTCGCGCGCGTTCCGCTGCGGGCCTGGGCGGCCTTCGGACTATCAGAAAAGCCTGTATACCATGGCCCATACCGAGGTGATGGAGAACACGAAGCTGGTTCAAAGCGGGGCTGCGTTTTCCGAGATTGCGCTCAGCCGCCATCTGCCGCCTGCGGGCTTTAGCGACCAGCCTTACCCTTGTATGATGCACGGTTTGGGCATGGCGGACGAATGGCCGGTGATCCTGCATTCTCCGGATCACCCGGAATTCTACGACGGCCAGCTAGAGCCCGGAATGGTGATTTGCGTCGAAAGCTATATCGGCGAGATCGGTGGGGTCGAGGGTGTGAAACTCGAAGACATGGTGCTGGTCACCGAAAGCGGCCCGATCACCCTGTCGCGATATCCCTTTGAAGAAGAACTGATGACAAAAGAGGTCTAGGCACATGAGCAACTGGGTACAGGCGTGCTGCACGGATGACATCGACGAAGAAGATCTGATCCGCTGGGACCACGGCGATCAGACCTATGCGATCTACAACACGGAAAAAGGGTTCTTTGCCACCGACGGCCACTGCACCCATGAGGAGCAACACTTGGAGGACGGACTGGTCATCGACTGCGTCATCGAATGCCCTTTGCACGGGGGCCGGTTTGACATTTGCACGGGTAAGGCACTTTCCGCTCCATGCACCGAAGATCTCAAGACCTATCCGGTCAAGATTGAAGGCGGCCAGGTTTTTGTTCAACTGGGCTAGACATTCAATCAAGTCGGGTCAATCGGTTCAGTTTCGGAACGCGTCTGCGCGTTCCGAAAGCAAAAAATACTGACCCCTCATAGACTTAAAACCCAGGCTTATGCGAGAGGGTCGCATTACCGACTGAGCCCTTTTTGCATTGACCTTTGCCAGCATGCTGGCATCTATCGGCCATGACCATTCGCAATCCGACAGTTTCAGATGCATCAAGCATTGCCGCGATCTCGATTGAAGTGTGGATCGGCACCTATATCAAACGCGGTGTGAATGCCACATTTGCCGACTACGCATTAAAGGAATTTACTCCGTCCAAAATAGATAATCTCATCCTTGATCCGGACCAATTCATCCTTGTTTCCGAAAACGACGAAGGAATTGACGGTTTCATTCGGGTGTCTTCCGCGAGCAAGGCGCCAGTGCCCGGTTGTTCAGAACTGGAAATCTCAACCTTCTACGTCCAACCGCGTCATCATGGTAAAGGGATCGGCAAACGCTTGTTGGCTGCTGCGCTCCAACACTGCCGTCAAAAAGACGCCAAGTCGGTTTGGCTTGCCACCAATGCAGAGAACGATCCCGCCATTGCTTTCTACCTCGCGCAGGGGTTCGAGCACGTTGGAGAAACCCAGTTCCTAATCGGCGGCCAAGGATACCTGAACAACGTGTATGCATTGCAGTTGGCATAGCTTTCCGTATCACGGCAATGGCAACTTCGTCCCGTTGATCGCACGCTCGACGCGAAAAGCCACTCTTAGTGCGAGCGGTTCAGTAGGGATGCAGCGAATGTCCCATTCGGCATTTTCTACCGGTGTTCTTCAGGCACCCAATCCTCGGCGTCATTGTTCCAGAACCTGTTGGGATTGTCCTCATCTACACCCCGGATATGCAGGGTTCGCACGCAAGGCTGGACAAAGATCACCGGCTCTTCATAGGGGTGCGATGAATAGATGTTTCTGAGGATCTGGCTAACTTTCCCCTCATCGCTGGCCAGAAAGAATGACAACTCACTGCAGGGCACCTCGACCGCCTTTGGGGTTGCTGCGTTGCGTCCACTCCCCAACGATCTGAATTGCTGGATACCCGGCGCGGTTCGATAGGTGACACTGTCATAGTCGCCGTACTTCAATGCGTCATCCACCAGAACCGCGTCCACGATCCCTTGCACGTGTGTAACAGGAACCTGAACAGTAATCCGCAGGCCATTTTCAGGAACGAACCTGTCTTTGTCGAGTTTGGGCAATGTCATGACAATCTCCAACAGTTTGCCTGAAGGGATAGCTCGTATCGGTGGCGCTGTGGAAAAGGACGGTTCGCTGACGGTCGAACCGTCAGGTGCGATCGGTGCCGTCCACTGTATTACTGTTCAGGCCAAACCAGCGTTCGAGCGCATCATACCCGTCAGATGTGACGGTCAGGGCTCGGCTTCCAGTCCTGCGCTCCAACCACTTCACAGCCAGGGCCTTTTGCATAAACGCCGTAGCCAGCGGCCCGGAAATGTGGTGCCGCCGCTCTGTCCAATCCAGGTAGAGCTTTGCAGGAGGTTTTCCACAAGAAACAGGCAGGACTTCGATCCCGATGTCGTCAACAAAGGCCTGATAGCGTGAGCCAAATGTGATGGCATCGTCACGGAGGGTCAGCACGTCAATGGCAACAAGACGCTCTGTCATCAATACACCAAGCCTGCCTGCAATATGATTGTAGCAACTGCGCGCCCGTTGTGTGTCCGTTGCGATCTGTCCCGGGCGGGCCAGGTGGTCGGTTGGCGATAGCGTTGCCAGCCTTTCCAACACCTCGGCTATGTCGGCACTCGCAACACGATGATAGACATGCCGCCCGCTGCGCAGCGAGGAAGTCAGGCCAGCCAGTTCGAGTTGCTTGAGATGCACACTCGCCGTTTGAGGGCTGACGTTTGCCGCGCAGGCCAACTCTTTGTTCGTGAATGCGCGCCCATCCATCAATTCACAAAGGATGCGGGATCGGCTGGGATCGGCGAGCGCCGCCCCGATGATGTCCAGTCTGGGTTCGATTGCCATGTGAAACAGGGTAATGGTAGATCAGGCGTGCGGCCAGTAAGAACCATTCGATGGCGAACGAAGCAAGCTGCAAGTTGGGCTTTGATCAATCGTCCGCAATGCCCCTCTCCTGCTTCATTGGCGGATCAAGACGCATCATTCAAGCGAATTACGCAGTGCTGCAGGTGATGGTTGGACAGATCACTCTTCGGCTGGCGGCACAGCCCGCTGATAAAGATGCCATGTGGTATGGCCTAGGATCGGTAGGGTGAAGATCAAGCCCAGAAACGCCGGAACAAGCGACAAGAGCATCGTGACAGAGATGATCGCCGCCCAGCCGAGCATGACCACCGGGTTTTCCGTGACGACACGAATGGACGTCAACATGGCGGAAACGAAGTTAGTCTCCCGGTCGAGCAGCATGGGCATGGCAACGACGGTCACCGTGAACAGGACAGCCGACAGAAATGCGCCAACACAGGTGCCAACAGCAAGGAAGGTCCAACCCTGCGGTGTGAACAAAACGGTGTTCAGAAAACCGTCAAAATCCGAGAAGGATGCATTCTGCAGGATGATCGCCAGCCACAGCCGAATCTGGTAAATCCACACCCAGAAAATGAACAGTGTGACAAAGGCCATCCAGCCCATTTCGCGTTTGCTCTGGTTGGCCATGACGGCAAGGATTTCAGACCAGCCGAAACTCTCTCCCTTCTGCATCCGGCGGGACATTTCATAGAGCCCCGCGGCGGCAAATGGCGCGACCAACGGAAAGCCAACAACGGCGGGAATGATCATCCAGATCTTGCCAAGCCAGACCAGGCTCCAAACAAACAGAAGGCCGAATACCGCATAGAACAGGCCAAAAAAGCCGCTCATGATGGGACGAGCCAGAAAGTCGGAAAACCCAGCCTTCAGCGAGGCGGTGATATCATCCGCAGTCACTTTATTGACCCTGGGCATGGCCCCGGGCTGCGGTGTCAGGTTGTCTGGTGGTGTGGAACCTGTGGTCTTGGATGTCATAACATACTCCTCCAAAAGCATGACCCCACACTGGTCCGTTTGTTAACAGACCCAGCGGTGAAACAGACATCCCTCCTCCGCGTACAAGTTTGCATCAGGTAAAGCTTAAGGGCAAGAAGTGAGTATGGCAGCCAAATCCTCCTCTCCCTTCGAAACCAGCCCAACGTGCCTTCGCAGGCACATCGCAGCTAATGCCGGCAAAGAGCCGTAGCCAACCCGGCGTATGCCTTGAGATTATGGCGGAGCTGGCTTGTAGCACGCAATTGATACTCGATGCGATCGGACAAACACATATGAGCGTCAATTGTCCGCACCAGTTTTTTCGCGATTCCACCAACGGTTGGGATTAGAGTTGTGCGGGTCATAGCTTGCGCGACTAGCCCAACAGTCTTTGATGAGGATCAGTGGATCTTCGTAATGGTGAACGTCATGTATCGCATCCAGAACACGCCCTAGCGTCGGGACCCATTGATTTCCGTTTTGCGGCGTGATTCACGGTTCAAAAACGAGCGGTGAACGTGTCTGATCTCTTCTGGCTTGCGGATGCGCAAATGGCGCGTCTGTAGCCCTTCTTCCCGAAGCCCCACGGCAAACCGCGCGTCGATGACAGGCGTGTGGTGAGCGGGATTATCTTCATCAATCGCAATGGTTTGCGGTGGCGGGATGCCCCTGCTGCCCATGGACCGCACAAGACGCTGGACCAT